>NZ_CP077770.1:2352500-2713125 GCF_019134595.1 Pseudoalteromonas shioyasakiensis | reverse complement strand
ATGGCGAATAAACTTAAGCAACAAGTTGAGCAAAAAATGCTGTATCATGAACTACTTGCTGAAGGCATTATTGCTATTTCGCAAGGTGAAAGCCCACTAAATATCGAACTAAAACTTGAGGCGTACCGTGTAGAGCGCCCAAGCTTAGTTGACGAGTAATTTATTATGATGCGCCGTCGTCTGCGTCATAACACGTCAAAAAACCAACATACTGAACGCTGGCTTGTCTCTTATGCCGATTACATGACCATCATGTTTGCTTTTTTTGTGGTCATGTATGCTATCGCAATTAGTAAAAATGAAGACTTTCAGATTCTCTCAGACTCACTGGAGCAGGTGTTCGAAAAATCAGCTCGTCAGCAACAACAGGTTGGCACTGGGGTTAACGGCACAGGCATATTAACTGACAGAGTTAGTCCTGAGAACGACATTCTATACGGTGAGAGCATTCGTAAAGATGAGCAGGGTCCTGAATTACTCGATGGACAAAGCGAAACCAGCAATATTGAGAAAAAACATCTCGGCAAGCCTCTCGACAGCTTACTTACTAAATTACAGTCTGCGCTTATTGATGAAATTCGTGATGGCGAAGCGAGTTTAGAGCTTCACCAAGATTGGCTTATCATCGAATTAAGTTCAGGTATGTTATTTTCATCGGGCAGTGCTGTTGCACAGCAGCGTGCCAAGCAAGTTGTTGGTTTAGTGAAAGATATTATCGCGCCGGTTGATAACTACATTCGCGTGCGTGGTTATACCGATAACGAAGGTATTCGTAATGAGATGTTTCGCTCAAATTGGGAGCTATCTGTAGCGCGGGCTACATCCGTACTGGTTGAGCTTGAGAGTTTAGGCATTAACCCTGCGCGTATGGCTATTGAAGGTTACGGTCAGTATTCGCCCTTCGCAAGTAATGACACTGAGCAAGGCCGCGCAGAAAACCGCAAAGTGGTTGTTGCATTGTCTAAATATGGTTTACCGCCAAAAGAGCCAGAAAATACTGAACAAGAGTCACAAAACCAACCGCAACAGACGACAGAAATTGAGTTGCCAAGCGATGACAACAGCATTAAAGTGATTCAATTACCACATGGTGGCATTAGGATTACCACGCGCAATGAACAATAATAAGGTGTGATGTGAAAGTTTGGACCGTAGCGAATCAAAAAGGTGGGGTAGGGAAAACCACCACAGCCGTTAGCCTTGCTGGTATTCTCGCTTTACAAGGAAAACGCGTGTTACTTATTGACACCGATCCGCACGCATCATTGACTTATTATTTTGGTATAGATTCAGAAGACTTAGAAGTTAGCGTGTATGATATCTTTGCGCGCGGCAATAACATGGCCAGTGAAGAAATTTTACAGGCTCTATGTCCATCAACACTTGAAAACCTTGATATCTTACCTGCGACGATGGCAATCGCGACGCTTGATAGAAGCATGGGCAATAAAAATGGTATGGGCTTAATACTAAAAAAAGCACTGGCCAAAATTAGTGACCATTATGACTATGCAATTATTGATTGCCCGCCTGTTTTAGGGGTTTTGATGGTCAATGCTCTTGCAGCTAGTGAGCGAATTTTAGTGCCAGTACAAACAGAGTTTCTGGCCTTAAAAGGGCTTGATCGTATGATGCGTACGATGGAGTTGATGCAAACATCGCAAGCAAAACAGTACCAATATACAATTATTCCTACAATGTACGATAAACGTACTAAAGCATCACTTGAAGCTTACAAGACTCTGCAGGATAATTACAAAGATAAAGTATGGTCAGGCGTGGTTCCTGTCGATACAAAGTTTAGAGATGCTAGTTTAGCACAACAAGTGCCGATTCAATTTTGCCCGCGTTCGCGTGGGGTATTTGCCTATCGCGCGCTGCTTGATTACTTAGTTGCACAAGGTTAAAGATGAGTAAGCATTTATTTGCCAATGAAAAAGTGATGACCCAATATTTGGGCGCTTTGTTGTGTGAAGATGAGCCTACAGACCAAAATCTTGAGCCAGTCGCAAAGCTGCTGGAGCAGGTTAAAGAGCCTGAAACTAAGACGGAAGAAAAGCTGACAGACGTTCAGCTTACTCCAGAACCTGTTTTACCACCCCCAGAACCGACTAAAGAGCTTGAGAAAACCGAGAACCAAGCTAATATCAAAGATATAGTCACAGAACCTAAAGCTGAACTGGTTGCAAAAACCTCGTCTGATCGTCAAGAAGACTATTTTGATGGTGAATTTCAGGCATTATTCTTTGAGGTTGCAGGGTTAACGCTTGCTGTACCGTTAAAAGCATTAGGGGGAATTCATCAGCTGGCTGAGGTTAACCAATTATTTGGTAAACCTAAATGGTTTAAAGGTGTAATGCTAAACCGTGAAGAAAAACTAAATGTTGTTGATACTGCACGTTGGGTTATGCCAGAAAAGTATGATGAAAAATTAGAACAATCATTAGATTATCAGTATTTAATCACCTTAGGTGACAGTCAATGGGGATTATTGGCTGAAAAGCTCGTAAATAATATTACGCTTCGTAAAGAAGATGTAAAATGGCGAGCAAAATCAGGTAAGCGGCCTTGGCTTGCAGGTGTTATCAAAGAGAAAATGTGCGCCTTGATTGACGTTGAAAATTTAAATCAATTGCTAGAGCAGGGCTTAGACAGCCGTGAGCAGTAACTATTTTTACGGAGTAATAGCATGAGTGAAGAAAGACTACTGTCAGCAAATAAAAACGCTGATAGCAACGATGAAGTGTTACAGTGGGTAACCTTTAAACTTGAAGAAGAAACGTACGGCATTAACGTAATGCAAGTACAAGAAGTACTTCGCTATACCGAAATTGCTCCTGTACCAGGTGCGCCTTCTTATGTATTAGGTATTATTAACCTACGTGGTAATGTTGTTACTGTTATCGACACTCGTGCACGTTTTGGCTTAATGGGTGCTGAGGTCACTGATAACTCTCGTATCGTTATCATTGAAGCTGAAAAGCAAGTGATTGGTATTTTAGTCGACAGTGTCGCAGAAGTGGTTTACCTACGTAGCTCTGAAATTGACAGTGCGCCAAATATTGGCACAGAAGAAAGTGCTAAGTTTATCCAAGGTGTATCTAACCGTGATGGTGAGTTACTGATCTTGGTTGATCTTAATAAATTATTAAATGACGATGAGTGGGACGAGCTAAGCGCACTATAAGCGTTTGGAAATTATATGCTGTTATACTCTTTGTTTGGTGCCTCAATCTTACTTGTATTAGTGTGTTTGGGGCTTATTTTTGTCAATAACAATAAGCAAGCGGCGGCGATTCAAGCCAAGCAAAAACAGTTACAAGAAGCTCAACAGCAATTGAGTATTTTACGTAGCGAAGTGGCTGAGATGCGAGCTGGCATGCTGAGTATTGGCAAACGCGTTGTTGCTGTTGAAGAAAAAAGTAAAGAGCTTGAACAGCTACAAGATGCACAAAAATATGATGATCCGAATGCGAAAATTTATTCGCGAGCGGTTAAAATGGTTGAGCTAGGCGCTGATTTAGAAGAAATAATTCGTGAATGCGAATTACCCAGAGCCGAAGCTGAGCTACTCATGTCACTTCATAAACAAAAAGGCGCCCAATAAGGCGCTTTTTTATTTGAGTACATTTGAGCACTAGGCTTGAATGTTGAGCTTACCTTGAAAGTCTTGCCAACCTGGTGGAAATTTACCACGCAATACGTACGAAAAAGCAATTAACTCGGCAATGACATAATAGAGCTCTTTCGGTATTTCTTCACCTAACTCAAGATGCGATAAGGTTTGGGCCAAATCCGCATCTTGGTGTATCAAAATACCTTTTTGCTCAGCAAGTTTGACGATTTCTTCAGCCAATTCACCAAAGCCTTTACTGGTTACTCGTGGCGAGCTACCAGCTTCGTAGAGTAAGCCAATTACTGATTTATGCACCGCTTGTTCACTCATAAGAATTACACCTTAATGTTAATAATCGCATGGGATTTATAAAAAGCTTGGTGGCTTGACGTCCCTTGTTGCAAGTTTAACTCACCTACATTTAAGCCATGGCCTGCTAATTTATGACGCAGCGTTTCTAAATGCGGATGAGCAAGCGCTGTCACTTCTTGTGAAGACGCTAGCAACTGGCAATCAACCGCTTTATCCATCACCTCTGCGGTAATTTGTAACTTGCCAAGCTGAGCATAATCAAAGTTTAATCGCACAAACCAGACATTTTTCGCTTCGAGTTTATTTTTACTTGGCTTTTTATATTGTCCTAAGCTGATTTCTGTTTGCCCTGTTTCAGGAGGTAACTTCATCGGTAAGAAAAACTGCGCTAAAGCACTATTATCTTGTTGCTGATTGATAGGTGTTGTTTGCACCTGAGCCAACGTGTTTTTTAGTTGTGAGGCTTCAGCCGCCATGGCTTGCATCGCAGGCTGCTGTAGCTGCTCGAGTAATTTATTACCGTTAACGGCTTTAAAGTTGGGCACTAACACTTGCAGTAAGGCATCAAGACCAGTCTGATTATTAAAACTAAGGTTGGTTGGTGCTTGATTAATAATTGGCGCGGCAAGTGAAGCCACTGCTAATTGTTCTAACCCTTGGCTAAAGCTCGCTTGCTGAGTCTGGCTAGGTAATGCTGTTGGCCTGAGGATACTTAAAAGCTCTCGTTCAATCGTAGTAGGATGCATGTTTTGACTCGAGATCATGCGATTAAATGCTTGATTTACGAGTCGATTTAAATCTACCGAAGACGATGTGTTTTGCTCACTCAGAGCTACAAGTTTTTCTGTTAATTGCACTGGTAGAGGTGTGCTTGCTAAAGGTTTGCTTTCAGGAAGCGGTAATAGCTTCGCAATCAGCGTGGCCTCAATCGGTCTTATCGGCAACAATGGCTGACTCAAGTTAGGTTCTTTCAAAGCTAAGTAGGGGGCATGTAATTGAGTTTGCTGCTGAGCAACTTTTTGTAACCCTGCTGTTTGCTCAGCTGCTGTTCGAGTCGCTGAGTTATTCTGTTTTATTTGTTCATTAGGCGTTGCCGCTACAAGGTTTTTAGCCACTGTTTTTATTGCTCGACCAGCTTGTTGTTGCGAAGGAGCAGGTGCCCCTTTTAAATCTGGCTTTGCATTTTGTGCAGTAGGGTTGGGCGCTGAGTTTAATGTCGCTTGTTTAGTTTGTGTAATCTGCTCACTAAGATTTTTAACTACTGAATTAGCAAGGTTATTTTTAGCTTGAGCGAGCTGCTCTGTGGCTGGTCTGTCAGATTTCATGGCAGTAACAGCGCCGCTAACCGCTTTGTTGTCTACAGGCGCTTTTTGCAAATTGTTATCTGTGCTCAGCAATGGTGGTTGTGTTTTGCTACTGTTTATTGCTGTTTGACTCGCCTGAGTTTGTGCACTAGCAATCGGCTCTAAACTGACTTTTATCCGTTGCAGTAACTGTATTAATGGTGGAGCCTTGTTATAACTCACGGGTAAGCTAACTTGCTTTGTAGACTGACTTTCGGTTAATGGCTCTGTCTGTTTAGTCGCAGGTAATGGCGTATTTGCTGAAACTGGCCCACTGATTTTTTGCGCTACTTGGGGGGCGGCGTGTTGTAGCGAGCTTTGTTGAATAGCGGCAAACTTTACTATATTGATTTTATTAGCATTAAAGCCCAGTTGGCTAATCGTATTTTTGCTTTCAATCAGCTGATGCGTTGACTGGTTAACAGCCGCTTTGGTGGTAGCGGGGAGCTTTTCAAAATAGCGCACAGCATCACTAATACGCGTTTTTAAATCAGCAAAACTGTCTTTTAGCCAAGAGCTAATGGGGGAATTTGAGCTGCTCGATGGCGCTATCAACGTATTCTTAGGTTCAACAGCTTGGCTTTTTAATGCTTGATTGAATGTCTCTGATAACGAGTTCTTTAACAGTATTTGTTGCACAGGTGCTTTATTTATAAGTTCAACAGTATTTTTAACTTGCTGGGGTATTAGTTTTAATGCATGAGGATGAAATTGCCACTGGGCTTGAATTTGCTTAGCTTGTTTTGGCGATATTGTAGGTAGCGGTAAAGTTAATTCATTACTTTGCTTGTTTGCAACGCTTAACTGTACTTGTTGCCCAGCTAATTTTAAATTCATTTCAGGGGTTAGCTTAGCCACCAACTCGGCTACTTTTTGTTGGCTAACACTTTGCTGATGAAGTGAATCCCCAAAGCGATTAATTATGTTTAAATTAAAGCTATTTTGTTGGTTGGTAGCAGGCAGCAAAATGGCTTTAAGTGGTGCTTCAGCTTTTAAAAGAGCAACCAGGCTATTGTTAAGAGCAAACTCAGCTTTTAATGTTGGTAGTTGTAGTAAAGGTTTACTTGGCGCAATCTGAGCAGGGTGCGGCATATTTGTATTTGCGCTCCCTTGCGTTAGCAAGTTCAGTAGTGCTTGTAATTGCTGGCTTTTGCCAAGTGTAATAGTCAGCGGTGCTGGTGTGATAGTCAGCTGTTTACCATCACTACTTAATTGAATATTGGCCGCTAAAAAGCGCTCAGTTTTAAGATTTTCTTGCTCTGTTGATAAGCGCAGTGTTTGCCATGAGTTATTGATTAGCACGTCCATTTGCACGCTTTGCTTACCAATCACGATATTTCGGGCAGTTAAGCTCTGCTCAGCCAGCATTTTTAAGGCATCATTAGGTGATTGCTGTGATGCACTGCTGATTGCTTTTGAGTCTAGATTAAGCTGAGTGCTGAGAGTCAACTGGCTTTGTTTATTCATTATTTTAGATCAAATATAAGTTAATCGTTTTAAAGCAATATTCGTATTACCCTATCATTATGGTAGACTAACGCCTAATTTTGGGTATAGAGAATCGTCATCTTGTTACACATTAAGGCCGTCACCTGCATCAAGCAAGATCGTTGTTTGTTTGCGGATCTTAATTTCAGCTTGAAATCGGGACAAATTATGCAGTTAGCTGGTCCGAATGGGGCTGGTAAAACATCATTATTGCGTATTATCGCGGGTTTCGCTATGGCGGATGAAGGCGATGTTTTGTTCCAAGAACGCTCGATTACAAAATACTATGATGAATATGCACAAGAGTTATTATTCATCGGCCATAAAACGGGTGTAAATACACAACTTACTGCTCTTGAGAATGTCGCATTTTGGCTAAAAATTAATGGCTACGATAGCAAACAAGACTTGTATCCGATCCTAGCTAAAATTGGCTTAGTGGGTCTTGAAGATGTGCCTGTTCGTATGTTGTCAGCAGGGCAACAGCGCCGTGTCGCTTTAGTAAGACTGTGGCTGAATAGTGCCAAACTATGGATCCTTGATGAGCCATTTACGGCCCTTGATAAAAGCGGTGTGGCATTTTTACAAGAACGCTTTGTTGAGCACCTAAATGCTGGTGGCGCGATTCTTTTAACTACCCACCAAGACTTAACGACACATTTTAGTGACCTACAAACAGTGACTTTGGAGTATCGCCACTGATGGTAAAACAGCATTCGTATTGGCAATTATTCACTGCGGTTTTTTCTAAAGATCTTAAATTAGCGTTTCGTCAGCGTGCTGAAATCGTTAACCCTATCTTGTTTTTTCTTATTGTTATTACACTTTTTCCTTTAGCAATTGGCCCTGAACCCGGTCTACTTGCTCGTATGGCACCGGGCATTATTTGGGTCGCTGCGTTACTCTCAACTATGTTGGGCCTAGATAAGCTATTTCGTGATGATTATCACGACGGAACATTAGAGCAATTAATTGCATCATCATACCCATTACCGTTAACTGTCCTTGCAAAAGTGGCAGCGCATTGGGTGATCACGGGGCTGCCTTTAGTGTTAATGACCCCGGTATTTGCTTTGTTATTGAATTTAGAAAGTTCAGCGCTTTTAGCAACCGTTCTGACCTTATTGTTAGGTACGCCATTGCTTAGCTTCATTGGCGCAATTGGCGCTGGACTTACTGTGGGACTACAAAAAGGCGGCATTTTAATGAGTTTGCTTGTTTTGCCTTTGTATATCCCTGTACTAATTTTTGCAACCTCGGCTATTGATACCAGCTCTATGGAGCTTGCCTATAGCGGACAGCTTGCAATCCTTGGTGCCATGCTAATCATAGCGATTATAGCGGCGCCAATTGCCATATCGTCAGCATTGAAAGTGAGTGTAAGTTAATATGTGGAAGTGGTTACATCCCTACGCAAAAGCAGATCGTGCTTACCAATTGTGTAACACCTTACTGCCTTATTTCGCCGTCGTTACGGTGGTTTGTATGATTGTTGGATGGGTCTGGGGGCTTGCTTATGCCCCAGCCGATTACCAACAAAAAGACAGCTACCGAATTATTTTTATCCATGTGCCTTCAGCTATTTTATCTATGGGCGCTTACTCTTCTATGGCGATTGCAGCAGTGATCGCACTAGTATGGCAATTACGTAATGCAGAACTTGCAGTGATTGCAATTGCACCTGTCGGGGCATGTGTGACAGCGATAGCATTAATTACCGGTGCAGCATGGGGTAAACCTATGTGGGGCGCATGGTGGGTGTGGGATGCACGTCTTACCTCTGAGTTAATTCTGTTATTTTTATACCTTGGTGTGTTATCGCTTTATCATGCTTTTGAAGATAAGAAAGCAGCGGGGCGTGCTGCTTGTATCTTAGCCATTGTTGGGGTTATCAACTTACCGATTATTCACTTCTCGGTGGAGTGGTGGAATACCTTGCATCAAGGTGCAACCATTACAAAGTTTGATACTAAAGCTATTGATCCAAGCATGTTTTGGCCATTAATGGTTAACATTGTTGCGTTTGCAGGTTTTGTTGGTGTGGTGACGTTAATCCGTCTTAAAAACGAAATTCTCCAACGTGATAAGCATCGCCCTTGGGTGCGTGATATGGTTGAGCGAGGTTAATCATGCAGTTTGATTCTTTTGCAGATTTTATTGCCATGGGTGGCTATGGCTTTTATGTATGGTTGTCTTTTGGTAGCTGTGCATTAATTTTACTTGGTATTTTATTTAGTTCGTTAAACGATACAAAACGTATTTTCTCTTCAGTAAAGCAGCAAGCACAACGTGAAGAGCGCATTAAGAAAGCGAAGCAAGAGGCAGGGCAATGAATCCAAGACGTAAAAAACGTTTATTAGCTGTTGTAGCCATTATTTTTGGTGTGGGTGCAACGATTGGTTTAGTGCTATACGCACTGCAAGAAAACATCAATTTATTCTATACCCCAAGTGAACTTGTTGAGGGTAAAGGACCAAACAAAGAAAAACCGCATATTGGTCAGAAGCTACGTATTGGCGGCATGGTTGTACCTGGCTCAGTTGTTCGTGACGAATCAAGCTTAAAGGTAAGCTTTAAACTGATTGATAAAGGCCCTATGGTGACAATTAATTATCAAGGGATTTTGCCGGACTTATTCCGTGAAGGCCAAGGGATTGTGGCGCAGGGCGTGCTAGTTAAAGCCAATGAAATTGATGCCTTTGAAGTACTTGCAAAGCATGATGAAGAGTACATGCCTGCAGAAGTTGCTGAAGCTGTGAAGGGTATCAAGCACGAAAAACCGACGTATAACTTAGATAACGGCAATTAATATGATCCCAGAACTCGGTTATTTTTCTTTAACACTGGCCATGGTGCTCAGTGTTCTATTGTGTATTTTTCCTTTGTGGGGCGCGCATACCGGCAATTTACGTTTAATGCGTGCCGCCCCATCACTGGCAATTGGACAATTCGTATTTGTACTTTTGTCTTTTGCTGCACTTGTTTATGCCAGTTTAACCGACGACTTTACTGTTTCGTATGTTGCTTATCACTCAAGTAGCACCTTACCTTGGTACTACAAGATAACCTCGACATGGGGTGGTCATGAAGGGGCAATTTTACTCTGGTTAGTAATGCAAGCGGGTTGGACCGCTGTAGTTGCTATGCGTTCGCAATCATTACCTTGGGTATTACGTGCTCGTGTACTGGGTGTACTAGGCTTTTTAGGTGTTGGCTTTATGTTATACACCTTATTAATGTCGAGCCCATTTGAGCGCTTATTGCCTTATTTCCCTGTTGAAGGTCGCGATTTAAACCCGTTATTGCAAGACCCGGGTATGATCATTCACCCGCCATTGCTTTATATGGGCTATGTGGGTTTATCTGTGTCGTTCTCATTTGCTATTGCAGCGTTACTTACAGGTAAGCTTGATAATACTTGGGCTAAGTGGTCTCGTCCTTGGACTATGACAGCATGGGGCTTTTTAACACTCGGTATTACCATTGGTAGTTGGTGGGCATACTCAGAACTTGGCTGGGGTGGCTGGTGGTTCTGGGATCCAGTTGAAAACGCATCATTAATGCCATGGCTTGTGGCAACAGCATTGCTGCACTCATTATCAACCACCGAAAAGCGTGGTGTGTTTAAGTCGTGGACCGTATTGTTGGCTATTGCAGCATTTTCGTTAAGCTTACTGGGTACCTTTATTGTTCGCTCGGGTATCATAGTATCTGTGCATGCTTTTGCCTCAGATCCTAACCGCGGTATGTTTATTTTAGCTTTCTTAGCCATGGTCGTTGGTGGTGGTTTATCGCTTTATGCATTACGCGTTTCACAGGTGAAAAGTGAAGGCCGTTATAAGTTTGCCTCACGTGAAGTTGTGCTTTGGCTAAATAATATTTTCTTAGTTGTGGCAACGCTGATTGTATTGCTAGGTACATTACTGCCAATGATCCACAAAGAACTTGGCTTAGGTAGCATTTCGATTGGTGAGCCGTTCTTCAATAAGATGTTTGCTATTTTACTGGTACCGTTTGCCATTTTAATGGGTATGGGTCCGCTGTTACGTTGGAAACAAAACAAGTGGTCGATGTTGCAAAACAAGTTTGCACTATCGGCTGTAGTTAGTCTCGTGGCTACGGCAGCGTGGTTATATTCAAGTTACGATGTAATTGCGCCTATTACATTTATTGCAACTGCGCTAGCGGTATGGATTGTTGTTACTACAGTGGTTGATTTAGCGGCAAAAGTAACTATTCACAAAACCTTAGGCGAAGGCTTTAAACGTTTAGGGCTAAGCTATTGGGCGATGGTTTTAGGCCACGTTGGTTTAGCGTTCGTGATTGCAGGTGTAACGTTAACCTCTGCTTATTCAGTAGAGCGTGATGTATCAATGAAGCCGGGTGACACTGTGGCGTTAAATGAATACCAGTATCGTTTTGATGGTGTTAAGTCTATCCGCGGCGCAAACTATAGTGGCCATGCTGGTGTTGTCACAGTGCTGAAAAACGATAAACAAGTAACCGTTTTACATGCTGAAAAACGCCGTTATGACATTGGTATGCAGTTTATGACTGAAGCGGCTGTTGATGCAGGCTTCACACGTGACTTATATCTAGCGCTTGGTGAGCAATTAAGCCAAGGTGCGTGGTCTTTACGTATTTACCATAAGCCTTATGTTCGTTGGATGTGGCTCGGTGGTATCTTGATTTCACTGGCAGGCTTTTTAGTGCTTGGTGATAAACGCTACCGCCAAAAATCGACTAAGCAGGAGGCTTCAGCATGAACCGTAAACTACTCGCACTAGCACCTTTACTGGTTTTCGTTTTACTGTGTGTGTTTTTATATCAAGGCTTGTTTGCTAACCCGCGTGAGCTGCAAACAGGGCGTATTGGGCAGGCTATGCCAGCTTTTAATCTGCCAGATTTGATGGATGAGTCAAAGCGTTGGGCAGATAATGATTTAAAAGGTGAAGTTTACTTACTAAATGTGTGGGGCACATGGTGCCCGACCTGTTTAGCTGAGTTAGGCTATTTAACCGAGCTTAGAGAGCAGGGCGTTAAGATTGTTGGCTTATACTACGAGCAAGGCTATGACCCTGACTTTGATGGTCAGTTTGATATTAACGCACTACGCGAAGATGTCACTAGCATGCTTAATCGTGCTGGCGACCCATATCAATTTAATATCTTAGATTTAAAACGCACATTAGCCCTTGATTTAGGTGTGTCTGGCGCACCAGAGACCTTTTTAGTCGATAAGCAAGGCACTATTTTGCTACACCATACCGGCGATATTAATCCGCGTGTGTGGCGAGCCAAATTCGCACCGTTAATGCAGGAGTTACAGTAATGAGACTCGTGATTTTTTTAGCAAGTTTGCTCATCACGTTTAGCGCATTTGCAGAGCAAGACAAGTATCAATTTGATGATAAAGAGCAAGCTGTT
Organism: Pseudoalteromonas shioyasakiensis; assembly: GCF_019134595.1. Classification (NCBI taxonomy): domain Bacteria; kingdom Pseudomonadati; phylum Pseudomonadota; class Gammaproteobacteria; order Alteromonadales; family Pseudoalteromonadaceae; genus Pseudoalteromonas; species Pseudoalteromonas shioyasakiensis. Next base: position 2,700,939 of record NZ_CP077770.1, on the reverse strand, counting down.
CGCTTTAGTGAACTAACCAAAGAGCTGCGTTGCCCTAAATGTCAAAACCAGAACATTGCCGATTCAGACGCCGTTGTAGCCAAAGACTTACGTGACAAAGTGTTAACGCTGGTGAAAGATGGCAAAAGCAAAGATGAAGTCATCGATTATATGATTGACCGTTACGGTTACTTCGTACATTACGATCCACCAGTAACACCAGCAACCTTAGTGTTATGGGTATTGCCAGTATTAATTGTGGTACTTGGCTTTGGCTTTATTGTTTTACGCCAACGTAAGGCATCTGTAAAACAAACATGGACAGAGCAAGACGAGGCACTGCTTGCAAAGTTAATTGAACAAAATCAACGTCAGGAGCAAAGCTAGATGGCATTAATGTGGGCTTCTTTTGTTTTACTCACACTGGTTGCATTGCTATTTGTTGTCGTTCCGTTTTTTAAACGCGAACGTATTCAACGCCTTGATCACAATGCAAACTCGGAGTTAATCCGAATTTATCATCAACGTTTAGACGAGCTTAAAGCTGACTTAGATAACCAGCGTATTGATGCACAAATGCACGATGAGTCAGTTATCGAACAAAAGCGTCGTTTACTCAATGAGTTGTCTCCAGAAAAAGCGCTAAATAGTAAAGGTAACAACCGTATTTTTGCCCTTACTGGCGCAGGCTTTTTAATTGTTTTAACGGCTATCTTTTATGGCTACACGGGTAGTCAGCAGCAAATTAAAGGCTGGCATGACGCGATGGCAAACCTTAAGGCGTATGGTGAGCGTGCCGTAATGCAAGATGGTGAGCCGTTAACACCGAATGAGCTGCAAGCATTTGCTTTAGCATTGCGTACCAAGCTTGATCAAAGTGGTGATGATGAAGTGGCGTGGATGCTGCTAGGTCGTGTTGCGATGTCATTAAATGAATTTGATATGGCAATGCAGTCATTTGATAAGGTTCTTAAAATGAACCCAGATAACAAGCAAGTGCTGATCAGCTACTCGCAAGTCCTGCTAATGGAAGGCAGTGATGCGAATATGTCTCGTGCCGCGACTATGTTATCGAGAGTGTTGAAAGCAGAGCCGACCAATATTGATGCTATCTCATTGCTAGCCCTAATTGCTTATGAGCGTAAAGATTGGCTGCAAGCAAAAACGGCGTTTGAAGTACTGCTTGCAAGTATGCAGCAAAATGACCCGCGTTATAGCATGATTGCAGAGCGTATTGCTGAAATTGATGCCCATTTAAATAATGAGCAGCAAGTTACAAATACAAAACTCGCAGAAGCTTCAAGCAGTGAAATTAGCATCACTGTTGATTTAGACTCTGCACTTGCAGATTCGCAGCCACAAAACGGCACGTTATTCGTTTTTGCAAAAGCAGCCAGTGGTCCACAAATGCCATTAGCTGTGGTAAAAATGACCGAATATAGCTTTCCGTTAACCGTGACGTTGAGTGATACAAATGCCATGGTTGAAGGTTTGAACCTATCAAGTGTCGATAAAATTATTTTAACTGCGCGTTTATCAAAAGATGCAACTGTGGTAACTTCTAGCGGCGAGTTGGAAGGCAAGTCGGATGTTTTAGAGCGTGCAAACGTAAAAGAATATTCGTTGCTAATTAATGAGTTAATACCTTAAGGATAGCCGATGTTTAGGCACAGTATATTTTTTATCTTTTTTGTAGTGCTTGCAGGATGCGCACAAATACCTGAAGAAAAAGCGGATGAGCGAGACCCATTACAGTCGTTCAACCGTCCTATGTATGATTTTAATATGGACGTGCTTGACGCTTATATTCTTCGCCCAGCAGCTGTTGGCTACGTTACAGTAACGCCAACACCAGTAAGACGCAGCATTGTTAATTTTACCGATAACATCACTGCACCAACGGATATGGTCAATGCTGGCCTGCAAGGTAAACCTGGCAATATGGGTATTAGCTTGGCGCGCTTTTTAGTGAACTCTACGGTTGGTCTACTCGGTTTTTTTGATGTCGCTTCATCGCTGGGTTTAGAAATTGTCGATGAGGACTTTGGCCAAACTCTAGGTGTATGGGGTGTAGGTGATGGCGCTTATTTGATGATCCCGGGTATGGGACCAAGTACAGCACGAAACCTAACTGGTGATGTGGTAGATAACTTTGTCTTACCTGAAATCACGTTAACGACACCACAGACAATACTAGTCTTCGCGCTGAAAGCGGTTGAGGCCCGTGCTTCATTAATGCCACAAGAGAGCCTATTAAATGAGTCGTTAGACCCATATATTTTCGTGAAGGATATTTACTTCCAGCGTCAATTATATGAGCTACATGATGGTAATCCGCCAGTTGAAAAAGAAACGGATGATTTTGACGAAGACTTTTTAGAGAATCTTTAAGTCATAAAAATGCCAGCAATTGCTGGCATTTTTAATATCAATTGAGGGCTTGGTATTTATTAGTCGCCAAACACACTCATCTGCTCATTAGACCAACTTAGAGCATCGTGATAAGCATCAGGTACTTCCTCAGGTTTGAGCCCTAACTGTTGCTGAATCTCTTTTGCGTTGTCCCAATCTGCCTGTTCATAGAACTTAACAAGTGATAAGTAAGTTGCCAGCAAACCTTCACCATGAAGAAGGGCACCTTTTATTTCATTCGTTAATGGCAGTTTGCCCATTACGCTTGGCATATCTTCATCCAATATAGCATCCATTAATGACATCATGCCTGTTAAGAATGCCATCCCGGTATCACGTAATTTACCATGACTGATTGCTAGTAATTCAGCAAAACGGGCGCGGGTTAGTGATAAACGTATTAACTCAGCAGGTTTATCTGCGGCAACTTGCGCAGCAAATAAAAGTGATAAGAAACGTTTGATTTCTTCACTACCTAAAACAATAAGTGCTTGTTTAATCGTGCTTATTTCGGCGCGGCGTTTAAAAGCAGCTGAATTCGAGTAGCGAAGCAGTTTGTAAGATAAGTTAACATCACGCTCGAATACCTCAGTGATTTTTTTGAGGTTTAAATCCATGCTTGACGTTTCATACAATAGCTCGGCAAGGGCCATCTCTGAGGGCGGTAAGGTTTTGCTTTGAACCATCTCAGGTTTTGAAAAGAAGAAGCCTTGAAAGTAACTAAAGCCCATTTCTAGAGCAAGTTGGTATTTCTCGTAAGTTTCGACTTTTTCGGCAAGCAACTTGATGTGCGGGTGAGGTTTTATTGCCTCAATAACTGCTTCAATTGACTCTTTGTCTGTGGTTAAAAAATCAATTTTGATCATATCGATAAACGGATAAAAATGGCGCCAGACAGGTTGATGTATGTAATCATCAAGGGCTAGAGTATAGCCACGCTCTTTTAAATCTTTAACCAGTGCAAGTAAACGCTTGCCAGGTTGAATAGTTTCAAGAATTTCGACAACGACTTGCTCTTTGCCCAATAACAGAGGGTAACCTTTTTGGAGCGTCTCTAAAGTGAAATTAATGTAAGCTGGTTTGTTATCCGTTAAATCTTCTAAACCAAAATTAAACTGACTACCTTCAATGAGCCGTGATGTTGCTTCATCGCCATCAATGTCTGGAAACACGTTATCTACGCCATCCCTAAATAGGAGTTCGTAGCCGACAAGTTTCTTTTCCTTATCTAAAATAGGTTGGCGTGCAGCGTAAAAATACATAGTCCTGGCATGTCCACTTCGGTTAATTCATTTATCCATCAGCAATATATGTCATTGTGCCTGAAATAGCATTAATTAAATGCGAATTATTGAGGATAAATACTGATTTTATTTTTACCTTAAGACTAGGATAATTTGTAATTGAATTCTATAACTTGCGATTAAATATCATATTTTTGTTATAAAAAGGTTGAAATTGTAAACTCTGTCACTGATCGGCTTGATTGGAGTTGTGGGGCAGAAGCATGTTATAGTCATGGATGATATCGGTTTTTACCCCAATAATGTCTTAAAATTAAATAACTTGCGAGTCATTATTCGGATTAAAAGCCAACATTAAACAACTTTTGGAGGCTAATTTGGAAACAGGAATGATAATTTCGTTAGCAATGTACTTCATCGTCATGCTGGGGATTGGGCTGTATGCTTATAAGCAATCTACCGACGATGTATCAGGCTATATGCTAGGTGGTCGTAATTTATCACCAAGTGTTGCTGCGCTTTCAGCTGGCGCATCAGACATGAGTGGTTGGCTGCTAATGGGTCTACCGGGTGCAATGTATTTGTTTGGTTTAAGCAAGGTTTGGATTGCCATAGGTCTAGTACTCGGTGCTTGGGCTAACTACTTCTTAGTCGCGCCTCGTTTACGTGTTTACACAGAAAAGGCGAATGACTCAATCACCATTCCAGATTACTTCGCGAACCGCTTTGATGATAATAAGAATATTCTGCGTGTTATCTCTGCGATTGTAATCATTGTTTTCTTCACCTTGTATACCTCATCAGGTGTTGTTGCAGGCGGCAAGTTGTTCGAAAACTCATTTAATATGAGCTACGAAATGGGTCTGTACATCACAACAGGTGTTGTCGTGTTATATACCTTGTTTGGTGGCTTCTTAGCAGTGAGCCTGACTGACTTTGTACAAGGCTGTATCATGTTTATCTCGTTGCTGGCTGTGCCAATTGCAACGTTTACCATGCTTGATCAGCCAGTTATGGATACACTTGCAAATGCACGCTATGACTTATTATTAAGCTCACCAAAAGAATCAGAAATTCATGCACTTAATATGATGGATTGGTTTGCAGGTGGTTCAACGATAGCGATTATTTCTGCCATGGCATGGGGCCTTGGTTATTTTGGACAACCACACATTATTGTGCGTTTCATGTCTGTGCGCTCTGTGAAAGATATGCCGACTATGCGTCGTGTGGGTATGTCGTGGATGACGCTTTCAGCTATTGGTGCTGTGCTAACAGGTCTATTTGGTGCTGCTTATATGCTTGAAAACCAAATGCCAATTGATGATAAAGAAACGATTTTCTTAGTGTTGTCTGAGCTAATCTTCCATCCTTTAATTGCCGGCTTCTTATTGGCAGCTATTTTAGCGGCGATTATGAGTACTATCTCATCGCAGTTATTAGTGTGTTCAAGCTCACTAACCGAAGATTTTTATAAGATTTACTTAAACCGTAGTGCATCTCAAAAAGAGCTGGTTTTAGTAGGTCGTATTAGTGTTATTTTGGTTGCTCTATTTGCTATTTACCTAGCCTATGACCGCGATAGCTCTATCTTAGATTTAGTGAGTAATGCATGGGCTGGTTTTGGTGCTGCATTTGGTCCACTCGTATTACTGAGCCTTTACTGGAAGCGTATGAACTTACAAGGCGCTATTAGTGGTATGGTTGTTGGTGCTGCAACAGTGCTGTTTTGGATTTACGCGCCAATTACAATTGATGGCCAAGCATTAAGTGCAATCATTTATGAGATTGTCCCAGGCTTTATTTTATCAACAATTGCTATTGTTGTTGTTAGCCTTACAACTGCTGAGCCGAAAAAAGAAATTACAGACTTATTTGATGAAGTTGAGTCGTCACTGTAGTTTTTGATTAAACACAAAAAGGGCAACATCTGTTGCCCTTTTTTATGATCTAAATTTGCGTTTTGCTTGCCGCTTTTTCTTTTATATCAGCAACGTTGTCGTCTGACTTTGCTTTTTTAGGCTTAGCTGGGGCGTCTTTTGCACCTTTAAGTACCGCCATAAATTGGTCTTTTTCTTTTGCCATTTCAAGCGCCAGTGACTCAATTTGTTGCTCGCTTAATGGTACATCAACTTTTTCAAGCATTAGTTCTAATGACTCAGCAATGTCGAGCATTTTGTCATACGCATCAGCTTCTTTCTTAGTAGTAAACGTCATGCGCTCGACTCCGTTTCTTTCTACAACATATTTAACAACAACAGCCATGATTTCTCCTGCATTTAAGCGTGGCATTTGCAGCGCAATACCGCTACTTTGATTACTGTTTTTATATACAGTAATGCTTCGAGGCTTACTTTGCAAGTAACTTGAGAAAAATTTTATTTAACAAATTTGACAATAGTAGGGACATTAGCTTTATTTAAATTGTTACCCAAAGTTAAACACAAGCGATGGAGTGAGTGTTGGGTAATAGCTAACTACCTGTCCAAGATGGACATCATGGAGGAAATTATGAAATTACTATCAAGTATTTTACTTGCCACAAGTATTGCGTTACTACCTGCTACATCGGCATTCGCCGTTAAACCAACAGAAGCAACACAAGTTAAAATGCAAAAGCTCAGTATAAACAAAGCCAGCATAGATCAACTTACTCAATTACCGGGTATTGGGGAGTCAAAAGCTAAAGCAATTGTTGAGCACCGCAAAAAACAGGGACCGTTTAAGTCGGTAGAGCAATTAAAAGAAGTAAAAGGAATAGGCGATAAGCTATTTGCTAAACTTGAGGGGAAAATTACATTATAAACAGCAGGCTATACACCTAAACAGGGCGTTATTCGCCCTGTTTAAATTCATCGATAGCTTTGTCTAAATGCGCTAATGCGAACATGTTTTCGATAGGTGTTGTAATAAGTGGGTAACTTAAGCCTGCTAACAACAACCAAGGAATAAGCATCCAACCTTCAAAGTAGGCTAAGCCTAAAAATAATGGCGCTAAAAAAGCAAGCTTACAAACCGATAAAATGATCTTTTTGCTTGGACTTAAATGAGCCAAAGCAAGAGCAATTATTTGCTGACGTTGCCTTACTTTAAAGCTTTTTAAAGCAGGGATTTGGCTAGTAAAAAAATAAATCATTATAGCGACTTTTCGCTCACTAATCGGCTAACTAAAACAGCCACAAATACCACTGAAAATGCTGCAAAAATCACTTCCATCCATGCTGGCATACTCATAGAAGCAAACTGCCAATCGATATTTCCGCAATCACCTGTGGCGGCAAAGAAGCTAGGGATCCATTCATGCAAAGGCATAAAACTTGGGAAGTTAGGTTCAAATGCACAACTAAATGCAAAAGGGTCAGTATTGTTTTGCATTGCAATGTGTTCTTTGGCAATAAAGTAACCCCAAATTGCAGAGACACCCCAAGTGGCAAATGCGACTAAGCGAATAACCATATTTTGTGGGTTAATTGCACCAATAACTCCCGCTGCAAGTAAGCCTAAAACAGCGGTACGTTGATATATACACATGATGCATGGCTCAAGGCCCATGTTGTATTGAAAAAATAACGCAGTGATTTCAAATGCGAGGGAAATAACGGCTAATAATAACCAAGGTGTTCTTTTAGTTGCTAATTCTGCTAACCAATTCATGAAAGTTCCAATTTCAAATTGTTTTCAAGATTATGCTTAGACAGGGCATTGGGTGCAAGTATCTAAGATGAAATTATACGAAAAAGGAGCCAACCAGCTCCTTTTCATTAATCATATCTAGGCTGCTTATTAAACACTAACAGCTTGCAAAGACTCACTTTGATAACAGCCTAATACACGTGTGTACTGGGTGTGTTCTTTTAGCTCTTCAAGCGCTTGCTTAACATGCGAGTCATCAAGGTTTGCTTCAAGGTCAACATAAAACACCTCTTCCCATGGGTTTCCTGGTACTGGACGAGATTCCAATTTTACCAGGTTAATTTGATGTTGTTTAAAAATCATCAAGGCATCAGCCAATGAACCCGCTTGTTGTTTGGTGGCCATAATTAAACTAGTTTTTGTTGGAATTTGCTTAGATACTTGCAACGGGTTACGCGCGACGACAATGAAGCGGCTATGGTTTTCGCTTTGGTTTGCAAGGCCAGACTTAACGACTTCTAAACCTACATTTTTACCTGCTTGTGCTGAGCCGATAGCGGCGCTGTTTGTAGTTTCAACCGCTGATTGTAATGCATGGAAGGTTGAGTCACAGGTTTCATGTTGAATATCACCTAAACCCTGAATGAAGCGGCTACATTGAGCAAAAGGCTGTGGGTGAGCAAAGATTTTATTAATGTGAGAAAGCTCAGTACCTGGCATTGCTAATAAACAGTGCTCAACGCTGTGAGTGACCTCACCGACAATTGATACTTGTGCATGTTGTAATAAATCGAACACTTCATTGATACTACCTGAGCTGGTGTTTTCAATTGGCAGTAAGCCGAAATCAGCTTGGCCACTTTCAACTTTGCCAGTGATTTGATCAAAGCTCGAACAGCCCATCTCAATCAGCTTACCTGGGCGACGGCTAAAATATTTATGGCAGGCTAATTGGCTATAAGAGCCTTGACCACCTAAGTAAGCAACACGATGACTTTCGCTCATTGCTTCAGGGTTTAGATTCTTTTGTAGCATTGCTTGTTGATTCAAAACAGAATCTTCAAGAATAGTTTGGAACACATTATTGATGTAGTACGCATCTAGACCTAGCGACTTACCATAATTAATAAGCTTTTCGAGTAATGCTTGTTCGCGGGCTTCATCGCGAATTGGTTTGTTATTTGCAATTTTATATTCAACTACGCTGTGGCTAATACGGCGTCTTTTAGCCAGTAACACCAATAAGTCGGAATCTATTTCATTAATATCGTGTCGTAACGCATTTAATGTATCAATGCTCATGTTGGTTTCCTCATTCCAAAACAGTGCACAAACAAAAAAGCCTCCCAAGTGGGAGGCTTTAGCTATTCGGTGAATTTATCTCGCAAACAGTTAAGCCTCCTCTATCTAAAGAAGCTAAAAAACGAAAAATAAGTGCGAGAGATAATTTGTTTCATTGAACTAATGTAAAAACACTTGTATGTAAAGTCAACTGCCTATTGCAGCTAATTTAGAAAACATCGGTGTTTACTCAGAAAATTCATTTATATTTATAAAAAATTTATAAATATAAAAATGAATCTGGTATATTTGTTTTTGCACAATAAATAATAACAATTATTAATAAGGTAGTCCTGTGGTGTATCGACGACCGCCATCACGTTTTGGTGTGAATTCATTAAGTATGAAATTGTCGCTGCTGATCTCTGCGATTTGTTTGATTGCAGGTATATGTGCTGCGGCTTTGATGCTTAAATCTGAAGAAAAACAGCTTGTGTTTGAAGAGCACGAACTTTTAAAGCACTCTAGTGAACGCTTGAGTCGTCAATTTAACCGCTTGATCAAAACCAAAATCAATATTGCTGAGCAGGCGAATAACGTCGTAAGCAGCCAACTCCTTCACAACGAATCGCATTTACAAAGTAAACGCAGCGCAGAACTCAAATTTGCCCTCGATGGCAGTATCCGTAGTACCTCAGAAGATGGCTTATCGGCTGCGTTTCTCCCTCAAGATAAATATTCTGAATTTTATAAACAGCTTATAAATGATTCTGAATCGCTATGGAAAATCGTTTCACCGACCTTAATTCAAGATTTCTTTAATTTTTACCTTGTCACCAAAGATAACTTTATTCGAATCGCGCCACCAAACTGGGCACTCAATGTACCTGGTGACTTTGATTTTACTAAAGGCGAAACCTTCAATTACGCTCAGGCTGCAACTAACCCAAGCCGAGAAGCGGTGTGGTCAAAAGTGTATTACGATACTATTTGGCATAAGTGGGTGGTGAGTGTGCTAGTGCCTATTTACTTCGAAAACGAATTTTTTGGAGTAACAGGCAGTGATATTGCTCTTGAAACTTTATTGGCACAACTGCCTATCGGTGACCGTGAACAACATCTATTGGTGTTTGATGCAAAAGGTCAGCTATTAGCTCACCCTGATTTGGATAAAACAACACTTGAGAAATATGGTCGTGAAGGTAAAAAATTACTCACCGAAGACTTTGTAAACCCTGATCTGCAAAAGCTAGTCTCTGAAACAATTCGTTTAAAGTTACCTGAGTCGGCAAATTCATTTGTACAAGATGGCGAAACACACATTATTAATATTCGTAAAGTCGAGAACTTAAACTGGTATATTGGTATTTATAAAAAACGTTCGTCGGCACTTTCAGCACTTGAAGAGCTAAAAGTAAAATTCTTCGGCTTGTTTATCTTGTACGCAATTTTAGTTGCCTTGTTATTGCATCAAGCACTTTATCAATTAGTACTGCGTCGCATTCATTCGTTGGTTAATGCGGTAGTTAGTTTTGGCAAGGGGCAATTACAAACTGAGTTTCCAAAGGCTAATAAAGATGAAATTGGCACGCTAAATGGCTCGTTTAGAGACATGGCTATTGAAATTCGTAAGTTGATCGATGGCTTAAACCAGCGCATTAGTGAAAAAGAAATAGCTGAAAAAGCGGCGAATCGTTTATCTAAAGCTGTGGCTTTCTCTGGTACCGGTGTGGTGATCACCAATCAAGATTTTGAGATCAAATACGTGAATCCGAAAATGGTTGAAATGACCGGTTTTGAAGAGCGTCACTTTATTGGCTCGCCGCTGCTGAATATCATTTCACAAGAAATGGCGATTTTAGTCGATGATATTGATATCGATTTGCGTAGCCGTAATTATTGGCGCGGGGATACCTTATTACAAGGGAATGAACGCCAATCAGTTTGGGTTTCGTTAAGTATTTCACCAATTCGTGAAGATGGTGGTGAAATCACCAGTTACGTGGCATCAGCTCAAGATATTTCGTTTGTGAAAGAAAGCCAGCGTAAAATGGAGCAATTGGCTTACTTTGATACCTTAACTGGGCTTGCTAACCGTACTTTCTTCAGAATGCAGCTGCGTAAATCAATGGCACTGGCTGAACGTGGTCATTATGCATTTGCCTTATTCTATTTTGACTTAGATGAATTTAAACGTATCAACGATACACTAGGGCATGATGCAGGGGATCAGTTATTAGTTGAAGTGGCTAACCGTTTGAAAAAGCGTTTGCGTACGGAAGATACAATAGCGCGTTTAGGCGGCGATGAATTCGCGGTCCTGTTAAGTGGTATTGAGCATCAAACACATGCCATGGAAGTGGCTAATACGATTCAGCGCACACTTAATGAGCCAATCAAATTAGGTAACAATGAAGTGATCATCAGTGCCAGTATTGGTATCACAATGGCACCATTTGATAGCCAAGAAGAAGATCAGCTACTTAAACATGCCGACCTTGCGATGTATGAAGCAAAAGCGAAAGGGCGTAATACTTTCCACTTCTATAGCCAAGAGCTTAATGCTGCAGCAAACGAGCGCTTATTCATTGAAAATGAGCTTCGTACTGGTATTCGCGAAGGGCAGTTTAGGGTTTATTATCAGCCACAAGTTGATTGTAGAAATAACCAAGTGGTTGGCTACGAAGCACTTATTCGTTGGTTCCATCCTAAAGAAGGGATGATCCCACCAACTAAGTTTATTCCTATTGCTGAGGCAACTGGTTTAATTGTTGAATTAGGCGCATGGATACTGCAAGAAGCGTGTGAGTTTGCTGCACGTTTAGCAAGCCAAGATTTAAAGAATAATATTTCAATCAACTTGTCGGCACGTCAATTTAAAGATGCGAACTTGGTGTCGACACTGGATAAGATCATCAAGCAAACAGGTGTTGAGCCTAAACGCTTACACCTTGAGCTAACAGAAAGTATGCTAATGGGGCATGTTGAAGCCGCTATTTTACAACTGCATCAGTTAAAAGCCTTGGGTGTATCAATTTCAATCGACGACTTTGGTACTGGCTATTCTTCACTGAGTTACCTAAAACGTTTCCCTGTGGATATTTTGAAAGTTGATCGCTCGTTTGTGAAAGATATTCCACAAGACAGTAATGATATGGAAATTACCGCTGCGATTATTGCTATGGCACAAAAGCTAAAGCTTAACGTTGTTGCCGAAGGGGTGGAAACTATCGAGCAGATTGAGTTTTTACAAAACAACAACTGTTATATTGTGCAAGGTTACTACTATAGTAAGCCTATCCCTGAAGATGAGTTGCCTGCACTTTATGAACAGCTCAACTCGTTGAATTCATAAAATACAGAACGCAAAAAAGGGGGGGTGATTAGCCCCCTGCAATTTTAACTTTAAACTTTAGTCCTTCGAGAATCGCTTTTAGCTTATCTCTGTCATCACCTTGAACTTCGATGATACCGTCTTTTACTGCACCACCTTGGCCCATTTTACTTTTAATGGTTTTGGCTAATTTTTTTAAGTCGTGCTGCTCGCTGTCGATACCAACAACTAACATCACGCCCTTACCTTTGCGCCCTTTGGTTTGACGTTCAATGCGTAAAAAGCCGTCTTTAAAAACTTTACCTTGGCTTGGTTTACTTTCTTTAGGTTGCTCAATGCGACCCGTTGCAGTTGAATAAACTAGATTATTATCGCTCATGGTAGATCTCGTTATAGAAGCTTGGCTAAATGATAACAAATTTCATCCTAAGTGTTTTAATTTTTGGCTTATTTGTTTTAAGCGGTTATATTTAGTTAAGTATCAGGAAAGATTTGTTTATTAGGAGTTTATTATGAGTTTAACGCGCAGCACTTCTGCTGATGGCGCTATATTAACTGTACAAATCAAAGGAAAATTTGATTTTAATTTGGTGCAATCTTTTCGTCAGGCGTATGCCGATCTCAACGACAATATCGATAAAGTGGTTATAGACCTTAGAGAAACAGATTACATGGACAGCTCAGCGTTAGGCATGTTGCTGAACATGAAAAAAAACCTAACAGGCAAAGTTGAAACAATTCAAATTAGTAACTGCCAACCGCAACTGAAAAAAATCCTGCAAATCTCACGTTTTGATAAAAAGTTCGATATTGATTGATGCTTAATATTCTGGTTGTAGACGATCTTGCCTTAAATCGTCGCTTATTAACCGTGATGTTAGAGCAGCAGGGCTACCGTGTTTATACCGCTGAGAACGGTCTTGTTGCTTTAAATCTGCTCGAAGAACACACCATTGATATTGTGTTACTCGATGTCATTATGCCTGTGATGGACGGCTTTGAAACCGCAGCGATTATCAAAGAGCGCTTTAGCCAAGTTTACTTACCGATTATTTTTATTACCTCATTAGAAGACGAAGCGAGCTTTGAGCGTTGCCTATCGGTTGGTGGTGATGACTTTTTGCATAAGCCGTTTCAAGAAGTGATTCTTAACGCGAAAATTAAAGCGCATAGCCGGATCCGTAATTTAAGCCAAAAGGCAAGAGAGCAAAATCTACAACTTGAATATCATCAAAATCAAGTCGACCGCGAACATGAAATAGTCGAACATATTTTTAATAATGCTCTTGAGAACCAACAATCTTTTCCTAAGCATTTAGATTTTCATTTATCGCCTGCGGCTATGTTTAATGGCGATATGTTTTTGGTCGCACAAAGCCCATTAGGTAGCTTATATTGCATGCTTGGTGATTTTACTGGTCATGGTTTAGCCGCTGCAGTCGGAGCTCTCCCTGCTTCAAGAGTATTTTATACCATGGTGAGTAAGGGCATGTCGGTGAGTGATATTGCCGCAGAAATCAATTCAGTATTAGGTAAGTTATTACCAGGCCACATGTTTTGTGCTGCAACCATCATAGAGCTTAGCAGTACCGGAAAAAGTATCTCGGCATGGCTGGGGGGCTTACCCGATACCTATATCATCAACCAAAGCGGTGAAGTTATTCGTACCCTTGAATCTCAACACATGGCACTGGGTATTTTAGAAGAAGATGAATTCGAACGTGCACTTATTCATATTGAAGTAGAGGACACATGCCGTATTGTCATGGCAACCGATGGTATCATTGAAACAACGAGTCCACATGACGAGTATTTTGGTGAGCATCGCTTTAAAAAAGTGCTCGCTTCAAAACCAGCTATTTCTTCTGAGCAAGTACTTGAACGAGTCAATAAATTTGCTCGTGGGAATAAACAACAAGACGACTTGAGCTTAGTATTATTAAATTGCTTAGCCATGAGTGAGCCTGAGCAAAAGTCTGAGCCGCTATCCGCATTACCTTTTAACTTTTCATTGAGCCTAAATTCAAAGCAAATCAAAAGCACCGATCCGGTACTGGAAGTCGTTGATGTAATAAGCAAAGTAGCAGGCTTAAACGCACATCGCGCTAATATCTTTTTGATACTCTCAGAGGCTTACAATAATGCCTTAGACCACGGGGTGTTAGGCCTCGACTCAGAGGTAAAAAATCAAGAAGATGGCTTTTTAATTTATTATCAGCAGCGTGAAGAGGCACTCGCAAATTTAACCGATGCCTTAATTATTATTGATATTCGTTATTGCCCAGAAGAACTTGCTTTATATTTTACTGTTTGCGACTCAGGAAATGGTTTTAGTAAAGAACAGGCAAATCAACAAAGCCTTGCAAGAGAGCATGGTAGAGGCTTGTGCTTGCTTGGGGAAGTAGCTTCAAAAGTGACCTTCAATAGTGCAGGCAACCAAGTCGAAATTTATTATCAATTAACAGCAAGCAGTACTAGCTCACACTAAAATCGCATGTTATCATTCTGGCATTATAGATGTTTGGATGGCTAAATGGTTTCTAACTACTTATCGACAGCTCAGCTTAAATTACCAGAAAATTTGGTTGCTGAGCAATTATCAAACCTTGAACATTATCTTGCAGAGTCAGCTTTACCAGCTGTACGTTGGGAGTATCAAATTCCTGAGCTAGGCGAGGGTGGTGCGTGTAGCTTGTTTGGCTACTTACAAGATGAACCATTCAAGTTAAATGATTATGTTGCCGATGATGCTACCAATACTGAAAAACTGGCTAAGCTGCAACAAATTATCGATTTTGTTGTTGCCCAAACTCACGTTGATTGGTTTGGTATTTATCAAGCGACAGAGACTAATGAAGGTTCTCAGTTATTAAAGCTGGTTTATCATGGTGCACCGAGCCGTCCATTATTCCCGCTAACTGAAGCGTTTGCTAAAGGTAGTAACAATGTTCAAGTTGCGCTTTCTAAACAAGGGCGTGTGATCAATAACGTAGCCGATTACCTTGCACAAGGTGGTGAGTATTATACTTGCGACCCGAAGGTGAAAGCCGAGACTTGTTTACCATTATTATCAGACAAAAATGAATGCTTAGGTATTATAGATGCAGAAGCATTTAATAATGATTTCTTTGATCAGCAAACCCTTGCATTACTTGTGGCTTGTTGTATTAAAATTCCTCAACTCTTGGTCTAATTTAACTAGTAATCAGGCTGGGTTTTTATGTTAAGCTAGTGGCAACGCTAACCCCTATAAAAAGAGATAGTCAATGTTCTCAGAATTAAAACCATTACCAACAGATCCTATTCTTGGCCTAATGGCGGCCTTTAAACAAGATACAAACCCAAAGAAAATCGATTTGGGTGTAGGTGTTTATAAGGATGAGCAAGGCAATACGCCTGTATTAAAAGCGGTTAAAAAAGCGGAAGCGTTTCGTTTAGAAAACGAAACCAGTAAATCGTACATTGGCTTGGCAGGTAACCTAGATTACTGTCAAAAAATGGAGAACTTATTACTGGGTGAGCATCCAGCACTTTTAGCTAACCGTGTTCGCACTGCACAAGCACCAGGTGGTACAGGTGCATTACGTGTTGCAGCTGAATTCATCAAGCGTTGCAACAAAGATGCGACGGTATGGGTAACTACGCCAACGTGGGCAAACCACATCAGCTTATTTGAAGCGGCGGGCTTAACAGTAAAAGAATACCCTTACTACGATTACGAAAATAAAGACCTTTTATTTGATGACATGATTAATACCCTTAAGCAAGTGCCTAAAGGTGATGTTGTGTTATTCCACGCATGTTGTCACAACCCAAGCGGTATGGATTTAAATGCTGAGCAATGGAGCACAGTTGCTGATCTTGCTGTTGAAGTTGGTTTCACGCCACTGGTTGATATTGCTTATCAAGGTTTTGGTTCAAGCCTTGAAGAAGACGCAGCGGGTCTTCGTAAATTAGCAGCAGCGGTAGAAGAGCTAATCATCTGTTCTTCATGTTCGAAAAACTTCGGTCTATACCGCGAGCGTATCGGTGCATGTTCAATCATCGCTAAAGATGCAGCGACTGCTGATATCTCAAACTCTGTATTATTAAGCGTTGTACGTAGCATCTATTCAATGCCGCCTGCACATGGTGCTGATATTGTTAGCACGATTTTAGGTAGCACTGAGCTGACGCAAATGTGGCATGACGAGCTTGATGAAATGCGTAATCGTATTAATGGTTTGCGTACTTTAATCAAAGAAAGCTTAGCAGCGAAAGGCATTGAGCAAGACTTCTCATTTATTGACCGTCAAAATGGTATGTTCTCATTCCTGGGTATTAATAAAGAGCAAATCGAGCGCTTACAAAAAGAGTACTCAATCTACATTGTTGGTTCTAGCCGTGTAAACGTTGCTGGTATCAGTGATACAAACATTGATTACTTTGCAAATGCAGTAGCAGACGTTTGTAAGTAACCTGCTTTATAGCGATAAAAAAACCGCAGTGACTGCGGTTTTTTTATGCCTGTAATATGTGTTACTACGAGTAGGTATTAATGCAGCCAGCGAATGGCGTCATTAATCATACTGTTGTAGCTATCAAGTGGAGCGCCAATACTCGCTATTAAGATAGTATCCGCTCGCTCACCGCGGTTGATGTGGCCAGCGAAACGCTCATCATTGAAATCATCAGAGCCGGTGCCAAATGGTTGTTCGTCAGAAGGGACAATGAATACTGTCATCGGGCCAAAATCAGACTCAAACACCAAGTGCAGGCCTTTTTTGCCTTGAAAGTCACAAAACATTAAATAGGTTACTTTACCTGGTAGCTCATCTAAATGTCCGCCAATGGTGGCAAACTTTTCGTTCACATAGGCAAGATCTATCGCTTCATGTTTATCCAGCGAGCCTATCTCATGGTATAGGTGCGCAAAGGCATGCTCACCCACGCTGTATAACGTATGTTGTTTGTTAGTGACAAAGAACACACTAATTGCCACTAAGAATGACGCTGCAGCGGCTAAATACAAGCGATTAAAGGCAAAGCGCGACTTAGCCTCAATAATGGTGTCTAGCGGCTGTTCTGAAGGCGTGTCTTCAGCTGCATAGGTATTATCAATAATTCGCTTTGCTAAATTTTCAGGCACGGGGATGTTAAGTGCATTACTTAGTTCATCATCTAAAGCGCGCACATCATCAATAAACGCCTGTTTATCTTTGTCCTGCTCGGCAAACGCTTCAAGTTCCTTATCAATAGTGCTTGGCTCGGCGAGGATGCGGCGGCGAAACTCGAGTTCATCCATTAATTTGATGCTCCTCTAAGTTGATCATCATCACTGCTTAAAGCCTCTTTAAGCTGGTTTCTGGCACGGAAAAGTCGTGTCATGACAGTATTTTTATTTAAATCGAGGATCTGGGCGATTTCATCGCCAGAGCAACCCATTACTACTTGTAGTAGCAACGGCTCTCGATACTCTTGTGATAACTTTCCTATTTGTCGTTGAATCACTGTTTGTTCCATTTCAGCATCAAGGGTTGTACTTTGTTCATCTACAAGGGTGTCGTTTTCAACATCGGCGTAATCAAATTGTTTACGTTCAAAGCGGCGTGCATTTTCGCGGCGCAAAATAGTTAACAGCCAAGGTTTGACTGCTTGTTGATCTTGCAGTGAATCCAAGGCACGCCAAGCCCTCAGGAAGGTTTCCTGCACTAAGTCTTCAGCAATGTTCTGATCACGACACAACCAATACGCAAAGCGAAAAAGCTCACTGTGGTAGACATGAACCAGCGCTTCATATCGCTTTTGTTTTTCTGTCATAGTAACTAAGACCTGCCTATCAGAAAAAAACTTTCTGAGATTATTATTTTTTTCTTAAAAAAACGGCTAATTCAAGATTAGCCGTTTATATTCAACCTATTAGGTTAATAGTTAATCGTAAAGATTTTTTAATTCAGTAGCATTACTTGTCGATTTCGTTTGCTTTGCCGCTTGGCTTAGCAAGCTGACGATTAAACTTAAATCAACGTGCTCATCTGCTGAACTATAAAGTTTAGTGCGTAATTTAGCAATTTCATCATTAAGTTGTGTGTTTTTCAGCGATGCTAGTAAACACTCGATGGCCGCTGCATTTTTACCTGTCTGCTGTTTTGCATAAAGGTTCAATGCGTTATAAAACCCTGAGCTATTGTTTTGCTTTGCAAACTGCTTAAGCTCATTCAACGATGCTGGTGAACCACTGGTAGGTAGTGGCTCAGCTGCCGAGTGCTGAGGACGCTTTTTAATATAAAGCACCAAGGTGACTAGCCAAAGCCCATAGCCGGCAACTGCTACGATAATAAGCCACATAGGGGTCGTGACTTGCGTAATGGTTTGTACATTAGTTGGCATATCACTCAGCTCATTAGAGCTTGCTGTTTGCGGCTCTGCGATAGCAGGGGCTGCCGGTGTGAGTGGGTTTGTACTTGGCACAACGGTTAATGTACGAGCAGGTATGGTCGCATAGCTAATACGATTGATTTTAGTATTAAACCAAGGCAGCTTTATTTCAGGCAATGTGTAAGTGCCCGGCGTTTGCGGTAATAAAGCATAAGAAGCCGTTTGCTGTGAAATAACACGGCCATCACGTACCAGGTGGTTACTCTCTTTTTCATCAGGGTAACTTCTAAAACCTTGCACCTGCGGCATATCGATATCAGGAAGTTGTTCTTTAGTAACCCCCAATGCAGTTAAGGTGATAGTTCGAGTGATCGGCGTGCCAACTTCAACGGTGTCATCTTTTGGTTGCCATTGCTCATCAAGGTTAACCAGTTCACTTGGTAACCATGCACCTGTGTAGTTTTCTGGAATTGGCTTGATTTCAACATCAACATCTTCGCCCATCGCTGACACAGCCATTTGGCGATAGTTTTGACGAATACGGCCATTGAACACAGGTGCCGTAATAGTATTTACACCACTTTTTTGTGGCTGCACTAAGTACTCACGGGTGATCACTAAATAGCGTTTGCCATCAATTAACTCATAGTCTTCAGATTGCTTGTTAATTGGGGTTAGCTCAGCATTTTCCATTTCTGGCGTAGTTAAGTTGCCATCAAGCAATTCTTTGTTGTTGTCTAAATACAATTTAACCGTATAAACACCGGCTTCTTGCACGTATAAGCTACTTGGCTTGATGCTTGTTTTAATGAAGGCTTCTTTATTTTGCTCTGAGGTTTGACTGCGCTTAGCTACCGTTAGCTCAATCGGTTTTGAACTAACACCGGCAACAGTAAATGCAGGGATGGTATAAGTGCCTTCTTTACGGGTCATCAGCTTTACAGACCAGTTAGTTTGCTTACTGATTTCACCATTAATAATATTAGTGCGTGAGCTGACACTGGTCGGCCCAACAACAAAGTCTTTTAATAGCACCGAAGTGTCTGGTTGTTCGCTGTTAATAGAGTCGTCTGCTGAGATGGTTAAAACAAAAAACTCACCGGCAAGGACAGGGTTTTTGTCAACACTTGCCTGTAACTGGGTGGCAGCCCAAAGCGGCGCTGCCGCGATTAGCAATAAACAACATAATAATCGCATTACCATGATTTTTCGGCTCCTCGTGGACGACGTTGGTAGTTTCGTTTTTGTGCTTCTAATTGCATTTTATTTCTTAATAAGATCGCTGGATCATCGGGAACTTTACGCAGCAACTGGTTAAGCTGCTGGGCTTTTTCTTTCTCTTCATTTGTCAGTTCAGCCGCTTGTGCCTGCATAGCCTGTTGCTCTGCTTGCTGTTTAGCTTGTTCGTCGCTTTGTGATGGCTGTGGCTGGGCATCTTGTTGCTCGGGGGATTGCTCTGTCTGTTGTTCTCCAGATTGTGACGACTTGTCTGCTTGTGATTCCATTTCAGGTTTGTTTTGCTGGTCACTATTAGACTCGCTTTGCTCACCTTTTTGATCTGATTGCTCACTTTGCTCTGACGGTTGTTGGCCATCTTGCTGTTCACTCTGCTCAGATTTTTCGCCTTGCTGTGAATTTTCACCCTGTTGCTTTTGCTGGTTATCTTGCTGGCCATCAGAGTTTTGTTGATCATTGTTTTGCTGTTGCTCTTGTTGCTGCTGTTGTTGCTCTTGCTGCTGCAATAACTGTTCAACGAGGGCTTGGTTTTCTTTAGCTTCAGTGAAGTCATTTTTAAGCTGTTGGGCTTGCTTATACGCTTCTATGGCTTGTTCTAGCTCACCTGCCTTAGCAAGGGCATTACCGTAGTTGTACAAACCCGTCGCAGATTTAACTTCACTAAACGCATCCATGGCCGCTTGGTAATTACCTTGCTGATAAAGAGCAGCGCCTTTTAATTGCGTGTTTTGTGCTTGGGCGGCTTGTTCAAATTGATTTTGCTGATAGGCATCAAGAGCACGTTGGTCTTGGTTCTTAAACACCTCTGGTAATTCAGCGGCGTAAACCTGTTGCTGAGGTAACAACATAACAAACAAAAAGCCAACTACTAGGCTACTACGGCGAATTAAAAAGAGCGCTAGCGGCAATAAAATAATCAGGCCGTAAATACCTGCATCAACACGCCATAACGCTTGGCTTTGCTTCTCATCTTTGAGTACTTCAGCATTGGCTGTTGGGGCAAATGTTTGAATATCCTGATTACTGGTTTGATACAGTGCAAATTTGCCACCGCTGTTGCGCGCAAGCGAACTTAAGCGGCTAACATTAAGTGTCGGAATAACAATCTGCCCTTGTATGTCTTTTAAAAAGCCTCCTTCAGGTAGCTTAATCGGCGCACCTTGCTCAGTGCCGACTCCGTAGACATTTAAACGATAATTTGACTGAGCGGTAAAGCGACTAATATCTTCTTGATCTAGACTATCAACTCCATCGGTGACTAAAATAATATCACCATCTAAATAGCCAGCTTGTTTAAGTAAATCGTCGGCTTTTTCTAGGCCTTCAATAACATTTGAACCTTTGCTCGGCATGATATCAGGGCTTAGGCTTGGGATAAGGTTAGCCAAAGTGCTAGCGTCATTGGTTAGCGGTGAAATAGTAAATGCAGAGCCTGCATAAGCCACTAATGCCGTATCACCTTCTTTGAAAAGCTCAATCATATCAAGTGCTTTAAATCGAGCCTGCACTAATCGGCTTGGTGCGATGTCGGTACTGAACATGGAGTACGACATATCCATCACAATAACTCGCGCATTCTTTGCTTGAAACACCGGGACTTGTTTCTTCTCAAAGCTTGGGCCTGCAGAAAAAACGATGGCTAACAGGGTAAACATAGCAACCAACCAAAGCGGTTGGCTTTGTTTTTTATGGTTGTCGCTCATTACAAATTGTGCCAAATGAGGGGCAATTAAATCAGCTGGGGCGCTTTTTTTGTTGCGCACCAACAGCACACTAAAAATAATCAGCGCGGGAATTAATAACCAAAGTAGGGCAGGGCGAATAAATTCAAAATCCATACTAGCTCTCCTGCTTAAATTGGCGAATAAAATTGACGAGCATTGCTAAGCTTATTAAGCCTAGCGCCACAAGCAGTGGAATATAAAACAACGAAATTTGTGGGCGGAACGTTTGTTCATCGCTACTAATAGGCTCAAGCTTATCGAGCTCTTGATAAATTTGCTGTAAGCCAGCCACATCTTTTGCTCTAAAGTATAAGCCGCCTGTTTGCTCGGCAATGCGCTTGAGTAAGCTTTCATCTAAGTTACCGCCACTCATACCACCCATATTAAACAGGCTAAATCCACGAGGGTTATCAGAGCCAACACCTATGGTATATACCTTAATGCCTTCTTCGCGGGCTAACAGTAGGGCATCTTCTGGATCAAGGTTACCCGCAGTGTTTTGGCCATCAGTTAATAGTACAACGATACGGTTACTTTCATCTTTATTAGCAAAACGCTTTACAGATAAACCTAATGCATCACCAATGGCTGTTGCTCTACCTACTAGACCAATTTGCGCTTCGCTGAGCATTTGGCTTACGGTTTTAACATCACGAGTAAGAGGCGTTTGTAAAAATGCGGTATCACCAAATAAGATAAGACCAAGTCGGTCGCCTTGACGCTGTTCAATAAAGTCACTGAGTACAGCTTTTACCATGGTGAGTCTATCAACATATTGATTCTGGTAGGCCATATCTTGCTCTGTCATCGAGCCAGATAAATCCACCGCCAGCATAATATCGCGGCCTTCATTAGGCAGCGTGATAGGTTCATCAAGCCAAGTTGGGTTTGCAATAGCGACAACCAATAAAACCCATACTAGCCACTCGAGCAATGAGACTTTTCTGCTATGTTGCTGCACTGCTTGATTATTTAAACCCAGTTTAGCAAAGCCCGGGATACGTAAACGTAACTGCCCTTGCTGCTTTAACGGCATAAAGCGGCTTAATAACCAAGGCAGAGGTAAAAGCACAAAACACCATGGCCAACTAAACTCAAACATTAATTGGCTCCTTGAGTTTAAAGTTGCTAATAGCACTGCGTAATTTAGCCCCTAGCTCAGCATTATTACTTTGTTGTTGATAAAGCGGCATCAATTCGTCGTAACTAAAGTTATCGCCACTCAGTTTCGATAAACTTTCAGACCACTTTGCCAAAGGCTGAGAAGCAAGCTGACTGCTGTAATAATGACGAGTTAAGCGTTTTAAAATAATGTGTAGCTCTTGCGCGTCATCATCGCCAAGGGTTTTACTTAACTTAATGGCTTGTTTTTTGGCTTTTTTAAATTGCTGGTTTTTATATAAAAGCACTAAGCCGATAATTAATAACGAACCAACTAAGGCGATAATCAGCCACCAAATTGGAGCAAGTGGCCACCATGCAACCTCGGTCGGTGCAATGACATCATGTAAGCCATCTAGCGGATTTTTTTGCATTGTTACTTTCTCACTAATTGCAGCTCAAGAGGGGTGGCTGCACTGAATGAAATTAAACTAAGCCCAGATTTTTGTAAGCGTTTTAATCTGTTAGAAAACGACTCTTCGGCAGACTTAGCAAAGCGCTCGCGAAATTGCTTATCCATTAGTGGTAAAGCAAGTTCTTGGCCATTTGCCGACACAGTCACCGTTTGTTTGAAAGCTGGTAATTGATGCTCAAATGGATCACTAATATGGCAGCCAATCAATTCACAGTGCCTGCTCAGCATTTCAAGTTGTTTGAAGCTGGCTTCATCAAGGGCACTAAAATCAGAGACGATATAAACCAAGCTCCCTGGTTTTGCTAAATGATTAAGACGTTTAAGGTTTTCGCTAAATAAGCTGGTGGCTGTTTTATCGATATTAGTCAGAGCTTGGCTGTGAATATCACATAAGTTGTGACAAAGCTTTAACACTGCTTTTTCTCGAGAGGTCGGTTTTAATTCGTGATGACCTTGCTGATTAAACACCAAGCCACCGATGCGATCACCTCGTTGACACGCCGACCAAGCAACCAGTGCGCTAATGTGCGCTGCTTGCACTGACTTTAATAATAACTTTGAGCCAAACAGCATCGAGTTAGAAAAGTCGGTAAATACGAAAACAGGGCGTTCTTTTTCTTCTTGAAACAGCTTAGTGTGGGTTTCGCCAGTACGTGCAGTAACACGCCAGTCGATAGAACGTATGTCATCACCGGCTTGGTAATGGCGCACCTCGGCAAACTCCATACCACGCCCCTTGTGAGGCGCAAGGTATTGCCCAGCCAAGCTGTTTTTGATTTTTACTTTGGGCGCAAGTTCGAGCAAACGAGCTTTGGCTTTGTAATACATCAACTCTTTGAGTGATAAATTAACGCCTTGACTATGACTCGCTGCTAACCACGCCGCTGTATCAAATTGGCTCGACATAGCTTATGGCACTGCCACCAATTCTAAAATACGGCTGATCACATCGTCTTTACTGATGCCATCGGCCTGTGCTTCATAGCTTAAGATAATACGGTGACGCAATACATTATGCAGCACTGCTTGAATATCATCTGGGGCAACAAAGTCACGACCTTCTAGCCAAGCATGCGCGCGGGCACACTTATCAAGGGCAATGGTTGCACGTGGGCTTGCGCCATACTCAATCCAGCGACCAAGTTGCTCATCAAGCTCTGCAGCTTCACGAGTGGCAACAATTAACTGTACTAGGTATTTCTCAAGCGGTTCAGCTAAATATAAACCTAATATGGCTTTACGGGCAGCAAATAGCTCACTTTGACTAATTTGTTGTGTCGTTGCTTGCTTATCAGAGATGGCCTCGCCACGGGTTAAGCGTAGGATATCTAATTCGTGTTCAGCACCCGGGTAATCAATGCTCAAATGCAATAAGAAGCGGTCAAGCTGAGCTTCTGGTAGTGGGTAAGTGCCTTCTTGCTCTAGCGGGTTTTGGGTTGCCATAACCATAAAGAGATCAGACAGTGGATAGGTGTTTTTACCTACCGTTACTTGGCGTTCAGCCATGGCTTCTAGTAGGGCTGATTGCACTTTAGCAGGAGCACGGTTAATTTCATCAGCCAAAATTAGGTTATGAAATAACGGGCCCTTTTCAAATACGAACTCACTGGTTTGCTGGCGATAAATATCGGTACCAGTTACATCTGCAGGTAATAAGTCTGGGGTAAATTGCACACGTTGGAAGCTGCCTTCAACGCCTTTCGCTAAGGCGTTGACTGCACGCGTTTTCGCAAGACCCGGAGGGCCTTCAACTAATAAGTGACCATCTGCCAAAATTGCGATTAACAGTGCTTGAGTTAATTGTGGTTGGCCGATAATTTGCGTGTCTAGGTATGATTTTAATTGTGAAAATGCGTTAACTGCCATAATAAAAAGACTGTCCTAAAAGCGTGAGTCAAAAATTGTTTTTGTTATGCACCAATGCGTTATATTCAGTACCGATAAACTCTTTGCGCGGTACCGTTGTGGGGCGCTATTAACAAGTTATAAGGATTCAAAAGTTATAACACAAGTGTTAGACACAAAATCCTCAAATAGTTCGTTATTTTTTAAGGATTTTTAGCCTACCATATAAATACGGTGTTTTTTTGTAAATAGGCCGAAAAAAGCCTATGGTTGAAAACTTACTATTGGCATTCGTACACGGGTTGTTTTAGAATCAGGAAAAACAAACAGGTCAGACCTGTCAGCGGGAGAGCATAAATGTCTGAGCAAAATATACTTAAAACAGCAAAAGGCGATCGTATCGCTATCGTTAGCGGCCTGCGAACGCCATTCGCAAAGCAAGCCACAGCATTCCATCATGTACCAGCCCTTGATATGGGTAAGTTAGTTGTCAACGAAATGCTTGAACGACTTAACTTTGATAAATCTGAAATTGACCAACTTGTATTTGGACAAGTAGTGCAAATGCCAGAAGCGCCAAACATTGCCCGTGAAATCGTATTAGGTACGGGTATGCCTGTTTCTGTTGATGCTTATTCTGTTTCGCGTGCGTGTGCGACAAGTTTTCAAGCCATTGCTAACGTAGCCGAGTCAATTATGGCAGGTTCAGTGCAAGTAGGTATCGCAGGTGGTGCTGACTCATCGTCTGTATTACCAATTGGTGTTAGTAAAAAATTAGCGGGTAGCCTTGTTGATTTAAACAAAGCACGTACGCTTGGTCAGCGATTAAAGATTTTCTCTAAACTACGTTTAAAAGATTTACTTCCTGTACCGCCAGCGGTCGCTGAGTACTCTACTGGTTTATCTATGGGTCAAACAGCAGAGCAAATGGCGAAAACGCATAGCATCAGCCGTGAAGATCAAGATGCCTTAGCGCATCGTTCGCACACCCTTGCAAGTCAGGCGTGGGCTGATGGTAAACTTAAAGATGAAGTAATGACTGCCCATGTTGCACCTTATAAGAGCTTTATTGAGCAAGACAATAACATTCGTCATAACTCAACAGTTGAAGGCTACGCGAAATTAAAACCAGTATTTGACCGTCAGCACGGCTCAGTTACCGCGGCTAACGCAACGCCATTAACTGATGGTGCCGCTGCGGTATTAATGATGAGTGAGAGTAAAGCAAAAGCATTGGGTTACGACATTCTAGGTTATGTACGCAGCTTTGCTTTCTCAGCAATTGGTGTGCATGAAGATATGCTAATGGGGCCGGCGCACTCAACGCCAATTGCCCTAGATAGAGCCGGTATCACATTAGCTGATTTAGATTTAATCGAAATGCATGAAGCATTTGCAGCGCAAACACTGGCAAATATGAAAATGTTTGCGTCAGATAAATTTGCACAAGAAAAGCTAGGTCGCAGCAAAGCGATCGGCGAAATTAACATGGACAAGTTCAATGTATTAGGTGGCTCACTTGCATACGGTCACCCATTTGCGGCAACAGGTGCACGCCTGATCACGCAAAGCTTACATGAACTTAATCGTCGCGGTGGCGGCTTAGCGCTTACGACTGCGTGTGCAGCGGGTGGCTTAGGCGCAGCCTTTGTATTGGAGAGTGCGTAATGACAGATTCAGTATTTAGTTTATCAGTGGCTGATGACGGCGTAGCCGTTGTAACCATTGATGTGCCGGGTGAGAAAATGAACACCCTGCGCAGCAGTTTCGCAGAAGATTTAAAAACCTTACTCAAAGACGCACAAGCGCAAGCAGTAAAAGGCATGGTATTTATCAGTGGTAAAAGCGATAACTTTATCGCCGGTGCTGATATTAAAATGCTTGATAGCGCCAATAGCCGTGAAGATGCATTAGCGTTAAGCGAAATGTGTCAGCAAGCATTTTTCGATATGAAAAAGCTGCCTTTCCCAACAGTAAGTGCTATTCATGGTGCTGCATTGGGTGGCGGTTTAGAGTTTGCTTTAGCTTGTGATTATCGCGTGTGTTCAGACAGCGATATCACCAAGCTTGGTTTGCCAGAAGTACAGTTAGGCTTATTACCTGGTGGCGGCGGCACTCAACGTTTACCTAAATTAGTTGGCCTGCAAAAAGCACTTGAGTGGATGCTTACAGGTAAGCAAGTGCGTGCTAAGCAAGCGAAGAAAACAGGCTTAGTAAATGACTGTGTACCACACAGTGTATTACTTGACGTTGCTAAAGAGTTTGCTCTGAAAGGTAAGGCGAAGGCTACTAAACCTAAGCTAGACCGTTTAAGTCAATTACTTGAGTCAAACCCATTTGGTCGCAATATTATTTTCAAAAAAGCACAAGAAAACGTGCTGAAGAAAACAGGCGGTCACTACCCAGCGCCTTTAGCTATTATTAAAGCCGTTCGTGCAAGTGTTGAACTTGATCAGTTAAAAGCATACAAAACTGAAGCTGAAGGCTTTGCCACGCTGGTAATGAGTGATGAGTCAAAAGCATTACGCGGTATTTTCTTTGCAACCACTGAAATGAAAAAAGAGTGGCGTAATGATGATGCACCAGCAATCGCGAAAGCGGCAGTATTAGGCGGCGGCCTAATGGGCGCGGGTATTGCCCATGTTAGTGCTGTAAAAGCGGGCGTTCCAGTGCGCATTAAAGATGTGGCTGAAAAGGGCATCAGCAATGCAATGAACTACAGCTATAAGATTTTAGATAAAAAGCAAAAGCGTCGTATTTTATCTAAAGCTGATCTACAACAAACCATGAATCGCATTACCGGTACCACCGATTACAGCGGCTTTAAACACATTGATATTGTCATTGAAGCAGTGTTTGAAGATCTTGCTTTAAAGCAAGGTATGGTGGCTGATGTAGAAAGTGAGTGCCAAGACAACACGATTTTTGCAAGTAATACCTCTTCATTACCGATTGCACAAATTGCTGCAGATGCAGCACGTCCAGAAAATGTAATTGGTCTGCATTACTTCTCACCTGTTGAGAAGATGCCACTTGTTGAGATCATTCCACATGAAGGTACGTCTGAAGAAACCATCGCACGCGTTGTTAACTTTGCCCGTAAGCAAGGTAAAACACCGATTGTGGTTAAAGACATGGCTGGTTTCTATGTAAACCGTATCTTAGCGCCTTATGTCAATGAAGCGGCTAATTTACTGCTTGCAGGTGAGCCAATTGAAAAGATTGACCAAGCATTGGTTGAGTTTGGTTTCCCGGTAGGGCCTTTAGCGTTACTTGATGAAGTAGGGATTGATATCGGTTCTAAAATTGCGCCAATCCTTGAAAAAGAATTGGGCGAGCGTTTTAAAGCACCTGACGCCTTTAATCGCTTAATCGATTCTAAGCGTTTAGGTCGTAAGACTGGCCGTGGTTTTTATCTTTACGACAAGAAAGATAAAAAAGTGGATGAGTCAGTTTACGAGCTACTTGGTGTTACGCCATCACCTCGTTTAAACAAGAGCGAAATTGCTAAACGCTGTGTTGCGCAAATGCTTAACGAAGCGGTGCGCTGTTTAGATGATGGCATTATTGCAAGCCCGCGTGATGGTGATATTGGTGCTATTTTTGGTATTGGTTTCCCACCATTCTTAGGCGGCCCATTTAGCTATATGGATAAACTGGGTGCAGCACAAGTGAGCTCAGAAATGGCGACTTTTGCTAACTACAACCCAATTTTCACACCTTGCGATACGTTAAAAGCAATGGCTGAAAAAGGTGGTCGTTTTTACCAAGCAGAAAGCGAAGAGCCTGAAGTAGCGCAAGCTGCGCCTGTCGATCCGGTTGAAGTAACCAAAGAAGTGGTCGAAGACGAGCAAGCATCAGAAGACGCTGATACAGAAACGACTAAAAGCTAATTTTTTAAATTAGTTAATTTTAAAAGCCCTGCTCATTGAGCGGGGCTTTTCTTCTATATTGGCCATAAGTGGTATTTAACTCTCGAAATCAGTTTGTTATAACTAGATTTATTTACTAAGCGATTAATCACCATGACTCTCACCACTGCGCGATTAGCACTACGGCTGTTAAATGCCGATGACTGGCCATTGTTTTATACTTTGCATAATGATGCCCAAGTAATAGCGAAATGCTTCGATAAGCCCTCAGAGGCGCAGCTGAGAGCTAAGTTTAATGAACGCTTAAAGCCTTGGCGGCCAAATTCGAATTCACCACTGTGTTTAGTTATTGTTGAAACCAGTACGGGTAAAGAGGTGGGGGTAACTGGGTTTACTTCATCAACAGTGCCAGATAGTCAAGAAGTCGGTTATTTGTTGCTGCCTAATTTTTATGGTCGTGGCTATGCCACAGAGTCTTTGCAAGCAGTGCTTGATTACGCCAAATCAGAACATGCCGTACGTGAATTTAAAGCGGTTGTCACCGAGGGTAATATCGGTTCAGAAAAAGTACTTGAGAAATGTGGTTTTCAGTTAGTCGATAAGCAGCTAGATGCGTATGCTATTGGCGGTGTTTTGTATACCGATCATCATTTTCATTTAAGTTGCACTGATCACAGAGCGTGATCAGTGCGCAATTTTACAGATGAAGCTCAATTGCTTTTCTGTCTTTTTCTGGCATATTCGCAACCACTAAATCAAACGAATTATCAATCATTCGTTCAATCTCTCCTTGTGGTACGGTGCCGTCTAAAATAACCGTATTCCATAAACGTTTGTTCATGTGATAACCCGGGATCACCGACGGGAAAATATCACGCAATGTTTGGGCTTCATCTGGATCGCATTTCAGATTTAGCCACCATACAAGGTTTCCCTCATCGTCTGTTTGGCCTTCTTTGCCCTCGGCAAGGGTGGCAAACATTTTATGATTTACCTTATAAACGTCGACATCTTGGCCAAATGGTTGGGTGATCATCACCAATGGCTTTTTCATTAAATATTCGTGTACTGTGTGTTGATTCATGATC
This sequence comes from Pseudoalteromonas shioyasakiensis, assembly GCF_019134595.1. Classification (NCBI taxonomy): domain Bacteria; kingdom Pseudomonadati; phylum Pseudomonadota; class Gammaproteobacteria; order Alteromonadales; family Pseudoalteromonadaceae; genus Pseudoalteromonas; species Pseudoalteromonas shioyasakiensis. Next base: position 2,671,358 of record NZ_CP077770.1, on the reverse strand, counting down.
CAATCCTTGAAGTCATTTTTCGTAGTTATAAACATAGCAGCTTTTTCGTAGTTTTGAGACAACTATTATCATAATTTGCTGAAAAGTCGAATAAATAACGGCTGCGAGTCAAAACTGTAAATTTTTATTGAACAAAAGCCATTACGTGGTAAATTTCTGTCATCAAAAAACGATAGGAATACACCCATGCCTAAGGCAAGTGAAGTTAAAAAAGGCGCCGCTATCGAGCATAACGGCCGTGTTTTAGTAGTTAAAGATATTCAACGTTCTGTACCACAAGGTCGTGCTGGTGGCAGTTTATACCGCATGCGTTTATACGATGTGGTAACAGGTGGTAAAGTTGATGAAACATTTAAAGACAGCGACATGCTAAAGCTTGCTGATCTCATTCGTCGTGAAGCTATGTTCTCTTACATTGACGGTGAAGAGTATGTTTTCATGGATAACGAAGACTACACGCCATATAACCTAAATAAAGAAGCAATCAGCGAAGAGATTTTGTTCGTTAATGAAGAAACTCAAGGTCTTCACGTTATTGTGATTGATGGCTCGCCAGTTGGCTTAGATTTACCATCGAGTGTTGAGCTTGTAGTTGAAGAAACAGACCCTTCAATCAAGGGCGCTTCAGCAAGTGCACGTTCAAAGCCTGCACGTTTAACAACGGGTTTAACGATTCAAGTTCCTGAGCATATTTCAACAGGCGACCGTATTCGTATTAATACCGTTGAGCATAAATTTATGGGTCGCGCAGAAAAATAATTCTGTAACCCCTTTGAAAGCCGGCTTATAGCCGGTTTTTTTGTTTTATTTGTAACGCGCTCATAACAAAATTCATTGAAAAAGGAACGAAAAACGCGCATTATTATTGGCTTACGAAAACAATAATAAATACCAGTAGTAGATTAATGTTGAACCACGGATTGGAAAACAGAGAATACATCAAACTCCCCGAAGGCGTTGATATCGCCATTACTCCCGCTGGCGTTGTTGCCCGAAGCTATGCCTACATTATCGATTTTATTATCCGTAGTTTGGTTTTACTTGCTGTAGGTACGGTATTGGCATTTTTTGGCGATGCTGGGCAGGGACTTATATTAATTGCTTACTTTTTAATTTCATGGGGTTATAACATCCTGTTTGAAATGGAAAGTGGCCAAACGCCGGGTAAAAAACGCCTTAAAATCCGTGTTGTGCAAGACAATGGCTTACCAGCAAGCTTTTCGCAAATTGTAGTGCGTAACCTACTACGCCCAGCCGATATGCTACCTATAGGCTATTTCTTAGGCCTTGTGGTTATGTTGTTTAACAACCGTTTTAAACGCATTGGTGATTGGGCTGCAGGCACCATGGTTATTTACGACGATGAGTTAGCTACGCGCCCTGAATTATCTCAAGGTGAAGTGCATATTCCTACCATTAGCTTAACGACCGAAGAGCAATTAGCGGTGCTTGCTTTTGCAGAGCGTCATGATGAATTATCTGATGCAAGGCGCCGTGAGTTGGCAGCTATTTTAGCAGCACCGTTTTCTGCTGAAGAGCATGAGATTGAGGCGCAGCTCGTTAGCTATGCACGCCACTTTGCAGGTCAAGTTCAACACGATAACGATTACCCGCAGCAGGAGGGTAAGCAATGAAGCAAACTCAATTTGTAAAATCAAATAGCGTCAGTTGGGATGAGTTTGAAGCGCTTTGCGAGAAAAATAGTGCGGAGTCTTTACCTGTTAATTTCCCTAACTTGTATCGCAAAGTCTGTAATGATTTAGCCATTGCCCAAAGTCGTCAATACAGCCCGGTGTTGATTGAGCAAATAAACAGGTTGGTACAGTTAGGGCAGAAGCGTCTTTATTTATCTCGAAGCAATCAATTTTCTGAAATATGGCATGTGGCCCGCACGGCATTTCCGCGTGCACTGTATGAAAATCGTTTAATGCTTGGTATTAACTTATTGGCATTTTGGGGATTGGCCTTAATTGCTTTTATTTGGGTGACAATCGACCCTGATGCTGCGTATACATTTTTAGGGCAAGGCACAGTACTTAATATCGAACAAATGTATAACCCTAGTGGTAGCGTTCAATCGGCTGAGCGCGGCGCATCGCAAGATCTGATGATGTTCGGGGTCTATATCTACAATAACATTGGTATCGCATTTCAGATGTTTGCAGGTGGCGTATTGTTCTGTGTTGGCGCTGCTTTTTTCCTATTGTTCAATAGTTTTTATTTTGGTGCTGTTGCAGCTCACATTGTGAATGTTGGATTTGAAGGGCCGTTTTTTTCGTTTGTAATAACCCATGGCTCGTTTGAGTTAACCGCTATCATCATTGCCTCAGCGGCCGGGTGTCAAATAGGTTACGGCTTGTTAAATCCTGGGCAGTATACCCGTGCACATGCAATGAAACAGGCTGCACAAAAAGCGCTTCCACTGATTGTTGGAGCATTTTTGATGTTAGTCATTGCCGCTTTTATCGAAGCATTTTGGTCACCCCGTGATATTGCTAACGAAGTTAAATATTTAGTTGGCAGCGGTTGTTGGGCTTATGTCATTTTTCGCTTATACAGAGGAATGCGCTATGGAGCTTAATCGCCTTAGCTTCAATCCTCGCAAGCGCAGTGCTTACGAAACCTTTGATTTAACAGTGTTGCTAGTTAAGCAGCATGCTGTGGCATTGGTTTCTTTGTATTTGATGATGGCAGTACCCGTATTTTTGATTGTCGGCTTTTTATTAAGCTGGGGCATAGGTGGCTTTGTTGTTTGGTGGCTTAAACCTGTATTTGAGCGACCTTTACTCGATTACATGTCAAAAGCGGTTTTCAATCAGCCAGTCAACATAATGAGTAGCTTAAAGTCACTCAAGCAGTTAAAAATCGCTGATATGTTAGCGCATTTAACCGTTTTTAGGCTCAGCCCAAACAGAGCATTTTTAGCCCCTGTAGAGCAACTTGAACGACTATCAGGTGAGCGCAAAACTAAGCGTAAGCAGGTGTTGTTTGCTTCAACTAAGCCTAAGCAGACATTGTGGATGCTGTTCTGTGTACATTTTGAGTTTATCTTATTAATGGGTATATCTGCGCTGACAATTGCACTTGTGCCCCATTCATTCTCTGCACAAGAAGCCATGTACCAAATATTCGAAGCGCCAATCTGGGTTGAGATAGCGTTTAACTTTATTTATATCTTCAGTATTTCATTAGTGGCGCCGTTATTTGTCACAGGTGGATTTCTTGCATATTTACACCGCCGAGTTGAACTAGAAGGCTGGGATATCGAGCTGGCATTTAAAAATATTCGCACCCGTCTTGCAGGCGTAGTCAGTGCTGTAGCACTACTTATGCTGACAACGTTTACGCTGCAACCATCAACAAGCTATGCAGAGCAAATCGATAAGCAAGCGGTAAAAGAGCAAGTTACGGCTCTTTATAATGAGCCCAATGTCATCGAAACTGAGACTACTTGGGTGCCAAATGTCGAAGCGAAAGCGAGTTCATCAGAGGGTGACTGGTCTTGGCTTATCGATGTGTTTACTGCCATTGGTGAAGTGTTTGGCGTGTTAGTTTGGGTATTGGTCGGTTTATTAGTTATTTGGCTAGTTTATTATCTGATGCAAAAGCGTGGCTTTTTTGCCAACTTAAGCTTGCCTGAGCGCAGTAAAGTGAATGAACAGCCAGTTATCCCAACCTTATTTGCAGAAATTAAAAAGAAGGATTTACCAGCAGATTTAATTGCTGCAGCAAAGCAATGTTTTGAGCAAGGTGAGCACCGCTTGGCACTGGCGTATTTGCTTCATCATGCGCTGAGTTGGGCGCAGCAACAGCATGAAGTGCGCTTGCACCGCTCGATGACTGAGCGCGAATGTAAACGTGCAATTGATGCTAGGGTGCCAAATCAAGGGCAAGCAATTTTTGCCCGCTTATTTTCTGCGTGGGTCACGGTTGCGTGGGGCCATAAAACCCCTGATATCGACTTTATCGAGCTGACTGAGCAAATTACGGCAATGACCGCAGAGACTAAGGAGCAAGCCCATGAAGCTTAAATTTGTGCTCATAGCAGTGCTAGTGGTGTTTAGCTTATTTGTTATTGCTGGTATTGCTTCTTTAGATTGGCAGAAAAAAGAAATCGAAATTGGCTTTCATAGTGATGTGGCAAAAGATAACTTTACGATGGCTAAGCGGCTACTTAAAGCCAATGGTATCGATTGGAATAAAAACAAACGCTTGGCAGAGCAAGCACAAAGTGATGAGTTAAACATAGACCCACAAAGTATCTTAATTTTGGATGAGGCGGTGCTTGCTGACTCTTACCAGTTAGATGTACAACTTGCTGATTGGGTCGCTGATGGCGGACGTTTAATTTATGTATTAAACAGGCAACGTGATGAGCTGGCGATTGATAGCACAGTATTTTTTAGTCAGCTTGGCCTCAATGTAGAAAGCCAAGAAGATGTGTTTGAATATGATTTTGCGATGCTCAAAGAAGGGAATAAAAATAGTAATTTATCAATTGATGAAAACACTCAGCTTGACCTTGAGCTAAGCCGTGCCTTTTTTATTGAAAACTGCCCCGGTGTGAGTACCAATAATGATAATGGCGACACCTTGATGTGTGACTTTGCATTTGGTCAAGGTAGGGTCATTGTGATGCCATCGCTGTTACCTTTTACCAATTACCGACTTCGCCATCTGGATCATGGCAGTTTATTACTTTGGTTAAGTAAAGGGGCTGAAAAAGTAACCTATGTACCTTACCTGACTTACCCAAATTGGTTTGCCAAATTATGGCACTGGAGCTGGCAATTTGTGGTGACGTTGCTGTTATTAATTGTGCTTGCGGTGTGGCATATCAGTAGTCGCATCGGCCGCTCTTATGCTCCTGACTTCGATATAAAAACCAGCTTTAACCAGCATATTCGAGCAGTAGCAAACTTTTATTCTGAGCATGGTCACGAAGCCGTGTTATTTACTGCACTCAAGAAAGATTTTTACGCCAAAGTAGAGTCGCGAGTGCCTAACTTTAAGATGCTTAGCGCTGAAAAGCAGGCGCAGATCATCGCTAATTTAACTCATTTTGAAAAACAACAGGTGGCTGAGTTGCTTGCTAGCAAGTTGCCTGAGTCCAAAGAACAACGAACAGAATATATAAAACGATTTAAACAATTAAGGAATGCCTTATGAGCACGGAATTAGACACTAATCGCATGAGCTTAGTTGAGGCAGCTGATGCAGTAAAACAAGTAAAGCATAACATTTCGCGTGTGTTAGTTGGTCAAGATGCCATTGTTGAAAATGTGCTTACGGTACTCTTTGCGGGCGGCCATGTGTTACTTGAAGGGGTTCCTGGGCTTGGTAAAACGCTACTGGTTAGAGCTTTAGCAAAAAGCTTAAATGTAGACTTTTCGCGAGTGCAGTTTACACCGGATTTAATGCCTTCAGATGTTGTTGGCCATAGTTTGTATGATATGAAATCAGGTGAATTTAATATCAAAAAAGGCCCAGCATTTACTAATATTTTGCTGGCTGATGAAATCAACCGTGCACCAGCTAAAACGCAATCAGCTCTTCTTGAGGTGATGCAAGAGCAACAAATCACCATTGATGGCGAGTCATTATCTATTGATTCACCGTTTATGGTATTAGCCACTCAAAACCCATTAGATCAAGAAGGGACGTACCCACTGCCTGAGGCTGAATTAGATCGCTTTATGATGAAAGTGGAGCTTGGTTTTCCTTCTCATGAATCGGAAGTTGAGCTTTTAAAACTGAATACACAAATTGTCTCTAATGAAACCAAAGTAGAGCAGCTGCCAGCAGTCTTGGATGCTAAGCGTATTGCAGAAATTAAACAGCTTTGTGCAGATATCTTAGTAGACGAACAAATACTTAATTATGCAGTTGATATAGTGCGTAGTTCACGAACTTGGCAAGGTGTACTGCACGGCGCAGGGTTACGTGCGTCAATTAATATCATTAAAGCGGCAAAAGTAATGGCATTAATGAATGGCCGTGACTTTGTAACCCCAGATGATGTGAAGTCAGTGTCAGTGAATATTTTAAGACACCGATTAATTTTATCGGCTGATTTGGAGCTGGAAGGGGTGTCATTCGATGAAGTGATCAATGCCATTTTAGCCAGTGTTGAAGCGCCACGCTCATGAAACGCATCAAGCATAGACCTGCAAAACGCTTAATACAATTAACAGCTTTGCTGCTGTTATTGTTGCTTGTCTGTGCCATTGCATCAGTTGATAGCTTAGTGCTAACGGCCTTGCTCTTAGTGCCTTTATTGGCTGCATTTGTAGATTATATGGCAGCGAAGTCAGAGCCTTTAATTGAAGTAAGTGCACAAACGAGTCTCAACATGGCTTTGTATCGCCGCCAAGCATTGCAGGTAGTGATTAAAAATAAAGCGAAGCATGCGACCATGCTAGATGTCAGTGTTCATTTAAGTAATGCAATTGAGCTACAAAAGCCACAGCAAACGGTGTTTATAGATGCAATGCAACAAGCAAAGCAGAGCATTAGCTTACGTGCTCACAAACGAGGTGATGCGCAAATAAGTGCCATTGAGCTTAGGGTCGGGTCGCCATTTGGCCTTTGGCAAACAAACTGGTTAGCTGCGCAAGCAATTCAATTAAAAGTGTATCCCGATTTTAGCCGGGTTACTTCAAAGCAGCATTTAAATGGCGTAGTGAATAAGCCTATTTCAGGCTTAAAGCTCACTAAAAAGCGCGGTGATGGTATCGAGTTTCAGCAGTTACGTGAATATCGCCAAGGTGATAGTGTTAGGCAGATAGACTGGCAGGCGACCAGTAAGCGTCGAAAACTTATTTCTCGTGAGTATCAAGAAGAGCAAAATCAACATGTCATAGTGATGCTAGACGCTTCTAAAAAAATGGCCATAGAAGCCAATGAAGGCAGCCACTTTGATCATGCTTTAAATGCATTGCTACTACTGTCGCACACAGTTTTAAAGCAAGGTGATTGGTTTAGCATGCAAAGCTTTAACCAAAACCTGCGCTGGTTACCCGATGTAAAAGGCGCGCAGAATGTATCACGGGTGATGAATCACTTTTATGATCTATACCCAGATAAGAGCAGCAGTGACTATTTAGTGGCTGTAAACCAATTAATCGCCAAGCGCAGTAAGCGCTCTTTAGTGTTATTAGTCACCACCCTTGATGAGCAAAGCATTGATGAGTTAATGCCTGCAATTAAGCTATTACAAAAACACCACTTAGTGGCACTTATTAATATTAATAATCGGGCGGTAAATGAGGTGCTCGATGAGCCTATTGAAAAGTACGAAGATGCAACCAGCTATTGTGCAGCATTAGCGCTTTTAAATTCACATAAAGCCAATATGGCGAAGCTGAAAAAACAAGGGGTAATAGCTATAGATTGTAACCCTGAGCAGCTACTACCGCATGTGCTTAACACCTATTTAAATGTGAAGCACTCCGGGGCATTGTAATTACCTAATAGCAACCCGCAATAAAAAAGGCATTGAATTCAATGCCTTTTTTATTCGCTAATAAGCGAAACGATTATTTTTGATTATCAATGGCTTCATTAATTTTGTATTGGAAATAAATAGCATAAAAGAAAAATGTCAGTATGCCACTTAAATGCACTGGTTCGTTACTGCCTTCATTAATTAGCTCTTTAAGTGAGGCACGTAACGAGAAAATAAATACTAGGCCAACAATAAAAGTAATAATTGAGATTATAGAAGAAAATACTTCAGGTATTGATGTAAACGCTACTGCAATGTTAATTACGTAAAGGGCAATGTAACCATAAACTAGGTTTTGGTTAACTTGATGTTTGGCAAGCGCGTTTGCTTTGTTTGTGCGGCTTACTAGCCAGTAAATTGCGTATATACCCAATGTGATAAGACTTAAAAAGAATACGCCCCAAGCAGAGAAGCGGTCAAAGTTTAAAATAGGTTTATTACCGCCGGTATTTTGCTGAGTAAGCTCAGCTTCTGGCGCTTCATAGATGTTAGCTGATTCTTCAGACATAACGATTCCTCATAATTATTTTTTGTATATTCCTTTGTGCTGATAGCACGTTCCGATAATAGCAAAAAGGTTGGTTTTTGTACATCATTTCAACAGCCTAGCAAGTAAGGTTAATTACCATAAAGGTCAGTATAAATAAGCCTTATAGAGGGTATAGCATGAGTGAAGTTTTAAAGCCTGCTGAAATTATGTACACTGCCGCTGATTTTAATGAGGTGCTGTGTGTTATTTGTATTTTTGAGCTGTGTATTTATTTTGGTGATGTATTTAGAGTCTCTATCTAAAGGAATGCCGGTAAAGCGTTGGATGCTGTTAGGTGGAGTGCTTGGGCCTGTCGCTTGGTGTTTATTTAACGTGCATTATCGCCGCGCTTTTGTGCGCCATGTTGGCCGCCAATCTTGTGGCTGGCGACCTTAAATTTCTGCTGTTTTTAACAGGCTAGGCGCAGATTTATCGAGTTGTTTTTGTAGGAAGGCGGTAAATTCAGGCTGAGACAGTGGCTTAGAGTAATAGTAGCCTTGAACCGTCTGACACTTTAACTGCTCTAACATCACAACCTGTTCGGCTTGTTCAACCCCTTCTGCAACTACATGCAAATCAAGGTTATGGGCAATGGTCACAATTGAGTCGACCATATTGCGGCCACGCTCTGATTGCATATCATCAATAAAGGCTTTATCAACTTTTAAGGTATTAAGCGGGAACTGCTTAAGATAGGCTAAAGATGAGTAACCCGTGCCAAAGTCATCCATCGCAAGGTGAATACCACGAGCACTGAGTGAACGCATGACTGCAATTGCTTCGTTTGGGTCGTCCATAACTGTACCTTCGGTGATCTCAAGTTCAAGGAAGTAAGAGGGCAGTTCATTCTTTTGCAAAATCACATCAATTCGAGTGGTTAAATCAGGTAAGCTAAACTGCTTAGCCGATAAGTTCACAGCAACACGGCCGTTAAATAAGCCTTGATCTATCCATGCCTTCACATCGCGGCATGCTTTGTTTAAAACCACTTCACCAATTTCGATTATTTGCCCAGTTTCTTCAGCGATAGGAATAAACACTCCTGGGCTAATCACACCTTTTTTCGGGGTAATAAAGCGCACAAGTGCTTCCATACCATCTAGCTTACCTGTACGAATATTCATCTTCGGTTGGTAATACACTTCAAAGTGATCTTCTTTTAGGCCGTAACGCATTAAGTTTTCGATTTGTAAGCGTTTAACTGCTTCACGGTTCATAGTGTCGTTGAAAAACAGATAGCTATTGCCTTTTTTCTTAGCGTGATACATGGCTGTATCCGCATTTTTAAGTAATAGCTCTGGGGTATTGCCATCTTCAGGGAACAGCACGATCCCGACACTTGAGGTGATCACCAGTTCGTGACCCGCCATATTAAAAGGTGTGGCAATTGCAGCTAAAAAGAGTTTGGCCATGCGAGTAATGGTATGAATATCGTTGGTACCCGACATTACCAGTGCAAACTCATCACCGCCTAGGCGATAAAATACATCTTTTTCACGGGTTAACTTATTCAAGCGCATTGCAAGCTTAGATAGCAAGCTATCACCAAGTTGGTGACCCAGAGAGTCGTTAATCTTTTTAAAGTTATCTAGGTCAAACACTAATAAAGCGTGATGGTTATCTTGCTTAGCGAGCTTTTTCAGGTTGGTGAAAAATAAGTTTCGGTTAGGTAAGCCCGTTGTGCGGTCTCTGTTCGATAAGTTATGTAATTGTGATTCGGCTTTTTTACGCTCAGTTTGATCAGAAAACACAACGACATAGTTACATATTTGGTTGTGCTCATTTTTGATTTCATCAATTGAAATTTCAATTGGTAACAGCTGTCTTTTCGCGTTACGAAGTTTTACCTCTTGCTGCCAATGCTCCGTGGCTTTTACGGTGGCTTTAATTTCATCCACATAGCTTTGGTCATAGCCATTTAAGGTAAAATCTTTCTTTAAATATTGCTCTCGGGTACCACCAAATAGCGTTAAGAAGCTTGGGTTTAAGTCAACCAGCTTAAAGTTTTTATCGAAAATGGCGATAGCGTCAGTTAGCGACTCAACGCATTTAGCAAATAGGTTTAAACGGGCTTCTGTTGATTTAAGCTGAGATATATCTCTTACAGTGCCTGTCATACGCAAAGGGTTTAGATTTGCGTCTTTTTCGATGATCTTGCCGCGATCTAGCACCCAATGCCAACGACCGAGGCTGTCTTTAATCCGGTAACTTGCTTCAAAAAAGGCGGTGTGTTCGGCAAAGTGTTTTTTTAGGGCTGTTTCGACGTGTTGTAAGTCGTGTGGGTGAATCAATTCGCGGTTAGGGGGAAAGCCGCTGCTACTGTTTGTATCTGAGGTGTATTTATCATTAATTCGCAGCACTTCTCCGGTTTTAATATTCCAATCCCAGAGGGTGTCGCCACTGCCTTCTACGGTACTTTTTAAGCGATGTTCTGAAATACGCAGTTGTTTTCGAGAGCGCTTTAATTTGAAAATTATAAATAATAGGTACGGCAATAACAGCATCATAATAGCACTTGGAATAAGCAGCAATGTGCTCTGTTCAAGCTCTATGGGGCTGGCAGATGCTGAAAAAATCCCAGCCATACTTATTGTTAAAAAAGCAGAAATCATTTTTATTATTTTTATCATTAATGCATTACCGTAATTCGCACCAATTAATCTAATCTAAGCTCGCGTTCGAGTCAAAGAGAATGCGAAGAAAGTGTTGCTTTTGGCTGTTTTTTGGTCTTTGGCTCACTTAAAAGTTCTATTCTTGGTCTGTTATCACTAAACGTTTCGGCTATATATTGCAGCATCTGATCAAGAGTTAACTTATCAAGCGCCTCTAAAAGCTGCTGCTGCATATTAAATTCAGTATCGCGATTGCCAATAGCTAACCATAGGCGCTGTGAGCGTAGGCGTAAATTTTTATCTTTTTCAGCTATGTGAGTGATCAGACCCGCTTTAGTGTCGAGCCATTGCTGCTCAGAAATGTTGTTTACTTGCGACACATAGTTAGTAATAAATTGCTGGTGGCGCTGAAGTATCTCATCTGCACTATGCTTAGGTGACTGCACATAAAAAGCAATACCTGCACGGGTATTGAAAGGCGCATAGCCTGCACCAACTAAATAGCCGAGCTGTTGCTTGGTTCTTAGCTCATTAAAATAATCTTGATTTATTAAATGATTAAGTACCATCATTTGCACCTTTTCGGTGGTCTCGTCCGTTTGTGCTTGATAGTAAAGCACCATCGCATTATCGCTGCAATTTAACGTGAAGCGCTGTTGATCTACTTTGGTTATATCGTTAAGTGGTCGCGTTAAATCAATAATTGTTGTGCTGTCAGCTAGGTGCTCAGTCACTTGCTTTTGGAACTTAAGCGCATCAGAGCGTTGCCAGTTACCATGTAAAAAAGACTCAACGTGCAAGGCTTTAAAAAACTCATTTCTAAAGCAATTAAATTGATGGAAGCTCGTATCTTTTAAAGCTTGTGCTAAGGCATTCGGCTCAGGGTTCCAAGGCATGATTTGCGCACCCAAAATACTAAATAGCTCACTAACAGGTTTGTTTTGATTGCTGTTTCGCCAGTGTCTAACGAGCTGCTTTTTATATTCAGCAAAGCGTTTTGCGCAGATTTCAACATTAAAGAGTGCTTCAAGTAACTCATTAACCAGCTCTAACTGACTCGATGAGAGACCCGCAGTATGTAAGGTTAAGCCACCTTGGTGCGAGGTTAAGTGATAACTAAGACCAGCCAACTCTGCTGGATAAAATTGTTCAGCAACACTGTCCATAAATAGGTCAGCAAATAAGCGCGTAAGGGCCATATGTTTAACATCTTTAATTGCAAAGGTTGAGTCCATTGCTAAGTAAAAATGCCCTTTAGCTACTCTGAAAGTTGCGTCTTGTTTAAACCAAAAATCAAAGCCGTCTCTTGTGACTAAAAGCTCAGGTGACTTATTTGGCTCGTCTAATGGTAATAATTCAACATCTTTTGTGAGGTATGGGTTAGCACTTGGTAAGCACATCTGTGGTAATGGCGTGTTTATTTCACTAAGCGCTTCTAACCAACTTGTTGAGATGTCTTCTACTTTATAGGGGGTGTTGTACCAAGCTGTAGTGTGCTCAGGCTCAACACCTGGATGAATGAGTACCAAGCGCATGTTATCAGGTGTTAGCCATTGCATGGCAATTTCATGAGCGCAGCGGTTAAAGCCCTCCATTAAATAATCGCCTTGCACATAGTTGGCTTCATCGTAATGCTGCATATTAATGCTTAAGTTACTCACCCAATCAATTAAACGTGCTTTTTCTTGGTTATCAAAGGCAATTTGCAAGAGGTTCTTTTTGTCTTGATAAAGACGTGGCAATTTATCGCAGTTTTGGTTAATTAAGCAGATATACTCAAACACCATTTCTACGATATCTTCATAGTATTCAATACCTTCATCAGTCAACGCCATGCTTACGTTAAAATCTTTGAAGTTACTGCCATTAATGCCACCACCTGCTGAGAGCGCATTGATCCAGCCTTGCTCTTTTAAAATAGAGTACAGCGACCCTTTGCCTTCGTAGCCGAGTAAGTGGGCAATAAAACTAACGGTTTTGTGACGATAAAAGTCATCTATATTTGGCATCGCAAAGCTAATAATGAGCTTTTGCATATGTTTATGTGGCTCAATATGCAGCACCTTACCTAAGTCTTGTTTACGGTAAAGTGGCTGCTCTATGATCTCTTTACTTTTTGGCTGACCTTTAATTTCGCTAAAAAACTGTTTAACCCACGTAGTCATGGTCGCAATATCTTCATTGCTACAGACCACCAGTGTCATCCACTGAGCCTGATAGTGGCTATCGAAAAAAGCACGTAGCTCATCACTGATACAGCTCTCACGATCCGCGAGGGTTTGCTGGTTACCAACCGAAAACTTTGCAAAAGGGTGTGCTGGGTTCACAGTTTCTTTATGAGCCTGATAAATTCGTCGGCCATCATCTTTTATTTTTAGCTTAAACTCTGCGTCTATGGCGTTACGTTCTTTTGTTGTCTCTTTAGGGTTTAGTAGTGGTGCGATAAAAAAACGACTGAATTGTGCCAGTGCTTCAACAAATTGTTGGTTATTAATATCAAAGAAGTAGCAAGTGTGCTCAGTGCCAGTCCAGGCATTGGTGTTGCCACCAGATTGTGATACAAAATTAGAAAAACCGCCCGATTCTGGGTACAGGTCGGTGCCTAAAAAAAGCATATGCTCTAAAAAATGCGCGAGACCTTGCCTATCAAGGGGATCGTCGAAATGGCCTGCATTAATAGCCATAGAAGCCGCTGATTTTGTTGACTCTAAGTCTTGCACTAAAAGTACTTTTAGACCATTGTCCAGTGTTAGGGGTTGATATGTTCTGTTATCATTGCGGCTGATATTCAAAAGATGCTCCTGAAAGAGTGCGTTAATGTCCTAACAACAGATGATATTTTCAGGAAAGCTAAAAAAGACAGAGCTACGAAAATCTACCTGAATATCATAAGCGGATGTTTAATGTATCTAGTGATGATATTCTAATATAGCGAACAATCAAGCAAACTGGCTACTGTTTTATATTCTTTAATCGGTTGATTTTTTATGAAAACAATCTTAATCATGCGCCATGGCGAAGCTACGCCAATGCAAGCAGATGATGCAGCAAGACAACTGACCGAGACCGGTCACCAAGAAGCCAGTCGAATGGGGCAGTGGTTAGCGACACACCATAAACCTGATGCTCTGTTGGTAAGTCCTTACATTCGCGCACAACAAACTGCTTTGGATGCGACGCAACATATTTCGTTACAATTTAACGAAACCTGCAGTGATATTACCCCCGATGGTGTACCGCAAATTGCTGCTGATTACCTAGAAACCTTGATTGCTATGCATCCAGACTGCAATACCTGGTTGGTCGTTGCTCATATGCCAATTGTTAGCTACTTAGTTGACCAGTTAAGCCCTGGTCATATGCCAATCTTCAATACAGGGGCGGTTGCTGTTATCGAATATGATGAACACAAACAGCGCAGTCAGTACCTCAGTATTCACTCGCCAAATAACGTCGAAATCTAACAGTGGATTTGCTAAATTAGCGCCACTGTTAATTTTTTAAGTTCTTACTATGACAATCGAACGTTTACAAACCGGTGCGCGTATGAGCCGCATCGTAAAGCATAACGGCACAGTATACCTATGCGGCCAAGTTTGTGCTGATGCCGAAAAAGATATCACCGAACAAACTCAAACCATGCTAGATAAGGTCGAAGCGCTACTTATTGAAGCAGGTAGTAGCAAAGAGCACATGCTAAGTGCCACAATTTACCTGAAGAGCATGGAATACTTTGCACAGATGAACGCTGTTTGGGATGCATGGGTGCCACAAGGTCATGCACCAGCTCGCGCTTGTGTTGAGGCAAAAATGGCGCGCGATGCATTATTAGTTGAGATTTCTGTCGTTGCAGCCGTTAAGTAACGAGCAGCGTATCGCGCAGATGATTGCTCGCTTTAATGAGCAATCAGGGCGCGCAGTGATTGAACTACCACATTGGCATTTTTGCGACAATGAGCAAGATGCCAATGACTGCGCATTGCTGGTTTTAAATGGCGTAAAACAAGCCACAACCCCTTCTCTTTATTGGTTTAAAGCCAATAATGAAACCCTTCCTGAAGTTGGTGATTTAGCCATTTTTACCAATTGGCAGGGACAGCCCCTCGGCATTATTGAAACCGTCTCTGTAACCATCACCCCATATAATCAAATAAGCGCCGATTACGCCGCATTAGAAGGCGAGGGCGACAAAAGCCTTGAGTATTGGCAGCGTGTGCATTTGGATTATTATCAGCGAGAGCTAGCAGGCACAGAGTATCAATGTCACCCTGAGATGCCCTTGGTGTGTGAGCAGTTTAGGTTAGTTTTCAAGGGGTCAGAATGAGCACGAGTCCTGTGGTTCTTATTACCGGAGGCGGCCGCGGTATAGGTGCAGCGACAGCAAAGCTGTTTGCTAAACATGGCTATGATGTGTGTATTAACTATAAGTCAGATCAAGCAAGTGCAAAGCAGGTCGCTGATGAGATAAAAGCGCTTGGCGTGAATGCCTATTTGTTGCAAGCTGATATTGCCGATGAGCAGCAAGTACTCGCCATGTTCGCTAAATTAGATGCTAAGGTTTCGCGGTTAGATGTGTTAGTTAATAACGCAGCGATGATGATGCCGCAAATGTCGTTGTTAGAGATGGATGCTAAGCGTATCAACGCTATTTTAAGTTGTAATGTTACAGGTGCATTTCTGTGTGCGCGAGAAGCAATAAAGCGTATGGAAAAAGGCAGTATTGTGAATGTTTCATCGGGTGCGTCACGTACAGGCTCGCCAAATGAATACTTGGATTATGCCGCTTCCAAAGGAGCGCTTGATACCTTCACGATTGGCCTTGCCAAAGAAGTCGCGAGTGAAGGTATTCGGGTTAATGGGGTAAGGCCAGGCCTTATTTATACCGATATGCACCGCGATGGTGGTGAAGCAAACCGAGTTGATAGGTTAAAATCTAAGTTGCCGCTAGGGCGTGGTGGTGAAGCAGAAGAGGTCGCTTCAGCAATTTACTTTTTGGCAAGTGAGCAAGCCTCATTCACAACGGGCAGTTTTATCGATGTATCCGGTGGCTTATAAAACTAAAGTAAAATACTTAACCAGATACTAAAGCTCACCACACTCAATACAGTTGAAAGCACAACGCTACTTGCTAGTGTCGCTTGGTGTTGCTTAATTTGATTGGCGATTAGGTAAGCGTTGACCCCTAAAGGAGAGGCACTTAAAAGTACTAACACGTTCAGTAATGATTGCTCTAGATGGAATACGCTGCCTGCAAAAAAGTAGACCCCGCACGGTAACACAACAAGCTTGATGATGGTTGCAATGAGCGAGGCTTGTAAGTTGTCGGCCACTTTATAAAACGCAAGGTTCGCCCCTAATACAAATAACGCACAAGCTATGGCTGGTTTCGCAAGGAGGCTCAGGCCATTCCCTAAATCATCAAAAAGTGTAAAGCCAAGTAGGTTAACAGCCAAGCCGCTACTGATGCTTAACACGACTGGATTCAGTAGCATGTTTTTAGCAAATGCTCGCCAAGAGAATGTTTGCTGCGATTTAGCGCTGAGCAAAAAGGTGAGGGTAAACAAAAGTGCGCTATGAAAAGTAATGATCATAAACACAATGCCGACCATCTGTTGCCCAAGTGCAGCAATAATAATAGGCAAACCTACCAGTACCGTATTTGAGTAACTACTGCCAAGGGCTAATACTGCATGACGTGACGGCGCAGATTGCTTGCTAATGAGATAGCGGTCAATAACATAGCCGAGGGCATAAATGGCCAATACCGGGATATAAAAACTCAAAAACCCCGCAATAGATACACTATTTTGTAAATCGGCTTGGGCCATGTTTAAAAATAGAAAAGCCGGCACACTGATGTAAAAAGTAAACTTACTTAACCCTGCTATATGCTCTTTCGATAAAAACGTGCTTCGCGAGCTGATGTAACCACTTAACACGATAAAAATCAGTGGAAAGATAATCGAAAAAATATGCACTTTAGGCCTTATGATAAAAAGACGTTAGCGTCTGAACTCATCACTTTGTGGAAGATTAATTAAAATAAGTACTGCCCCTTTGCCTCCAAATTCAAGAGGTGCTTGGTGCATCGCAATCACATCAGGGTGTTGTACTAAATATTGCGGTACCTTGTGTTTAAGTATGCGCTCACCAATGCCATGCACAACACAAGCGCAATAGTAATGCTGCTTTTTACACTCATGAATTAAACCCGCTAGCTCATCTTTGGCTAATTCTTTATTTAAGCCATGTAAATCAAGGGTTAAATCAGGTGGGTAATCTCCACGGCGAAGTTGTTTTGCCAAATAGCTATCGTGACCAGGTTTGACATAACTCACTGTGCCATGAGTGTCGATGTCTGGTACATATTCATCAGAAAAGAAAAATTCTGCCTGATGTTGCTTTTTTTGCTGGGAAAATTGCTTCGCTTGTGACACTTTAGGCTTATTGGTGAATCGAATAGTGTCTTGTTTAAATGCTTTGGCACCACTAATACTCTGACGAAATAAGTCAATATCGTCAGTGCTAATGTGATTGTTGGCGTGGGGATCTTTTTTCATGGCGGCAGTCTAAACAAAAAAACGCTAAAAATCGAGTAAAAACCAACTGAAAAGACGGTACAATACGCGTCAGAACAGACTTTGAAAGTTAAGGAACATACATGAACCATTTCCAGATAGAAGACGCAATTTTAGACGAGGCAATTGCAGAACTTTCAACGTTGCATGATTGGTTACGTTGGACAACCAGTCAATTTGCCAGCAGTGGTATTTTCTTTGGGCACGGTACAGATAATGCGTGGGATGAAGCAGTTAGTTTACTATTGCCAGCATTAAGCTTGCCAATCGACGCGCCAAAAGAGCTAATGCATGCGCGTTTAACCAGCACCGAGAAAAATCGTTTAGCTGAACTAATTGCAGAGCGTATTAATGATTGTACGCCAGTACCGTACCTGACCAACACAGCGTGGTTTGCAGGTATGCCTTTTTATGTTGATGAGCGCGTGTTAATTCCACGTTCGCCATTTGCAGAGTTAATTAATAATCGCTTTGCACCTTGGTTAGAAGAGCCAAGCTCAGTAACGCGCATTCTTGATTTATGTACCGGCTCTGCATGTATCGCTATTGCACTTGCGCAAGCATTTGAAGATGCACAGGTTGATGCGGTTGACATTTCATATGAAGCGCTCGAAGTTGCTGATATTAATATTAGCGATTACATGCTAAATGACCGTGTACTGCCAATTCAGTCAGACGTGTTTAGTGGTGTTCCGGGTCAAAAATATGACCTGATCGTAGCTAACCCACCGTATGTTGATGCTGAGGATATGGCTGATTTACCACGTGAATTCCATCACGAGCCAGAGCTTGGTTTAGCATCGGGTCATGATGGTCTTGATGTTACTCGTACCATCCTAGCTGAAGCTGCCGAGCATCTAACTGATAACGGTTTGTTATTTGTCGAAGTTGGCAACTCTATGGTACATATGGAAGAGCTGTACCCAGGCGCACCATTTGAGTGGGTTGAATTTGAACAAGGTGGTCTTGGCGTATTTGTGATCAGCAAACAGCAACTTGTTAACTATTTCGCAGATTAACAGCGGATTTTAAAAGCCGAGCCTGAGGGCTCGGTCTCAGTAGTCATTAGGAATGAGGAAAATTAATGGCAGGTAATAGCATCGGGCAACTATTTAAAGTGTCCACCTTTGGTGAGAGCCACGGCGTTGCATTAGGCGGCGTTGTTGATGGCACACCAGCAGGCCTTGAAATTAGCGAGGCCGATTTACAAATTGATTTAGACCGTCGTAAGCCGGGGCAAAGTCGTTATACAACACAGCGCCGCGAAAGTGACGAAGTAAAAATTCTTTCAGGTGTGTTCGAAGGTAAAACCACTGGTACTAGCATTGGTTTACTGATTGAAAACACCGATCAACGTTCAAAAGATTACGGCAAAATTGCCGAGGTATTTCGCCCAGGTCATGGTGATTATACTTATTGGCATAAATACGGTATCCGTGATTACCGAGGTGGTGGTCGCTCTTCTGCCCGTGAAACTGCGATTCGTGTAGCCGCAGGTGCAATTGCAAAAAAATACTTAAAACAGTTTCATGGTATCGAAGTGCGTGCATGTTTGAGCCAGCTTGGACCAATTAAAGCTGAAGATTACAACTGGGATGAAGTAGAAAATAATGCATTTTTCTTTCCAGACACCAGCAAGCTAGAAGCACTTGATGAATATATGCGTGACCTAAAAAAGCAAGGTGATTCGGTAGGCGCTAAAGTTAAAGTGGTTGCTAAAAATGTGCCTGTAGGCTTAGGTGAGCCAGTATTTGATCGCCTAGATGCAGAGCTTGCGCACTCATTAATGAGCATTAATGCGGTAAAAGGCGTTGAAATTGGTGATGGCTTTGATGTGGTTGAGCAAAAAGGCTCTGAGCACCGTGATGAGTTAACTCCTGATGGTTTTACATCAAATCACGCGGGCGGTGTACTTGCTGGTATCTCGACAGGGCAAGATATCATTGCCTCTATCGCACTTAAGCCAACTTCAAGCATTACCATACCGGGTAACAGCATTAATACTAGCAACGAAGCCGTAGAGATGATCACCAAAGGACGTCATGATCCATGTGTAGGTATTCGTGCAATTCCTATTGCTGAGGCGATGATGGCGATTACCTTAATGGATCACTTATTGCGCCAACGTGGTCAAAACCCACATGTAAACCACGAACATGGACCAATCAAAGGTTCGATTGATTAACTTGGTTTGATTTAGCAAAGAACTATAAACTTAAAACGCGGCTCTAATATTGCCGCGTTTTTGATTGCAGAAGGTCAATAAAGAAACTTAAATACGATCAATTGCCTGCTTTGCTACCATGTATAGCTTTTTGATCATTAAACCTAATACCCAACGAATAAATTGAGCGGTAAGCTCTTTGACTTCATATGATGCTTTACCAACAAATGCGAGCATATGGCCAATTAACCCTTTTAACTCTTCTGTAAGCTCGACAAATTTAACCACTGATTTATATAGGCAGCGGGCTAAAATATCATAAAAAGTTAACCCGACAGTTAAACCTGCCTGTGCAGAGATGAAGGCGTATTGTCCTGTTTTCTTTAAAAAAGTAATTAAGCCATTGGTAATTACTCGTTGCCAGTTAAGCGAGAATCTAACATTAAAACGCTGATCATACTTTAATACAGTATGGTTGTAGTGAAGGGGTTTAATTGAGCTTTCCATGCTGGCGTAGTCTTGATAGGCGGCAACAGTATTAGCGTAACCAGGAGCATCACCTTCCATAGAATGAGCTGCAATATTAAAAAAAGCCCCCTCATTCATTGCCGTTTGATATTCGCTAGATGTATGGCTAAACGGCCAAGCAGGCACGCACGGGACGGGGTCTGCGCCATGTGTAACGCGATACTGGCCAATATTGTGAGCGGCAGAATGTACGGAGTGGTTTAATACAACCCGCGGCGCACCAAAGGTATATAAATTTACAGGAAGCCCTTTTTCACTTGCCCAAATTGCCGTAAGTTGTGCGATGGCACCACCAAGGCTATGCCCAACAAGGTGCAAGCACTTAGGTTTATGACTTTTTACATAAGCCTCAAACATGGGTTTCATACTGGTAAATGCTTTTTCGAAACCAGAGTGTACCTCTAAGTTTTTAGGTCCGTGAGTAATGGCCACATTTAAATTGGTTAGCCAATCAGAGCAGGAGGTAAAAACAGTTCCGCGGATACCTATAATATGATGGCCTTTAAATTGGGGGGTAGCACCTTCTGCTGTTAAGGCAAACCCAGTACTGCGATTTAGAAGTTGGTTAATTAAGCCACCACTGACACCTTTGATTTGATTGGTGGTGATTTTAAAGTTTTCAATAAAATCAATGTCAAACTCCCTTTTATAACTGTTACTTTTCCTTATGTCATATACTCTTGCCGCAATGCTCGCAGCTGTACTCGGTGACAACTTATTATTCATAGCTCAACTTCCTTCCCTGTAAAAAGCTCTGTGATCTTATTGAAATCTCCATCATGTATTTTGTACTTTATCTCTCCGTTCTCTATGATATGTGTTGGTATATAGTCTTTTTCCCATCTACAAATACTGGAGGCTATCCTATTTAAATGTTCATTATTGTAATTCTTGAACTCAAACCTAACTAATGTATTTGTTATCTCGCAATTTAAGAATGCTAATTTGTTGGTATATTCTGGTATTTCTTTTATTCCAGACTGATTAGCGCTCCAGAGTTCAATTTTATTTTCTCCATTTAGGATAAATACTTCTTGGGAAATACGGTTTTCAACTATAAGTTTATTAGGAATTGAGGAGAAAATAGTTATTTTTGGAAAGTGAAAGCGCCCACCTTCATCGGTAATTGCTGTGTCTCGACGGTCAATTTCATCTAAATACATTAATGAACGTATTATTTCTAAGTTAGCGATGGGTTGACCATTTTCAGTCACAATACCATTGACTTCTGGGCTTAAAAATACTTCTTTTTTCTTTCTGAACCAGCTAAACATATCGTCTCCTTGACCTATAGCTGTGGAAATAATTACACACGCAGAGAGAGCTAGAATAATGTGGGTAATTTTGTTTGTAATTGATTTTTTCATAAGCAATCCGTGCGTATTTAGGGGACTTTAATAAATAGAAAAACAGATGTAAAGTTGATTGTTCCTTTTTTATGCCTGTTAGAATTTTAATAAGGGGAGTAGGCTGTGTTTGCTATCAGTCCACATTGCCTGCTCGCTATGTGGGTAGCGTTTAATTGGCGACAAATCACTGATAGATACACGATTTAAAAAAGCCTGATTATCAGTTAGCACCACCCAGTCTGAGCCTATGTCTGATGGGCTATGGCCTTGATAACTAAACTTTAATATTGCCTTATTAAAGTGTTGGCTATGTGCCTGTAATACAGGCAGTAAGTCGATATGATTATTTGAGATATGCACAATCAATACGCCATTTTCATTGAGCCTTTGCCAATAAAGTGACATTGCTTCTTGGGTTAGCAAATGCGCAGGAATTACATCACTGGTAAATGCATCAATAATTAATACATCAAATACTTCGTTCGCATTATTTTTTAGAGCAATACGACCATCCCCTAAGCTGACTGTGAGCTTGGCTTCACTGTTTTCTAAATATGAAAAATAACGCTTTGCCATCTCGTACACAGCAGGGTTTAGCTCAAAAAAGTGAATACTATCCTGTTGGTCTGCAAACCGAGCTAAAACGCCTGCACCCAAGCCAATCACGCCAATGTTCAGTGCGCTGTGTTGCTTTAGTATGGCAAGTGATTTAGCGACACCAGTATGCTGGTGGTAATAACTTTGCTCAAACTGTTGGTTTGGATTTAGTGGCTCTGAGCCATGAATAGTGGTGCCGTCAATTAAGCGCCTTTCTTTTATTGATTGAGTGTTTATATCTTTTACCGCTAAATAGCCATAAAAGTTGCGGCTAGTGGCAACGTTATATTGGTTAAAATTTACCGCTAAAAAGCAATAGCATGCCAGCCAAGCAATGGAGCTGGTTATGAGAGTGAATTTGAGCTGTTTTGTTTTAGCTTTTAATTGGTAGTAACACACAAAACTAAAAATAACCGCTAATGTAAGTAAATACTCGTCAATTTGGACGAATAGCAATGGGGCAATGAGCGCACTGAAAAGCGAGCCTAACACACCGCCAAGGGCGATATAAAAATAAAAAACGGTAAATTGCTCGTTTTCAGGAGCTTTGTTTCTCAGCTCACCATGACAGACCATGCCGGCGGTTAATAGAATCAGGCTGTAAATTATAAGCTGGGCTAGGGCGTTGAATAAGCTGCCAAAATAAAACATCAGCAGGCCTGCAAAAGCCGAAAATATAAACGCATATGCCCACACAAAACGCTGATAATTTGCTTTATTGGCAAACGTGTAACTAAAGGTGAGCAAGTAAATTACAAGAGGTAACGACCAAAGTAATGGCATAGGTGGAATATTAGTGCTGATCATATGCGTGGTAGATACCAACATGGCTGAGCTTAAGGCACTTAATAACAGCCATTGACCTTTACCTTTTAAAAGCGCGACAGGCCTAGTCTGAATAGACGCTCTTGATAAATCGGGCGCTTTTTTTAGTAAAAATATAATAAGAAGTGCTAGTAACAAGCTGTAGCTGATAAGTCCAAATAGCCAGTAGGTAGTTTGCTGCTCTAAAGAAAATAGTAATTCATAAACGAGCGGGTAGCTCATTAACGCCAGTAAAGACCCCAAGTTTGAGATGGAATACCAATGGTAAGGCACCTGTGCTGAAGCAGTTTGCACATACCATCTTTGTAAAAGTACGCTGGTAGCGCTCAGTAGAATAAATATTGGACCAATTTCTATAAATAAATTAACAAACACTGCAAGCGTAGGCGGCCAATTTGTAAGATTTGGGGCTGCAAACTCTGTCACAACAATGAGTGTGGCAAAGGTGACTAAAACTATATGGGTGACTACCTGCAACTTAATATGAAAGCGACCCATGTTATGCGCATAGAAATAGCCAATAAGTAACATGACTTGATAAAACACTAAACTTGCTGACCAAATAGATGCACCACCACCAAATTGCGGTAGAAGTTGCTTTGAAAGCATCGGCTGAATTTGAAAAATTAAAAAAGCACTGATGAAAATAGTGAGCGTTGATAAATATTTATACATTGTTTTCATTACCTATTTTGAGATAGCAAAAACAATCCAATAGCCAGAGCAAAGTGACAATGGAGTAACCCTTGAGTTTCTCTTAAGAAAACCTTAATCTTTGATTAGTAAATATTTATTGGAGAAGTAAGTGGCGCGTTATCGAATCGGTAAATTTGCAATTGATGAGAGTCGATGTTTAATTTCATCGCAAGATTATGAGCAAATAGTCGAGCCAAAGGTCATGGATGTATTACATACCCTTTATTTAAATAAAGGTGAAGTTGTAAGCCAAGAAGTAATCTTTGCTAAAGTGTGGCCTAATGCTACCTATAACCCCAGTTCGGTACAGCGTTGTATCGCATTGCTACGAAAAGCACTCCAAGAAGATGCCAAAAATCCGCAGTATATAATTACACACCCTAAGCGCGGTTATAGCCTTGAAAAAGTCACACAGGGGCAAAGCAAAAAACTAAAAGCGCAACATCTTGGGTTGCTGTTTGTTTTATTAATAAGCCTTATTGCTATTGCGTGGCAACTAATCCCTAAACAGCAAGATACTGCTCACTTTACCCAGTTGATGCCACTCACTTCGAGTGAACTAAATGAAGCTAATTTGTCACTTTCACATAGTGGTAAGTACCTTGCTTTTGTTCGAGGTAATAAAGGAAGTCAGCATATTTGGATGAAAGAGCTTGCGACTGAGCGAGAGGTGAGGCTAACTGAAGACGCAGCAAGCTACTACGCTTTGGGGTGGTCTAACTCCGATAATGCGATTACGTTTGTGAAAAGCGCAGAGCAGAAACAATATCTGAACACATTAAGCATTGATGTATCGAAATTTCAGCCATTAGAACAAGCGACGGTGAGTGTTTTAAATGACACCGTTGTGACCAGTCACCATATCGATTGGCATGCTGATAAGCTTTATTACATAGAAAAAGATAAACTACACAACGATACTCGACTCGTTTCACTCAACTTAGAGTCTAAACAAAAGGCACATTTACTAGTTGCCACACAGCAAGATTGGTTACTTGTTAATGCGTTATCGAAAGATGGTAGTAAAGTCGCAATGGGAATTGAAGCGGGGCAAAACAAATACCGTATTGATGTACTCGACCTAGCCAGTAAAAAAATACAAACTATTGCCATTATAGAAAACGGTATTCAAGGGTTAAGTTGGCACCCGAACAATC
The DNA here is from genome assembly GCF_019134595.1 of Pseudoalteromonas shioyasakiensis. NCBI lineage: Bacteria > Pseudomonadati > Pseudomonadota > Gammaproteobacteria > Alteromonadales > Pseudoalteromonadaceae > Pseudoalteromonas > Pseudoalteromonas shioyasakiensis. The sequence goes on along the minus strand of NZ_CP077770.1, from coordinate 2,646,816 downwards.
AAGCGCTATTGATTAGTCAACGAAATCAGCTTATTAATCTAGAGCTAGAGGGTGAGCTTCAGCTAATTTCATTTAATAATTATCAAATAATTCGTGATGCCCAGTACACACCAGACTCTGAAGCCATTTTGATGGAGTTAGTGAATGTTGATGTAGATATTGTTAGCCAAACACGCGCCACCCCTGACAAATTGACCAAACTCGTTGATACCTCATCAATCGACTTTCTACCCGTGTTTTCGCCAGACTCAACGAAATTTGTTTTTGAGTCACATCGTTTTGGATTAAAACAATTATTTTTATACGATAATGGCAAGCAAACGCGCATTTTTGCTAATCTTGATAACCATGAGTTATTTGGCATTGTTTGGAGCCAGGACGCACGACAGGTGTACACCGCAAGTAAAGATACATTGTTTAAAATTGATTTAAGCAGTGGCACTTATGAAACAATTCCTCATGGAAATCACTCTTTTTACTTGCGAGAAATGTATCACAATCAAGACGCGATTTTAGTTTCATATCGAGCGGAGGATGGACAGACGTTTCATCCAGCAAAATTCGATTTAACAAGCCTAACTTTGACACCTTTCACAGGCTCAGGGAAACGTTTAAGCTGCTATGGCATGGATTTAGATGAGCAAGATCAGATCTATTTTTCAAATAGCAACGAAGTGTTTCGAGTTAATAGCCGAGGAGATACTGAGACTGTTTGGCAAGCTGCTAACAATGACATCATTGGTATATCTGTAAGTAACCAGCAATTAGCGGTCACTATGGAGCATACTGATAAAATTAATTTTCAGCGTATTGATTTGGCAACCGCTGCAACAGAAAGTTGGCAATTAACTCAACCTAAGCAACATATGCTGATCAACAGTGCCCATGATTTAACAGAGTTTTTATACCTTACAGAGCCTAATAGAACTCGTAAGTTAGTAAAGCTTCTTTAGCTTGATATGTTTTTTACGTCTTAATCAACTCCACAAGCTGCTTAAGTTGTTCATGACTGAGAGGATTGTGGGTATGATTACCATATAGCAGGACGATATCAATGATAGGCAGCGTGGGTAGGGAGTTGTCGCTCGCCTCTTCCACACCCGATTGCATGCTTATTCGTGCCATACTGCCAATTGCCAGTCCCTGTTTAATTAAGCCATGCAATGCTCCTGCTGAGCCACAACAGGCAATAATATTAAAACGGCGTTCGGCCTTTAATAAACCCTCAATACTGGCTTGGTGAAACTTACAGTCTCGTTGAAACAAGGCGATTGGAAGTGGGGTTGAATCTTTAATCTCAAAAGCGGGGCTTTTCACCCATACGCCTTGGCTTGATTGTAATAAGTAACCTTCTTCGCTGTCTGGCGAACGAGTGGCAATTACTAAATCGAGCATACCTTGGTCTAGCTTGGCTCTAAGCTCGGTACTTGGGGCGCAGCTTATTTGTAAATCTAGCGCATTAAACTGTTGGTGTAAGGCATCAACAAGCTGTGGTAGCAAAGAGTGGGCATAGTCGTCAGGACAACCAATGCGCACACGTAAATTGCCAGTGCCTGCTTTTAATTGCTTAAAGGCTTCATCATGAAGCGCTATGAGTTGCTTTGCATAGCTTGCTAGCTGGTGGCCTTGATGGGTTAGCACCAGCTGACGACCTTGCTTTTCAAATAGCGGGCTTGCAATGTCTTGTTCAAGCTTTTTCATTTGCATACTTACCGCAGATTGGGTTCTGCAAATTTGTGCTGCAGCGCGGGTGAAACTGCCTGTATCAACAAAGGCACAAAAAGTCCTAAGGGCATCAATGTCCATAATGTATCAACTTTACTTATAGGTAGCATAAAAACAATTGGCGAGTAATTTACCACTTGCTGTTTTATAGTGAGCTTAATCTAAACGTTAAAGGAAGCACAATGCAATTATTTATTGGCAATAAAAATTACTCAACTTGGTCATTGCGGGCGTGGTATTTACTGAGTAAATTCAATATCTCTTTTACAGAGAAACAATTAGTTTTAGATACGCCTGAGTTTTATGAAGCATTAAAAAATAAGTTTCCAGTGCAAAAAGTGCCAGCCCTTATTGATGCAGAGTTAACCGTGTGGGATTCACTCGCTATTTGTGAATACATCAACGATGCTTATCTAAATGGTGCTGCTTGGCCTAGTGACATAGCCCAAAGAGCAAAAGCGCGCAGTCTAGCTGCTGAGATGCACTCTGGTTTTGCTGCACTTCGTAATGAAATGCCAATGAATATCCGCGCTAAAAGGCATGTTGAACTATCAGAGCAAGCTAAAAAAGACATTGCGCGTATCGATGAGATATTTTCTACTCAGCAGCAAAGATACCCTAATGCGTGGTTATTTGGCGAGTTCTCTATTGTTGATGCGATGTTTGCACCCGTGGTGCTGCGCTTTAAAACGTATCAGGTTACGCTTTCGCATGCTGCACAAGCTTATTGTCAGCATGTACTTGCTTGCCCTGTTTTGCAAAGTTGGATCTGCGAAGCCCTTAAAGAAACAGATATCGTAGACTGTGATGAAGCGGGTGAAGAAATTAACTAACTGAAATTTAGAATATTTTCCTATTTAATTTGCTGCTTACTATTCTTTTGTTTGGGGTTTTTTGTCGTATTTTTATACAAAAATACTAGTTCAATTAGTGGTCATACACTTTATACTAGAGTAGTTGCTCTTTAATCGAACACCCCACATTCCCTTTCGTAGTAGGCATTTATTTATGGGCGCTTTTGCAGCAAAATTATTTAATCAAGATATGACGATAGAGCGCTACGCCTGTCAATTCAAGACATTACAAGTTGAACACGTGTATTTGCAAAGTAAGTTTGCACAAGATAAAAAAATAGCTCAGTTTCTTGCCTGTCTTATCGCCATAGTCACTATGCTTGTTACATTTTTTGATAGGATGATTATTCAAGCCGAGTTTTGGCCTGAAATAGCTTTGATGGGACGTGCAGTAAGTGTTTCTGTCTGTGTACTAAGCGCTGTAGGCATAAATTATGTCAAAACACCTCCGCAACTCCGAATTGTCATTGTGAGCTTCATGGTGTTTTTATTTTTGAGCATACAATTTATGGTGATCACTTATGAGCGGCACTATTTCTTACATATGTTTTTTGATGTAATTGTATTAATTACTTTTTATTTCTCTACGCTACTCTCGTTGAAACTATCTCTTTTGTTGGGGGTATCGTATAGCGTATTTGCTGTTAGTGTTATCTTCTTAAATAAAGATCTAACAGCACATTCTTTTTACATGGTGGTTTTAGCGCATGTGGCATCGAATTTAGCGGGTATGATCATGGCTGCTCATGAACATATTATTCGTAGGGAGCTGTTTGTCAGGAATACCCAGCTTGCGCAGCTTGCCCATGAAATGAAAACCCAAGCTCTTAAAGATGCCCTTACTCAGTTACCTAACCGCCGCGCATTTGATAATGCTTACCCAGAGTACCAAAGGCTCACTCAGCAGCAACAAGGTGAGTTAAAACAGGTCTGTGTTATTTTGGCAGATATTGATTATTTTAAACGTGTTAACGATACCCACGGTCACGAGGTGGGTGATGTAGTATTACAACGTTTTTCAGCATTTTTAACGCAGTCGTTACGTACTTCTGATGATGTATATCGCTTTGGAGGTGAAGAGTTTGTGATTGTGCTACCACTATGCTCTGTACCAGATGCAACAGTCATTATTAATAGTATGATCTCAAGGTTAAATAGTGAAATGTGCGAGGTTGGTGAATTGTCTTTACCTATTCGTGCCAGCTTTGGTTTAACTGTGATGCGAGAAGAGCCTAAAAAATCAGTCATCTCAAGAGCTGACGCTGCGCTTTATCAGGCCAAAGATGCTGGACGTAATCAATTGGTTATTAAAATTTAATAGCTTAAAAGTGAGCTAAAACATGTACCTTATAGTCTTTTCGGTATAATCTTTAATCATAGTATTTTCTTATAATCTAAATTATTAGCAAGCAAGGAGTCGCGAATGCTAACACGCCACGACAAAGGCTACAAAATTTCAATTAGATCCAGTGTTTTGCTGGTTTTTGCCCTTGCAAGTTTACTCACAGGCGTGGTGGCGATTAGTCTGCATTATTATTTTAGTGAAAAGCTGATACTGCAAACTAAATCTGAGCAATTTAAACAAACTAGCCAGCAAATAGCCGATCGTATCACACGAATCAACCAGCGTGCCGACAATACCTTAAGCGTTATGGTCCACGACACGCGACTCTTTTCGAATAGCCAAGATAATAAAGACATTTTACAGCATGTACTGCTCGAAATTTTAACGCGCCATCCAGACTTTTATTCACTCCTTCTTGGTCATGCTAATGGTGACTTACTACAGGTTATTAATTTAAAAGGCTATGCAAAGCTTCCTTCATCGTTCCAACTTGATGAAGACGATCATTGGTTGGTGTATCAAATATCTGGGCTGGGTAGCGAGCGTAAGCAAGTAACCACGTATTTAGATGAGTCGCTCACTGTTCGTAAAAGAGACACGCAAGCGACGGATTACGACCCGCGAACCCGTGTTTGGTTTCAGGATGCAACCAGTACTTCTGTAACTAAAACTGAGCAATATGTGTTTAACGTGTTTGAGGTGCCAGGTTACACCTATGCAATAAAGTCAGCAGATACCGGTGATGTACTAGCAATTGATATTGCCAGTGCAAGCTTGGATCATTTTTTAACCGCGCAACAGACTAAAATGCAGCATTTGGTCAAAAGTGAAATGTATGTTTATCGGGGTAATGGCCAAATTATTGCGAGCAGTAATAATCAAAGCCATCAGCATAGCTTTGCTGACTTATCTCAGTTGATTAAATTGGATGAACAGCAATCAGGGCTTGCAAATAAAACGCATCAATTTGGCAAAATGCTGAGTGTCCATGAAAGGGGCATAGAAAAGTACATGTTTGTGCTGCCACTGCCGCTAAGTAGCGATATGCAATCTGATGAAGTGGATTATTTCACCGTACTGGTATCTAAAGATGACGTGTTAGCGGTGATTAAAGAGAAAATACGTATTTCAATTTTAGTGACGGGCTTATTTTTACTCTTGCTGCTGCCCGTTTCTTGGTTTTTTGCCTCTTCAATTGTTAACCCGATCCTTAAATTAGTGGGTGAGAATAAAAAAATTCAACAGCGTGATTACAATGAGGTTTCAACGCTATCGAGCCATATTTTAGAAATTCACTATTTGGCCAGTTCGATGGTCGATATGAGTCGCTCCATTGAGCAACATGAAAACTCACAAAAAGCGCTGATGGAGTCCTTTGTCGAGCTTATTGCGCAAGCCATTGATGATAAATCACCTTACACGGCAGGGCATTGTGAGCGGGTGCCAGAGCTTGGTATTTGGCTTGCAGATGCAGCATCTGGTTCAACTGATGAGGCGTTTTCTGAGTTCAGCTTTAAAACCCCTGATGAGCGACGCGAGTTTCGTTTAGCGGCGTGGTTGCACGATTGCGGTAAAATCACCACACCAGAGCATATTGTTGATAAAGGCACTAAGCTAGAAACCATTTATAACCGTATTCATGAAGTACGCACCCGATTTGAAGTACTGCTACGAGATGCAAAAATTGCGTACTATGAGCAACTATTAGCACATCCAGAGCAGCATTCGGTGCTTAAGCAAAAGCTTGAGCAACAAACTGAAAAGTTACATGCAGACTTTAGCTTTATTGCCGCCTGTAATGTTGGTGGTGAGTTTATGGATGAAGCGCAGCTGTCTCGTTTACATGAGGTCGCTAGCATCAAGTGGCAGCGCCATTTTGACGCAAGTTTAGGTTTATCGCCCCTTGAAGAAATGCGTATGGCTGATTTGAAGAATCAGCATTTACCTGTCGAAGAGTCACTGCTAAGTGACAAAGCAAGTGATTTAATTCCACACGAAAAAGCCGTTGAGTACCCAGACAGTTTGGGCATTAATATGCCGATTCCTGAGTATAAATATAACCTTGGCGAAGTGTATAACTTGTCGGTGGCGCGGGGCACGTTAACAGCGGAAGACCGATTTAAAATTAATGAGCATGTGATCAGCACGATTCGTATGCTTGGTAGTGTGCCATTCCCGAAAGAATTAGCGAAAGTTCCGCGTTATGCATCAACCCACCACGAAACCTTAAAAGGCACCGGTTATCCACGAAAGTTAACCGCTGAGCAGTTATCAATACCTGAACGTGTGTTAGTACTTGCTGATATCTTCGAAGCATTAACCGCGGCCGATAGACCTTATAAAAAAGCTAAACCTTTGAGTGTTGCTATTGATATTTTAGCGAAAATGGTCGATGACGATCACATTGACCGTGATGTATTTGAGCTCTTTTTAACTTCAGGCATTTACCTAAAATATGCAAATCAGTTTTTACATCAGTCGCAAATCGATTCGGTCGATATTCAAAAATATCTAAGATAATTATTTGCTTATGCTTTAGGCTAATATTGCAGTGTTTTTGTTTGTAATACAAAGTTATTGGTGTATACATATTATACAAGCTAATATTATTTACGAACAAAGCATTGCAAGGAGATGCATAAGTGCTGCTATCTGCTTTTCAAAAACTCAAACAAAAAATTCGTTTTTCGATTCGTCTTACCGTTGTCGCGGTGTTCGTATTAGCCACCTCATTAACAGCCCTGATTGCAATTAGCCTGCAATATTATTTCAGTGAAAAAATGGCTCTAGAAGCCAGTGTTAAAAACTTTAATTTAGCCACCGGCTCCGTTGCTGATTACCTTACTGGGGTGAATGAAAAGTCAGAAAACACATTAAGTGTGATGGTACAAAACAGCAGCCTTATCAGCGCCGACAGCGCAGATAAAAGTGAACTGAGAGATGTCATGAGTGAAATCATGCAGCTCAATCCATTGTTTTATGCTTTATATGTCGGCTATGAAAATGGTGACTTTTATGAATTAATTAATTTAGAAAGTAGTGAAATTGTTCGCCAGCAGTTGAAAGCCATCGAAGCGGATCGTTGGGTAGTGATCCATATTAGCGGTGAAGGGGCGGAGCGTGTTCAGCACACTCATTACTTTGATCAGAAATTTAATTTGCGTATCTCTCAAACAAAGAGTACCCGCTATGATCCGCGAGAGCGTTTGTGGTTTAAGCAAGCAAACTCGACCCGAGTCAATAAAACCAAGCCATATTTTTTCACTCACCTGCAGGCGCCCGGGCAAACCTATTCGATAAAGTCGGCAAGAGAAAACAGTGTATTGGCGTTAGACGTGAGCCTGTCGAGCATTTCTGAGTATTTAAGTAAACAGCAAAGTAAAATGAGCAGCCAGTATTTAAGTGAGCTGTATATTTACAATAAAGAAGGTGAAATTGTTGCCTCTAACCAACAAAAAAATAGCTTACTATTGCCAAAGCTTGAAAAGCTAGCTCTTACTGAAGATCAGCAAAGTGTATTGGCGAAGTACCCTTATTTAAGTGTTTCTAACGAAACCAATTGGCCACCAATGGACTTTAGTGTTGGCGGAAACCCAAAAGGCTATAGCATTGATTATATTAATGGTTTGGCTGAGTTACTGGGAATTAAGGTGACTTTTATCAATGGTTTTACTTGGGCTGAGTTTTTAACGCAATTTGCAAAAGATGAAATAGATATTATTCAGCCTATTTTTAAAACGCCTACCAATGAGCCGCTTGGTCTTATGAGCGAAACTATGGCGACCTTACCGTTCAGTATCATTACAGCAAAAGGGTCCACACCAGTTGTTAGCATGAAGCAGTTAGCGGGCAAACAGTTGGCAATAGGCGAAGGCTGGTCGGTGATTAAAGTGATCAAAGAGCACTTTCCCGACATCGATATTGTTGAGCTACCAAGTACAAAAGCGGTGCTTGATGCAGTAAGCCAAGGGCGCGTCTATGCTGGTTTAGATAACGAGGCGGTATTCAAGTACACCCAAAAGCAGTTTTTTATCGATGGTATTCAGTACAATCAGCTTGATAGTTATAGCCACGATCTACTTCCCGATACCCTGCATTTATTGTTTCATCCAGAGGATGCAGCGCTTAAAGACTTAATCGATATGGCAATCACTCAATTGCCTAATTCGTACATTGCGGCACTCGAACGTAAATGGTTAGGGAGCGATCCCAATCAGCAATCACAAGTGATTGGTACCGTGCCATATCCTGAGTTTTTAAGTTTAATCACAGATAAAACAAACTTTGCCCATTTACGTTTGATGACCTTAAATGGCATTGAAAAATATGTGTATATCACTCCGCTTTCAGAAGGGGGCAGTAATAGTGATTACTTAGCGATAGTGGTGCCGAAAGAAGGCGTTTTGAGCTCTACCCGTGAAAAAATTAAGCTCTCTATTTTTATCACTGCCGCATGCTTAATTATGGTATTGCCGGTGTCATGGTTTTTTGCCTCACCCATCGTTGCACCTATTAAGACCTTAGAGGGCGAAAACTTAAAGATAAAGCGCCGTCAGTTTGACCAAGTTTCAACGTTAAAGAGCAGTATTAAAGAAATCAATAATCTGGCCAGCTCTATGGTGCAAATGAGTCAATCTATTCAGCAGCATGAGCAAAAGCAAAAAGCCTTAATGGAATCATTTATTGAGCTTATTGCACAGGCTATCGATGATAAATCGCCTTATACTGCAGGGCACTGCGAGCGAGTGCCTGAACTGGGTATTATGCTGGCCAAAGCGGCCTCAAACTCAAACGAACACGCTTTTAAAGAGTTTGCCTTTAAAAATAAAGACGAGCTAAGAGAATTTAGCCTCGCAGCTTGGTTACATGACTGCGGTAAAATCACCACCCCAGAGCATATCGTCGACAAAGGCACGAAGTTAGAAACCATTTATAATCGTATCCACGAAGTGCGTACACGTTTTGAAGTACTATGGCGAGATGCAGAAATCGCTTATTTAAAAGCGTTACAAACCTCACCAGAAAAGCAACCTGAGCTTGAAGCCGAGCTTGGCAAATGCCAAGCACAATTGCGCAGTGATTTTTCGTTTATCGCAGCGTGCAATGTGGGTGGCGAATTTATGGATGAAGCAAGCCTTAAGCGTTTAGAGGCGCTCAGTAACATAACGTGGCAGCGACATTTTGACGATAAGATAGGTCTTTCGCCAGTTGAAGAGCTGCGAGTTCACAGCAATGATGAGCAACTGCCTGTTACTGAAAAGCTACTTTCAGATAAGCCTGAACACCTGATCACCCACGATAAACCCATTGAGTATGACGAGCGCTTAGGCATTAAAGTAAGCATTCCTGAGTACAAATATAATCTTGGTGAGCTGTATAACTTAAAAATTCAGCGCGGTACGTTAACAAACGAAGATCGCTTTAAAATTAATGAGCATATTATTAGTACCATTAGAATGCTCGATAATGTGCCGTTCCCTGAAGAGTTAACACGTGTGCCACGTTATGCTTCAACCCATCACGAAACACTCAAAGGCACCGGTTATCCACGAAAGTTAACCGCTGAGCAGTTATCAATACCTGAACGTGTGTTAGTACTGGCTGATATCTTCGAAGCATTAACCGCGGCCGATAGACCTTATAAAAAAGCCAAGCCACTCAGTGTTGCCATTGATATTTTAGCGAAGATGGTAGCCGATCAGCATGTTGATCAAGATGTGTTCAAATTATTTTTAACATCAGGTATTTACCTTGAATATGCAAAACGCTATTTGAACCCAGAGCAAATCGATGATGTTGATATCGCAAAATACCTGTAACTGAGGGCGGTTGCTTTTACTTTAGAGTGAAAAGTCCGTACAATTCGCCTCGTTTTTAGTGACGCTTTTAACGAGATGAATTCAAGCCGTATGCATCAGATTGCTGACTTAATCGCTATTTTTGAAAGCACTTTTTATCAAAGCCATAACACGCGTTTGATAAAAGGTGAAGATGAACCTATTTACCTGCCTGCTGATGAGCAAACGCCTTATCACCAAATTGTGTTTGCCCACGGTTTTTATGCCAGTGCTTTACACGAAATTGCCCATTGGCTGGTGGCTGGTGAGGCGCGTCGGTTAAAAGAAGATTATGGTTATTGGTATTGCCCAGATGGTCGTGATAAGCACCAGCAAGCTGAATTTGAAGCAGTTGAAGTAAAGCCCCAAGCTATTGAATGGGCGCTCAGTACTGCAGCAGGTTTCGATTTTAATGTATCGGTTGATAATCTAAATGGCGAGCAAACCTGTCGATTCGATTTTCAAGCGCGAGTTCACCAGCAAGTGTTGAGCTTTTTAGCATCTGGCTTTAATCAGCGCACGTCAGCACTTCTTAAAGCATTGAGTGATTTTTATAAAACCCCATGGCCACTAACGGCTGCACAGTTTACGTGGCAGCGCGATTTTCATGGCAACCCAGGAGCTTTATCTGATGCAGTTTAAATTAGGTTTGATTGTTAATCCGGTTGCCGGCTTAGGTGGCAGTGTCGCACTAAAAGGCAGTGATGGAGCAGATACCGCAGCAAAAGCAATGCAACTTGGTGCTGTGCCAAAAGCAAACTTACGCACCCGAGCGGCACTTGAAGTGCTGCTTGCCCATCAAGATGACTTAATCATTTACACTGTAAACGGTGAAATGGGCGAGCAAACGGCAAAGCAACTAGGCTTTCAAAGCCAAGTGATTTACCAAACAAACGATATCACCACCCCAGGTGACACAGAGCAGGCTGCCAAGCTATTAGTTGAGCAAGGTGTCGACCTTATTTTATTTGCTGGTGGCGATGGCACTGCCCGCAATATTTGCCATGCGGTTGGCGATAGCACTCCTGTATTAGGTATTCCTGCTGGCTGTAAAATCCATTCTGGGGTTTATGCTATTACCCCAAAAGCAGCTGGGCGTGTTGTTGAGATGCTCGTTAAAGGTGAACTTGTAAGCCTTGGCGATGCCGATGTAATGGATATCGACGAACAGGCATTTCGCGAGGGCACGGTAAAAGCTAAGCGCTATGGTGAAATGCAAGTGCCTAGTGAAGTACGTTATGTACAGGCAGTTAAAAATGGCGGTAAAGAAACCGATGAATTAGTGCTTGCCGATATTGCTGCCTATGTTGTTAGTGAAATGGATGAAGACTGCTTATATGTGATGGGCAGTGGTTCAACGGTCGCGGCAATTATGGAAGAGATGGGCCTTGAGAATACCTTGCTGGGTGTAGACTTAGTGGCAGACCAAGAGCTTATCGCGCAGGATTTAACTGCTCAGCAATTACTTGAACTCACACAAGGTAAAGAAACCAAATTGGTGATCACCTTAATTGGTGGCCAAGGCCATATATTCGGCCGAGGTAATCAGCAATTAAGCCCTGCATTAATCCGTGCGGTTGGTCGTGATAACATTATTGTGGTAGCCACTAAAACTAAATTACAGGCCTTAAATGGCCGACCACTGATTGCCGATACGGGTGACAGTGAGTTAGACGATGAATTAAGTGGTTATATTCGTGTAACCACAGGTTTCAATGACCATATTATGTATGCAGTGGGTCATCAAGATGGGCTGCACCCAGAGGAGAAGTAACAATGAGTTTAGTAAGTTATATTGATGCAGCGCAGCAATATTTTGATGATTTAGTCGATAAAGCAACTGACGACGAGCTATTTGCTGGTGGTTATTTACGTGGTCACTTTGACTTAGCTGTAGGCTATGCACAAGTAGAAGAATTAAACTTATCGATTGATGAGCTTAATAATCAAGTTGAATCTAGCCTAGTTAAAGCTTATCGCAACGGTGAGTTAAACGAAGAAGATAAAGAGCTAGTTGTGCGCCTATGGGATGAAGTCAAAACACTCGCAGCCTAATCTAATTAATTAAATAAAATTCTGTAAAGCGGCCTGTGTCGCTTTTTTTACATAATCATTTTACCTTTATCAGGTAATTCTATTAACTTAAAATTTACCTTAGTAGTTAGATACGTTAAGGTTAACGAGATATTTTTCCAAGGAATTTGAAAATGAATAACAATAATGATGTGCAGGCACCAAGTGGTGCAATCGCGCGTTTTCTAAATACCATAGAAAGGGTGGGTAACAAGCTGCCTGATCCGGCGATTATCTTTTTAGTCGCTATGCTACTTATTTGGTTTTTATCTTGGCTTTTCTCGGGCACTACATTTGATGCAATCGACCCGCGAACTGGCGAAGCCATCGTTGTAAATAACCTATTAGCAGGGGACTCCCTTGCTACCTTCTTGTCTTCGATGGTGAAAACCTTCACTGGCTTTGCGCCACTTGGTGTAGTGCTGGTTGCTATGTTGGGTGTTGGTGTTGCTGAGCACTCTGGCTTTATCAATACCGGCCTAAAATTAATGTTAAAAGTAACGCCTAAGCAGCTTTTAACACCGTCTATTATTTTAGTGGCGATTGTCAGCCATACCGCCACTGATGCCGGTTATGTATTAGTGATCCCACTTGCTGGGGTTATCTTCTATGCGATGGGGCGTCATCCGCTTGCTGGTATTGCCGCAGCGTTTGCTGGGGTAAGTGGTGGCTTTAGCGCAAACTTTATTCCATCAGGCATTGATCCGTTACTGCAAAGCTTTACCCAAAGTGCGGCGCAAATTATTAATCCAGATATGGCGATTAACCCGCTTAATAACTGGTTTTTCACCTCGGCTTCGAGCTTATTTATTATCTTATTAGGCTGGTATATCACAGATAAAATCATCGAGCCGCGTTTACAAAACACGCCACTTGATGGAGATACTGAAGACTTACCTGCATTTGATGAAGCGCGCAGTGATGAAAAGCGTGCGTTCTATATTGCAAGCACAGTGATGATTGCTGGCCTTGCTTTACTTTGGTTTGTTTCGGCCCCGGCAGATTCAGCAATGCGAAGTAGTGATGGCTCGCTAACTAATTTCCGCTCGCCGTTAATGCAATCAATTGTGCCACTTATCTTCTTACTGTTTTGGATCCCTGGTGCCGTCTACGGTTTTACCGTGGGTACCTTTAAAAGCTCTAAAGATATGATCGATGCAATGAGTAAAGCGATGAGCGGTATGGCTTACTATATTGTTATGGCGTTCTTCTGTGCGTTATTTATTGCTGCATTTAGTAAATCAAACCTAGGCGCATTACTTGCGATTGAAGGTGCAGAGCTGTTAAAAGCAATGGCACTGCCAAGCTCAGTCACTGTGGTAGGTATTATCTTTTTAACGGCGTTTGTGAACCTATTTGTCGGCTCAAGTTCAGCAAAATGGGCGCTATTAGGGCCAATCTTTGTACCCATGCTGATGCAACTGGGTATTTCACCTGATTTAACGCAAGCTGCGTACCGTGTAGGTGACTCAAGTTCGAATATCATCACGCCACTAATGCCATACTTCCCACTGGTTGTTGTGTACTGCCAAAAGTATGTTAAAGGCACAGGTATCGGCACCTTAATTGCGATGATGTTACCGTATTCAATCGCCTTCTTAATCGGTTGGAGTATCTTCTTACTCGCGTACTGGGGCTTAGGCATTCCACTTGGCCTACAATCAAGCTACGCATACCCAGCCATGGGTTCATAACGATTAAAGTAACAAAGCCTCAGCAATCCAGCTTGAGGCTTTAAAAAACTGAAGTCTGATAGTTGACGGCTGACAGCTTTACTACAGACACAAAAAAACCTTGTCACTCTCATGACAAGGTTTTTTATTGCTTACAGCTTCGATTAGTTCGAAGTGAAGCTCACTGGACGACGCTCTTTACGAGGGCCACCACGTTTTTCGCCACGGTCTTTGAAGTTACGCTTCTTATCACCACGGTCACCGCTTGGGCGCTCAGAGCGAGGAGCCGCAGGACCTTGATCTTGCGTTAGCGTCATATTCATAGGACGTTTACAGATAAATACCTTTTGGAAGTGATCAAGCACATCTTTTGGCATGTCCTGTGGTAACTGTACTGTACTGTGACTGTCATGTAAGCGGATATCACCAATGAATTTGCTTGAGATATCAGCTTCGTTAGCAATCGCACCAACGATATTTTTAACTTGTACACCGTGCTCACGACCTACTTCGATACGATAAGTATCCATAGGGCCCATGCTGCGGCTATTGCGCTCACGCGGCTCACGTGGTTTACGCTCGCGTGCAGAACGCTCACCACCACGATCACCACGTTCGTTGCGACGACGGTCGCCACGATCGCTTCGTTCGCCACGCGGTTGAACTTTAACTTCTTCAACCTTGATTGGTGATTGTTGCTGCGCTAAACAAAGTAACGCACCTGCTAAGTCTTCAGTACTTAACTCAAGTTTTTCTGCCATGTTAGCAGCAACTTGATTGAAGAAAGTGATGTCTTTGTTTTCAAGAGCAATCGTTAGTTTGTCTTGAAGCGCTTTAATACGCTTTTCTTCAACGACTTTTGCAGTTGGCAAATCAACTTGTGCGATATCAGATTTCGTATGACGAATGATATTTTTAAGTAAATAACGCTCGTTATGTTTTACGAAAAGAATCGCTTTACCAGTACGACCCGCACGACCAGTACGACCAATACGGTGAACGTAGGCTTCTGAATCTTGTGGGATATCGTAGTTGATAACTAAGCTTAAACGGTCTACATCAAGACCACGTGCAGCAACGTCTGTTGCAATAACGATATCAACTAGGCCGTTTTTCAAACGATCTACTGTGCGTTCACGTGCTTGTTGGTTCATGTCACCATTAAGTGGTGCCGCAGAGAAACCTTCGCGCTCAAGTAATTCAGCTAACTGTACCGTGTCGTTACGTGTACGTACGAAAACAATTGCGCCATCGTATTGTTCAGCTTCTAAGAAGCGAACGATTGCTTTGTTTTTGTGTACGTGCGCATTCCAAAATACTTGCTCAACAGTTGATACCGTTGAGTTACGCGCAGAGATATGAACTTGCTCAGGCTCATTCATATATTTGCTGCTGATATTTTGAATTTGCTTAGGCATGGTCGCAGAGAAAAGACATGTTTGCTTTTCACGTGGCGTTTTCTCCATGATGCTTTCTACATCATCAATGAAGCCCATGCGTAACATTTCGTCTGCTTCATCAAGAACAAGGGCTTGTAAGCTCTCAAACTTGATTGTGCCACGGTTAATGTGGTCAATTAAGCGACCTGGCGTTGCAACAATGATTTGCGCGCCACGACGAAGTGCACTTAGTTGGATGCTATAGCTTTGGCCACCATAAAGGGCTAAAACTTCAACACCACGAGTATGCTTAGCATATTGTTCGAATGCCTCAGCTACTTGGATCGCAAGTTCACGCGTAGGCGTTAAAACAAGGATCTGTGGCTGCTTCACAGACGGGTCAATATTATTTAGTAACGGCAGTGCAAATGCTGCTGTTTTACCTGTACCCGTTTGCGCTAGTCCCAGTACGTCCTTTCTTTCTAGCAATAACGGTATACATTGAGCTTGGATTTCAGATGGAGTCTTGTAACCCAACTCTTCAACTGCTTTAAGGATTGCAGGAGAAAGATTTAGAGATTCAAACGTGACTGGTTCTGACATTAATACGCCTCAACGAATTTAAAGAGGCGCGCATTGTATAGGAAATACAAGGCAATTGCTTGTATAAATTACAACTAATTTGTATGTGGTTGATGTTGGTCATAATTTAATCAGTTTAAATTTACCAAAATCAACCATGTTTACAATTTATTGATATAACCCTAAATTTTCTTTAGCGTACGCTTCGAATTCAGTGAAGCCACCAATGTGAGCTTGGTCAATAAAAATCTGTGGTACGGTTGGGCAAGGTTTACCTGCAGACTGTTCTAAATCTGCTTTGCTGATGCCTTCTTTAATGATATCGATATAACGGTATTTAAAATCGTCACGCTCATTTGCTAGTTTTTCTGCAACGTCTTTTGCACGAACACAGTATGGGCAGCCTTCACGGCCAAAAATTACAGTTAACATATCGCTCTCCTCGATGTGAATGTGTTTATCTGGTTATCATCTTAACGAATTAAATGAATAAAAACAGCGCATAAAATCGATTGCACTATTCTGTTTTTTCTCAATAAAAGCGATTGAGCTAATCAAGTGTGCGCATCCTGAGCCCAAGTTCTGTTGAGTAACCCATAGAATGCGCAGTAATAGCCAACTGCTCATCAATAACATAATAAGTTGGGTAGGCACTGATTTTATAATCTTGACCCGTACTTTTACTGCCAAGTAACACCGGCATCGTTAATTCGAGTGAATCGGTAAACTGTTTAACTTCAGCAATGTTTTGGTAATCGAGGGCAATTGCTATGGCATTCAACTTACCTTGCTGATGAGCCTTTTCTAAATTTGGCATACTGTAGCGACAAATTGAGCACCAAGGCGCAAAGAAATACACCACTGTTTGTTTTCCTTGTAATTGTGCAATGGTCATCCGCTCTGTCGGGTCTTTTAGCGTGGCTAAATTAAAATAGGGGGCAGGAGTTTTATCTGTTGAGAGTAAATTACGTTGCTGAAATGCGGTCACGGCATACACAACGACCGCCATTAACACGACATTTTTTAGCACACTGATAAATTTTTTTAAAAAAGTTGGATTTTTTTTCATTGTTATTTTGTACGCGGTTAGCCCTTTAAAATCAACTTATTCAGACCCGTTAGAGGGTGTTTAAATTTCAATTAATTTAAAAAAACTGCACTTTTTTTTGCTAAAAATCTTGAAAAGATTTTACCCGCCCATAAATAGTTTAGTGAGGACGCCTGATGGGTCCCAAACAAACTAAAGTAATTGAAATATATAAATATTAATTTAACTTTGTTAGCGCTGGTTCAATAGAAGAGTACTAACAAAATATCGCTTAAATATGAGGATATAATTATGCGTACAGTAGACTTATCACCACTTTATCGTTCATTCATCGGTTTCGATCATTTAGCATCATTAATGGATGCGGCAGCTCGCACAGATAAGCAGCCAAGTTTTCCTCCGTACAACATCGAAGCACTCGATAAAGACAAATATCGTATCACTATGGCTGTAGCCGGTTTTAGTGACAGTGAATTGACCATTGAGTCAGAAAACAACACATTGAAAGTCAGCGGTACTAAAGCTGATAAACAAGATAATGCTGAACGTAAGTTCATTCACCAAGGCATTGCAGAGCGTAACTTTGAGCGTAAGTTCCAATTAGGTGACCACGTTAAAGTGCTTGGCGCAGACCTTGAAAATGGCTTACTAAGTATCGATTTAGAGCGTGAAATTCCAGAAGCTTTAAAGCCACGTAAAATTGAAATCGGTAATGGTAAATTACTCGAAAACAAGTAATACCCTACAGCATTGTTTCCCCTAGTTAGTTTTGCCGCCTCATTTGAGGCGGCTTTTTTATTGTTAAAGCTTTTCTAAATTATCCAAGCACCAGTTAGCACGTTTGAGAGTGGCTTGCTGAACTGACTCATCTTGCTTATACCAGTTGTTATAAATCATACCGATACGTGGGTTTTGCGATAGCTGTTGTTCGTGCTCTAACATAAAATACCAATACAGGCTGTTGAATGGGCAAGCATCCTCAGTGGCTTTTTCTTTAATGTTATAACTACAGTGTTTGCAGTAATCACTCATTTTGTTGATGTAATTACCACTGGCAGCATAGGGTTTAGTGGCAATTAATCCCCCGTCAGCAAATTGGCTCATTCCCCGAGTGTTGGGCATTTCTACCCATTCTATGGCGTCGATATAAATACCAAGGTACCAGTCATCTACTTCACTTGGCTCAATAGCGGTTAATAAGCAAAAGTTACCTGTGATCATCAAACGTTGTATGTGGTGTGCATAAGCCGTTTGCAGACTTTGTGTAATGGCATGGTGCATACAATTCATGTTTGTTTTGCCATGCCAAAAATAGTCGGGCAGGGCACGCTTGGCATTTAAGGCATTTTTGCTGGCGTAATCAGGCATGTTTTGCCAATAAATACCTCGTACATACTCACGCCAGCCGAGAATCTGCCGAATAAAACCTTCGACTTGCGCAATATCAATAGGTTGCTTATCAAAGCTAGTTAACACTTGCTCGATGACCTGCATCGGGTGCAGCATTTTCGTATTAAGAGCAAACGATAAGCGGCTGTGGTACAAAGACCATTGGTGCTGGGACTGGCATGTCATGGCATCTTGAAACTGACCAAAATGAACCAGTAAGTGGTCACAGAAAAAATCGAGTAACTGCTTTGCTTCAGAGCGAGTAGTTGGCCAAATTAACGTATCGCTGCATTCACCGAAGGTGTTTACTTTGTGCTTTTCTATCCGTTTAAGGATTTGACTAACATCATGACCAAAACACAAAGGTTCTGGGATTTCTTTAAGATCGCTCGGTTTTAACTTGTTTCTATTTTGCTGATCAAAATTCCATTTGCCACCACGAGGTTGGTTATCATCGTCCATTAAAATATTAAAACGTTTGCGCATAGCACGATAAAAAAACTCCATTTTCACCGGCTTATTTGGCTTAAAGTGCTGGTCAATATCATTAAAAGGTAGTAGAAAGTGTTCCGAATCAACTGCATTGACATTAAATTCGCTCTGCTGTGAAAAGTCTGCAAGTTGCTTTTTAAGGCGGTATTCGTCTGGGTATTGATACTCAATATTTTGACACTGATAATGCTTAGCTAACCGAGTGAGTAGCTCTGGAAGTGAGTCATCACCTTGTGTGTCATCGAGTGTCATATGCAGGCAGTTTAAATTTGCTTTTGTCAGTGCATTAGCAAAGTTTTCCATTGCAGCAAAGAAGGCGACCACTTTTTGTAGGTGATGTTTTACATAGTCGGTTTCTTGTTTTAATTCGGCGATGACATAAAGTGTGTCTGGTTGTGATTTATCTTTAAACCAGCTGTGGCTTGCATTGAGTTGATCGCCAAAAATAAATCTTAGGGTGGTATATTGCACTTCTAATAACCTTTGCAGCAACAAGTAATCTAGGTAATTACGAAGCAATCACAAAGATAGATCGATAAAGATGGTCTATAAAAGGTACATTAGTGGCATTTTTAATGAGTCATTACTAAGGAAGGGTCGAGATGAAAATTAGCTTACATTTACTATTTATAAGCCTGTTAGTTTGCCCTTTGGCCCACAGCACTGTTTACCACTGTGAAAAAAACGGTGTTGCTGAATTTAGCCAACAGCCCTGTGGCAAAGATGCAAAGTTGATTACTGTAAAAGAGCAAAACCCACACCTTTCGAGCGCGTCAGATAACGCAGCACAAGCATCAGCAGGTCAAGATACCGCTGAGATTGATCGTTATATTCGTTTAAAGCAAATTGATGCGCAAATAGCAGAACATAACAATAAAATTGACACATTCAAGCTCAAAATGGACAGGGAAATAGTGGCTTTATCTGAGCAATCAGATGCTCAGCTGCGTAACTTGGTGGGGGCTAAAAAACAAGCTGCAATCGCCAAGCAAATGACCGCGGTATCTGAGCGTTACGGCGTACTTATCGACAATGAGCAGCGCAGTATTGATAGACTCACGGCTGAAAAATACACTTTAACATCATCTGCTAATACGGTTGCTAATAATGAGGTTGCTAGTTTTATTCGCTCAAAACAAATTATGCGTAAAATTTCAGAGCATGAAAATAAAATTGATACCTATCAAAGTGAGTTAAACATGCAAATGTCAGAGCTTGAGCAACAACTAAGTAGCCGCCCTCGTAATTTGGCTGATGCGAATAGCGATAACGCACTAGCTGACAAAATGACAGCTTTAACGAGTCGTTTTAACACCTTAATCGCCATTGAACAAAAACAAATAGATAGGCTCAACAGCGAATTGACCAAGCTATGAGCTTAAGCGTGCAGGGCAATAGGCGCTAAACGACACTACATTTGAATAAGCGAACAAGTAACTCTTTACGATATTGGCAAATATTCTCGTCGCTTGCAGCCAAGCTTGATGTAATTGCGTGCTAATGTGATGAATATACGATTTGCGAGTATCAATAAAGGCTTCGCAAAGGGTATCGATATCCTCAAATGACACGTTTAAAAAGCTTAGATTATTCGCTAAATAATGAATAAATGGCGTGACTTGCTGTAAGTCATCGAGGTGGCTTACTACTTTGTTGAGCGCACAGTAAAGAATATAGCTGCGCTTAGTTATGCTTTCTTGCTCAGGAACTGTCATGGTTAATTGACGAGAATTAAGGCTGTGATGATATGCGCTCGTAAACTGGTGAAAATCCGGTTTTAGCAATTCAATATCTTGTAGTAACAGTCTTTTTTGAAATGAAGATAGACTCATAGTAAATCGCTTAATAGCCAAAGCTATAGGTTGTTCTTATTATATGACTAAATATAGACGAGAATTTTCGATTATGGGAAATTTTATGACAAGGCTGTCATAAAAATTTTAGGCAAAAAATAGTCTAACTAATTCATGTAGGAAGGTTGCTAATTGAGCGCTACATGCTTATAATAGCCGCCATTGAATTGAGGTGTTAAGCACTCGATTAAATGATATTAAGTTACTTTTTAATATCTATTGGCGCGGGATGGAGCAGCCTGGTAGCTCGTCGGGCTCATAACCCGAAGGTCGTCGGTTCAAATCCGGCTCCCGCAACCAAATACATGCTAAGGCATTGTAAGTGTACTTAGTATGCACAGTAATTTTTACTGTATGAAGTCGCGCATTCTGGTAATGCGCGTTTTGCGTTTAGGCTATCTAGTTTAATTTAGTCAGGTGACTGACTCGCAACCAAGCTTGGCCCTAGGCCACACAGTTTTATGCTTTAGGTGTGACGCCCCGCTTGGTTCGGGGCGTTGTTGTATCTGCTTGGCGGTGATTTTAAATCATTATTAAACTCAGTATTTCAGGGCTATATGCCCTTTTTTTGTTTGTATGGAGGATTTTCGTGACAAAACTTGAGCAAGATTTATTAGCCATGCTCTCACCGGCCGTTGAAATGTTAGGCTTTGAGTTACATGGTCTTGAGTTTGTGCAAGCTGGTCGCCACTCTACATTACGTGTTTATATCGATCACGATGCAGGGATTACGGTTGACAATTGTGCCGACGTTAGTCGTCAAGTTAGCGCAATTTTAGACGTCGAAGACCCAATTACAAATGAATATGATTTGGAAGTTTCGTCTCCTGGTGTTGATCGTCCATTATTCAAACAAGATCACTACGAGAAGGCGCAAGGAGAAGAAGTACGCGTGCGTACTAAGCTTCCGCAAGATGGTCGTCGTAACTTTAAAGGCGATTTAGTATCAGTTAGCAGTGATATGATCACACTTTCAGCAGATGGCGCTGAGCATATGATTATGCTTAGTAACATTGAACGTGCGAACATCATCGCAAAGTTTTAATTCGAGTGCGAAGGAATAGGGCAAGCGAGGCATAACCCATGGCAAAAGAAATATTATTGGTTGCTGAAGCCGTCTCTAATGAGAAAGCGGTTCCAAAAGAAAAGATTTTTGAAGCGTTAGAGTTCGCATTAGCGACTGCAACAAAGAAAAAACACGATGGCGAAATCGAAGTTCGCGTATCAATCGATCGTAAAACTGGTGATTACGACACATTCCGTCGTTGGAAGATTGCTGAAGTTCTTGAAGATGGTTCTTTAGAAAACCCTTACAGCGAAATCACACTTGAAGCGGCACAGGTTGAAGACGAAAGCCTACAATTAGGTGACTACGTTGAAGAACAAATCGAGTCAATCAAGTTTGACCGTATTACAACACAAATGGCTAAGCAAGTTATCGTACAAAAAGTACGTGAAGCTGAGCGTGCATTAGTTGTTGAGGAATACAAAGATCAACAAGGCGAATTAGTAACTGGTGTTGTTAAAAAAGCAACCCGTGACGCTATCGTACTTGACCTTGGTAACAATGCTGAAGCGGTTATTTACCGTGATGATATGTTACCGCGTGAAAACTTCCGTCCAGGTGACCGTATCCGTGGTCTTCTTTACGAAGTTAAGCCTGAAGCACGTGGCGCGCAGTTATTTGTAACGCGTTCTAAGCCAGAAATGCTAATGGAACTTTTCCGCATTGAGGTGCCAGAGATTGGCGAAGAGATGATTGAACTACGTGCAGCTGCACGTGATCCAGGTTCTCGTGCAAAAATCGCGGTAAAATCTAACGACAAACGTATCGACCCTGTAGGTGCGTGTGTTGGTATGCGTGGTGCACGTGTACAAGCTGTTTCAACTGAGCTTGGTGGTGAGCGTGTTGATATCGTTCTTTACGATGACAACCCAGCGCAATTCGTTATCAATGCAATGGCGCCAGCAGAAGTTGCGTCAATCGTAATGGACGAAGATACACATTCAATGGATATCGCTGTTGAAGCGGATAACCTAGCACAAGCAATCGGTCGTAATGGTCAAAACGTTCGTCTTGCTAGCCAGTTAACTGGTTGGGAATTAAACGTAATGACAGTTGATGACATGCGTGAAAAGAACGAAGCTGAATCAGATAAGCTAATCAACTTATTCACTGAATACCTAGATATTGATGATGAGTTTGCAACATTACTTATCAACGAAGGTTTCTCAACGCTTGAAGAAGTGGCTTATGTACCTGCATCAGAATTCTTAGAAATCGACGGTTTAGATGAAGAAACAGTTGATATCTTACGTTCACGTGCAAAAGACGCATTAACAACTAAAGCGCTTAAAACTGAAGAAAGCCTAGAAGGTGCAGAACCTGCAGAAGACCTACTAGCGCTTGAAGGCTTAGAGCGTCACCTTGCATTTGTTATGGCAAGTAAAGGTGTAGTAACACTTGAAGACTTAGCTGAACAAGGCATTGATGAGTTAGTAGACATCACTGAACTTTCAGAAGAAGAAGCTGGTAAGCTAATTATGGCTGCGCGTAACATTTGTTGGTTCGCAGACGAGTAATTTATTAACGGAGGTATTACACACTATGGCAGAAGTAAATGTTGAAAAACTAGCCGGAGATATTGGTACAACTGTTGATAAATTACTACAGCAGCTAGAACAAGCCGGTATTTCTAAAAAAGCAGGTGATATGGTAACTGAGTCTGAAAAGTCGACGTTATTAGATCACCTAAGCAAGCAGCACGGCGGCACGGGCTCAGAAGGCCCAGCTCGCATGACTTTGCAACGTAAAAGCAAAAGTACGCTAAGCGTAACTGGCTCTACAGGTAAAGCGAAGTCTGTGCAAGTTGAAGTACGTAAAACACGTACTTACGTTAAGAAAAGCGCCATTGAGCAACAGCAAGAAGAAGAGCGTTTAGCTGCAGAAGAAGCTGCACGTAAAGCAGCAGAGCTTAAAGCCCAGCAAGAAGCTGAGGAGCTTAAAGCGAAACAAGAGGCAGAGCGCAAAGCGAAAGAAGAAGCTGAGCGTAAAGCCAAAGAAGAGGCTAAACGTAAAGCTGAAGCTGAGCGTAAAGCGAAACAGAAGCAGATGACCCCAGAGCAAAGTGCTAAGTCTGAACAAGATCGCGCCGAAGCTGAGCGTCTGCAAAAAGAAGCAGAAGAGGCCGCATTGAGAAAAGCTGAAGAAGAAGCGAAACGTCAAGCAGAAGAGGCAAGAAAGCTAGCTGAAGAAAATGAAGCTCGCTGGAAGAAGGAAGAAGAAGAGCGTAAGCAGCGCGAAGAAAGCGCTGATCACCACCTTACGACTTCAACTTACGCACGTGAAGCAGAAGATGAATCTGATGCACGTGAAGAGAATAGCGCTCGTCGTAAGAAAAAGAAAAAAGGACCTCAAAAAGATAAACAGGCTGCCGGTCCTAAAGGTAAGAAAGGCAAGCTTAAAGCACCAACGTCTTTACAACATGGTTTCCAAAAACCAACAGCTGACGTGAAAAACGAAGTTCGTATCAGTGAAACTATCACTGTTGCTGAGCTTGCATCACGCATGGCAGTTAAAGGTGCTGAAGTTGTTAAAACGATGATGAAGATGGGTGACATGGTTACCATCAACCAAGTGATTGACCAAGAAACAGCACAACTTGTTGCTGAAGAAATGGGTCACAAGGTTATTATCGTTAAAGAAAACGAATTAGAAGAGAAAGTTCTAAACGACCGTAGCGAAGAAGGTACAGCTATTCCTCGTGCACCGGTTGTAACAGTAATGGGTCACGTTGACCACGGTAAAACGTCAACACTTGACTACATTCGTTCTGCAAAAGTTGCTTCAGGTGAGGCCGGTGGTATTACTCAGCACATTGGTGCATACCACGTTGAAACGAATGGCAACATGATTACTTTCTTAGATACTCCAGGCCACGCCGCGTTTACATCAATGCGTGCACGTGGTGCTAAAGCAACGGATATCGTAATCCTAGTCGTTGCTGCGGATGATGGTGTAATGCCACAGACTAAAGAAGCGGTTCAGCACGCGCGTGCTGCAGGCGTTCCTTTAATCATCGCAGTAAACAAAATGGATAAAGAAGGCATCGACCCAGATCGCGTTAAGAACGAGCTAGCACAATTAGACGTTATTCCAGAAGAGTGGGGTGGTGAAACACAGTTTGTACACATCTCTGCGAAAACTGGTTTAGGTATTGATGACCTACTTGAAGCGGTATTAATGCAAGCTGAGCTACTTGAGCTAACTGCGCCAGCTGAAGGTATGGCTGCGGGTGTTGTAATTGAATCGCGTCTTGATAAAGGTCGTGGTCCAGTTGCGTCAATCCTAGTTCAGTCTGGTACGCTTAACCAAGGTGATATCGTACTATGTGGTCTTGAATATGGCCGTGTACGTGCGATGAAAGATGAGAACGGTAAAGACATTAAGTCTGCGGGTCCGTCTATCCCAGTTGAGATTTTAGGTCTATCTGGTATCCCAGCTGCTGGTGATGAAGCAACAGTAGTTAAAGATGAGCGTAAAGCGCGTGAAGTAGCACTTTACCGTCAAGGTAAGTTCCGTGAAGTGAAGCTTGCTCGTCAACAAAAAGCGAAGCTTGAAAACATGTTTACGAACATGGCTGAAGGCGATGTATCAGAAGTTAACATCGTTCTTAAAGCTGACGTACAAGGTTCAATTGAAGCAATCGCTGATTCATTAACTAAGCTTTCTACTGATGAAGTTAAAGTGAAGATTGTTGGTTCAGGTGTAGGTGGTATCACTGAAACTGATGCAACGCTTGCAGCGGCGTCAAACGCAATCGTTGTTGGCTTTAACGTACGTGCTGATGCATCAGCTCGTAAAGTGATTGAGTCAGAAAACCTAGACTTACGTTACTACAGCGTAATCTACAGCCTGATTGAAGAAGTTAAACAAGCGATGTCAGGTATGCTTGCACCAGAATTCAAGCAAGAGATCATTGGTCTTGCCGAAGTTCGTGACGTGTTCAAGTCACCTAAGATTGGTGCAATCGCAGGTTGTATGGTTACTGAAGGTATCGTTAAGCGTAGCGCACCTATCCGTGTACTTCGTGATAACGTGGTTATCTATGAAGGTGAACTTGAGTCACTACGTCGCTTTAAAGACGACGTTGCTGATGTTCGTAACGGTATGGAATGTGGTATCGGCGTTAAGAACTACAACGATGTTAAAGTTGGCGACCAAATCGAGGTATTCGAGACGGTTGAAGTACAACGTTCACTTTAATTTCGTTTAAGTTATTGCTTTAAATGGGGGCCTAGCCCCCATTTGTGTATTCGTAATTAAATTAACTTATTCTTTAACATCAATAAGTTATTATTTTAGAGTGAAATAAAATGAGAGAATTTTCTCGCACTGATCGTGTTGCACAGCAAATTCAAAAAGAGATTGCTGTTATTCTTCAACGCGAAATCAAAGATCCACGCTTAGGCATGGTGACAGTGTCTGCGGTTGAGGTATCTCGCGACTTATCTTACGCAAAAGTATTTATCACAGTGTTCAATACGGATGATGAAGATAAAGCCAAACAAAGCGCTAAAATCTTAAATGAAGCAACGGGTTATATTCGTTCTTTATTAGGTAAACGCATTCGTGCGCGCATCATGCCAGAGTTACGTTTTGTGATCGATAACTCGCTTATGGAAGGTATGCGTATTTCAAACTTGGTTGACTCAGTTATTCGTGAAGACAATGCCAAGCATGTAGACGAAGATGACAGCGAAGAAGGCACTAAAGACTAATGGCTAGACGCAGTAAAGGTCGTGCTATTGACGGCATCTTATTACTAAATAAGCCGCAAGGTATTTCATCAAACAAAGCATTGCAGCAAGCAAAAGGAATTTACTTTGCTCAAAAAGCAGGCCACACCGGTGCGCTTGATCCGCTCGCGACGGGTATGCTGCCTATTTGTTTTGGTGAAGCGACTAAGTTTACCCAGTTCTTGCTTGATACTGACAAAACCTATGTTGTACGCGCCAAACTTGGTGAGCGAACCACGACCTCTGATTCAGATGGTGAAGTGGTTGAAACGCGAGAAGTATCGGTCACCCGTGAACAATTAGCTGAGCAAATTGCCAGTTTTTTAGGTGAGTCGGATCAATATCCTTCGATGTACTCTGCGCTTAAATATCAAGGTCAACCTTTGTATAAATATGCCCGCGAAGGTATTGAAGTGCCGCGTAAGTGTCGAAAAATTAATGTATTTAGTTTAACGCTTGATGAGTTTGATGAAGCTAATAACGAAGTACAAATGACGGCACACGTGTCTAAAGGCACTTATATTCGTACTATTGTTGACGACTTAGGTGAAAAGCTTGGCTGTGGTGCGCATGTCATCATGTTACATCGCAGTGCAGTTGGCCATTATCCAAGTGAAAAAATGGTCACTCTTGAGCAACTTGAAGAAAAGCTACAGCAAGCAAAAGCAGACGATGTTGCGCCTTCAAGCTACCTCGATGAGCTCTTACTGCCAATGGATACTGCTTTGGTTGATTTACCTGTGATTGAGATAACTCAAGAGCAGGGCGTGGCATTTAGCCATGGTCAAACAGTTGTGATTGGTAAGCCTGTACCAGATGGTGTGGTAAAAGTAATGGCTGATGGGGTGTTCATTGGTACTGGTGAGCGTCATAAAGATGGTCACTTAAAATCAAAGCGTGGCTTATCAAATCAACTGCCTGAGTAAAGATTACCTTGTAGTTATTAGCAAAGCTGGGTAGAATACGCCCCGCTCAATCGTTTTGGCTGAATTAGTGATCGGCTAAAACACAATTTAAATTAATTTTTGGAGTTACTATGTCACTAAGCAATCAAGAAAAAGTTGAAATCATCGCTAAATTTGCACGCGCTGAAGGCGACACTGGTTCACCTGAAGTACAAGTTGCACTTCTAACTTTCGATATCAACAAGCTTCAAGGTCACTTTGCTAGCCACAAGCACGACTTCCACTCACGTCGTGGTCTTCTTCGCAAAGTAAGCCAACGCCGTAAACTGCTTGACTACCTTAAAGGTAAAGACATTGCACGTTACACTGCGTTAATCCAAGAGCTTGGCCTACGTCGCTAAGAACTAGATTACGAGAAAAGGGGCTATTTAGCCCCTTTTTTTGTGCGCGTATGAAAGGTATACTAGCGCACATCTTAGTAGGTGAATCTGCTAAGTGATTGAAAAAACATCATTGCCAATTGTAGTACTTAATTAATTTTTATTAAGTTTAATTAAGTACTGTAATTGGTACTTTGATGGACTATATTTTTACCAATTCGGAGCTCTGCTCTGAGTTGCTTTTACATTTAAAGGATATTTTTAAGTGCAAGCAATTATTAAAGAATTTCAACTAGGTCAACACACTGTGACTCTAGAAACTGGTGCTATCGCTCGTCAAGCTGACGGCGCAGTACTAGCAAGCATTGGCGATACTTCAGTATTAGTTACTGTTGTAGGCAAGCGCGATGCACAACCAGGTCAAGACTTCTTCCCACTAACAGTTAACTACCAAGAGCGTATGTACGCTGCGGGTCGTATCCCAGGTGGTTTCCTTAAGCGTGAAGGTCGTCCTAACGATGGCGAAACACTTATCGCTCGTCTAATCGACCGCCCAATCCGTCCACTTTTCCCAGACGGTTTCGTAAACGAAGTACAAGTAATCGCGACAGTTGTTTCTGTTAACCCAGAAATCCAACCTGACATGGTTGCTATGATTGGTACTTCAGCAGCACTTGCTATCTCTGGTATTCCATTCAATGGTCCTATCGGTGCATCACGTGTT
Source organism: Pseudoalteromonas shioyasakiensis (assembly GCF_019134595.1). Classification (NCBI taxonomy): domain Bacteria; kingdom Pseudomonadati; phylum Pseudomonadota; class Gammaproteobacteria; order Alteromonadales; family Pseudoalteromonadaceae; genus Pseudoalteromonas; species Pseudoalteromonas shioyasakiensis. The sequence continues at coordinate 2,618,758 of NZ_CP077770.1, read as the reverse complement.
GGTTTCATCAACGGTGAATACGTACTTAACCCAACACTCGCTGAGCTTGAAGAAAGCCAGTTAGATCTAGTTGTTGCTGGTACTGATAACGCAGTACTTATGGTTGAATCAGAAGCTGAAACACTATCTGAAGACGTAATGTTAGGTGCGGTTGTTTATGGTCATGAGCAATCTCAGGCTATCATCAACGCAATCAACGAGTTCAAAGCTGAAGCAGGTAAACCAGCTTGGGATTGGACTGCTCCAGAGAAAAACCTAACACTTGCTGAGAAAATCTCTGCAATTGCTGCTGATAAAGTAGGTGAAGCATACCGCATCACTGACAAAGTAGCCCGTAAAGAAGCTCTTGGTGCAGCGAAAGAAGAAGTTGTTGCTACATTAACTGCTGAACTTGCTGAAGGCGAAGCTCTAGATACTCAAGAAGTTGGTAAACTATTCGGTTCTTTAGAAAAAGAAATCGTTCGTGGCCGTATCATTGCTGGTGAAAAACGTATCGATGGTCGTGAACCAGATATGATCCGTGCATTAGACGTAATGACAGGTGTTTTACCGCGTACTCACGGTTCTGCAATCTTCACTCGTGGTGAGACGCAAGCACTTGTGACTGCAACGCTTGGTACAGAACGTGATTCACAGTTAATCGATGATTTAACTGGTACTAACAAAAATCACTTTATGCTTCACTACAACTTCCCTCCGTTCTGCGTAGGTGAAACTGGCTTTGTAGGTTCTCCAAAGCGTCGTGAAATTGGTCACGGTAACCTAGCTAAGCGTGGTATTGCAGCAGTATTACCAACGTTAACTGACTTCCCATACTCAATCCGTGTTGTTTCAGAAATCACTGAATCAAACGGTTCATCGTCTATGGCATCAGTATGTGGTACGTCACTAGCACTTATGAATGCAGGTGTACCAATTAAAGCATCAGTTGCTGGTATCGCGATGGGTCTAGTTAAAGAGGGCGAAGATTTCGTTGTTCTTTCAGACATCTTAGGTGATGAAGATCACTTAGGTGACATGGACTTTAAAGTAGCGGGTACTTCAAACGGTATCACTGCACTACAAATGGATATCAAGATCGAAGGTATCACTAAAGAAATCATGCAAATCGCTCTTAAACAAGCGAAAGCAGCACGTCTACACATCTTAGGTGTTATGGACGAAGCGATTGCAGCACCTTCTGAAGAGCTATCTCAATTCGCACCACGCATTTACACTATGCAAATCCCTGCGAAGAAAATTGCTGAAGTTATCGGTAAAGGTGGCGCAACTATCCGTCAACTTACTGAAGAAACTGGCACAACGATTGAAATCGAAGATGACGGTACAATCAAGATCGCTGCAACTGACGGCATCAGCGCAAACGATGCAATCAAGCGTATCGAGCAATTAACTGCTGAACTAGAAGTAGGTACTATCTACACTGGTAAAGTTGTACGTATCGTTGATTTTGGTGCGTTCGTTAACATCCTTCCGGGTAAAGACGGTCTAGTGCACATTTCACAAATCAGCACAGAGCGTGTTAACAACGTAACTGACCACCTAAGCGAAGGCCAAGAAGTTAAAGTTAAAGTTCTTGAAGTAGATCGCCAAGGTCGTGTACGTCTAAGCATCAAAGAAGCTATGGAACCAGCTGCTGAAGAAAAAGCAGAAGAGTCTAAAGACGCTTAATGATGATTGAATAACCAGTTATTTGCTGGATATAAGAAAAAGGGGCTGTTTAGCCCCTTTTTTTATGCTTTAATGAAACCTATCCGCTTCGCCTTTGTCTACAGAGAATTCAGGTATTAAGGAATTTAATGATTTTTAAACACTTAGCATTGACCGCTGTGGCTATTTTTTCTTTAAGTGCATGTCAAACAACTTCACAACCTGAGTCAGTCCCTATTGTTAATGTGCCTTTTACCGCACCATTAGCGCCTGATTTTCGTAACGAAATTACGATTGCTCGCTATTCTGAACTACTAAACCGTGCTGATTTAAGTGCGGAGCAACAAGCCAAACTTTATTATGACCGTGGTGTATTATTTGACAGCTTAGGTATGTCGACCTTGGCGCGTATTGACTTTAACCGTGCGATTAAGCTCAAACCAGACCTAGCAGAGGTGTATAACTTCTTAGGCATTCATCACACACTAATGCAGCAGTATGAACAAGCTTATGAGTTTTTTGATTCGGCACTTGAGCTTAACGAGCAACATGAGTATGCCTACTTAAATCGTGGTATTGCCCTTTACTATGGTGACCGTCCATCACTTGCACAAGATGATTTAAAGCAGTTTTTAAATCGTTCACCAAGCGACCCTTACCGTGTGCTATGGCTTTATTTAGCTCAATCAGAAGCTGATAAAGCGCAGGCCTTAGTTGACTTAAAAGCTAACTCGCAGGGTGTAGATGAGTCTCAATGGGGTTACCAACTGTTGGCACTTTATTTAGGTGACATCAGTGAGTTTGAGTTTTTATCTGGCATCATTGAAGGTGTGACTTCAGAGCAAGAGTATGCGCACCGCTTATGCGAAGCTTATTTCTACCTAGCGAAGATGCATCAAGCGGCGGGGGATAACTACCTTGCTGCCGATTACTTTAGACTTGCTCTTGCCACCAATGTGCATGAGTTTGTTGAATACAAATATGCCCGTTTAGAGCTTGAGTTAATGGCTGGTGAAAACGCAAGCTAAGGTTTTTTTTACTGTTATTCTATTACTGAGCTTGGGTTTTGTCTCAAGCTCAGTGTCTCGTTTTATTCCCGCTTACGCTTATTACGCAAATACTACTCCTTCACAAGCAACAGCTATTTATCACTTGGCGCCCAGCGCCATTAATTTGCAGCATTTAGTGCTGAGCAACTCAGAGCTTCGCCAGTTAGCAAAGCTAAATGATAGTAATGCTGCATATCAGCTTGCGCTCAGCTTTTTGCAGCAACAAGACTACACTGCAGCAAAATTATGGTGGCAGCCTTACTTTGCTAAATTCAATTCAGCTCAGCAACAAACCTTAGCGGAGCAGCTAGTTAGAGCAGAACAATGGCTCGATTTAAGTAACCTAGGTAAGGCTGGCAAGCTGCCTGAGGGAAATGCTAAGCAAGCTTGGCTGTTGCAACAGAAAATACCGTCAGCTCAAATTGACACAGCTTATGCGCAGCAACAGCAATTTGTCTTATCAACATTAAGTATACAAGCAAGTAGCCTGTGCCAATTTAATGTTTTAATGATGACAGATCATTACAAGGGAATTGATACTTTAAAGCGGTATAAGCGGCAATATAGTAAAGCGCCTGAGCCTGCAAAAGGCAGCTTTTGTTTAACGGATGTTGTTTATGTCGCCGATAAGTTTAGCTGTGATGGCAGCGGTGGGGCGCTTAAGTGTAATTGGCAAAATGCGGCAGCGCATCCGTGGCCTGAAGGTTTTGACTTTATTGTGATGATGTCAAAACAAGGGGCAGCCAATGTTCGAGGTGGCATTATGCATATAAACTCATCACAATCTTACGCGGTATTTCTACATGAGCTAATGCATTTTAATGGCTTTGAAGATGAATATGTTTTAGCAGAGCAAAAACAACAGTGGCTGTGTAAGCAACAGGGGCTGGTTGCGCCAAATCTGTTTATTGCAAATAATGTTTCCCCACCAAAAGGCTGGCAAAAAAGTATCGCTTGTAGCAATCAGCTAGCCTATAAACCAAGCCATAATTGGTCGATTATGCAGTACCAAACTATGAGCCTGTCTGAGCAATACCGTGAGCTTTGGCAAAAACAAATTAACCAGCCCTTAACAAAGCCGATTCGGTTTTCTGAATATTTTGCCTTTTTAGGCTTAAAGCCAGTGTTTACAACAGCTTCCAAAGAGCAGAATTTTTCTGACTAATCGTCTATTTATTGCTATTTTAGTATGCAAAGTGGTTAAATGTTGTCCGAATAGGTGTGTCTCCTATAGACAAAATAGCACCTGATCAGTATAACTATACGCATTGTAAGCTTTTTTTGAAGCCAACTTTTAACCATCCAAATGAACAGTACGCAACTAATTAAAACTAGAGCGGTATTGATATTCTTATGACACTAAAAGGCTCCTAATTATGACTTTGCTCTGGATACCCCTGTTATCCTTAATCGGCAGTGTTATTTCATCCTGCACTTCAAAACTAACACGTAACCAAAGCACAGCTTTGACCATGTTAGCGCCTTTGATTGCCCTTGGAATTGTATTTTCGTATACCCCTGCAGTCTTTTCTGGCGAAACAATTCGCTACACTGCTGAGTGGATCCCTCTTTTAAACATGCAAGTCTCGTTTAGACTTGATGGTTTAACGTTGCTCTTTCTATATATGATCTTGGGTATCGGTACCCTGGTGATTTTTTATGCACGTTATTACTTGAGTAGTAGCGACTCAATGCCAAAGCTATACTGCTATTTAATGCTATTTATGACCGCAATGGTCGGCATCGTGATGTCGAACAATGTGATCCAGCTGTGGTTTTTCTGGGAGCTCACCAGTATTAGCTCGTTCTTATTGATTAGCTATTGGTGGCATAAGTCAGAAGCTCGCAAAGGCGCACGTATGGCACTAGCTATCACCGGTGCCGGTGGCCTTGCGTTACTAGCAGGCTTATTACTAATTGGTGATATTGTTGGTAGCTATAATCTTGATGTGATTTTAGCAAGCAAAGCACTTATTCAGTCTCATGCACTTTATGAAGCTGCGCTGGTATTAGTGCTTTTAGGTGCATTTACTAAATCTGCACAATTTCCATTTCATTTTTGGTTACCACATGCGATGGCGGCACCGACACCAGTCAGTGCCTACCTACACTCAGCAACGATGGTTAAAGCGGGTATCTTTTTATTAGCGCGTTTTTACCCAGCGCTATCAGGCACAGATACTTGGTTTATCTTAGTGGCAATGACGGGTCTGGCGACTTTGTTGGTTGGCGCTTATATCGCGTTATTTAAGCATGATTTAAAAGGCTTGCTGGCTTATTCAACAATCAGCCACCTAGGTTTAATTACATTACTCTTAGGTTTAGACACTGAGCTTGCGACAGTGGCTGCTATCTTCCATATTATCAACCACGCAACGTTTAAAGCGTCTTTATTTATGGCAACGGGTATTATTGATCATGAAACTGGCACCCGTGATATGCGTAAACTTAATGGTATGTGGCGATTTATGCCGTATACCGCCACACTTGCTATGGTAGCAGCGGCAGCAATGGCGGGCGTGCCACTGTTAAATGGTTTCTTGTCGAAAGAAATGTTCTTTGCCGAAACACTACACCAGCAAGTGCTTGGTTCTATGTCGTGGTTAATTCCAGTGTTAGCGACGATTGCTGGTGCGTTATCTGTCGCGTATTCAGCACGCTTTATTCACGACGTGTTTTTCAATGGCGACCCAATCGATTTGCCAAAACAGCCCCATGAGCCACCACGCTATATGCGTGTACCAATCGAAATTTTGGTTGTGCTGTGTTTACTCGTTGGTATGTTCCCGCACTTTGCGGTAAGCGATATTCTAGCTTCGGCATCTTTCGCAGTGCTTGGTGATGCAGCCCCTGATTATAAGCTATCTGTATGGCATGGCTTTAACTTACCACTGTTAATGAGCTTTATTGCTACAAGCGTGGGTGTGATGATTTATGTGCAGCGTAAGCACCTATTCCACTTTCAAGCATCGTTGCCAACTCTGAATGCTAAAAAAGGCTTTGAGCGTGGCTTATATAGCTTGATTAAGTGGTCACAAGAAAAGATTAAACGAATCGAAAATGGCTCGTTACAGCGTTATGCCTTTGTAATGATTGCGGTGGTGCTCATGTGTGCAGGCTGGCCTTTATTTGAAATGCGCCAGTTAGCAGGAGCAAGCGAGTTAACCCCAATCGATTTCCATAATGCTATCGGTGCAGGCTTACTGATAATTGGTGCGTTGGCAACGGTTATTTGGCATCGTTCACGAATGATATCGTTGATTATGATTTCAATCGTAGGCCTGATGGTATCTGTTGCATTTACTCGATTCTCTGCGCCAGATTTAGCGTTGACCCAGTTAACCGTTGAAGTTGTTACCGTAATGCTACTGATGCTTGCACTGTTCTTTTTACCGCAGCGCACTCCGAAAGAATCAAGCTCACTGCGTATTCTGCGTGACCTAGGTATCTCATCGGCTATTGGTGTGGTTGTGGCAAGTATTTGTTATGCGCTTCTGACAAGACCACTTGAGTCGATTTCTGACTTCTTTGTTGCCAATGCAAAAACTGGCGGTGGTGGTACTAACGTTGTAAACGTTATCCTCGTTGACTTTAGGGGTTTTGATACCCTAGGTGAAATTACCGTACTAGGTATTGCTGCATTAGGTATTTATAAGCTTCTTATTAACTTGCCGCTGTTTATGCCAGCAAGTGATAGTGAAGGGCGCCCATGGGCAAGAGAGCGTTACCCAATTCTACTGTCGAGTATTTCACAAAGCTTGTTACCACTTGCATTACTTGTGTCTGCGTATATTTTCTTACGTGGTCATAACTTACCAGGTGGTGGCTTTATTGCAGGACTGGTTACCGCGATTGCATTTATCTTGCAATATATGGCTAATGGTTCGCACTGGATTGCAGACAGATTTGACGTGAATTATCGTAAGATTATTGCGTCAGGTATTGCTATTGCATTGTTTACAGGTATTGGAAGTTGGTTCTTCGAACGTCCATTCCTAACAACCTGGTTTGATTATTTTGATATTCCGCTAGTCGGCAAGACAGAACTTGCTAGTGCTATCGTATTTGATTTAGGTGTGTATTTAACTGTTGTAGGTGCAACGCTGATGATTTTAGCAAGTTTAGGTAAATTAACTGCTGATACACCCAAGCAAGAGGTAAATATTTAATGGAAGTATTGTACGCATCGTGCGTCGGCGTGCTGGTTGCATGCGGAATTTACTTAATATTACGGGCTCGTACATTCCCAGTGGTACTCGGCCTGACTATGTTGTCGTATGCAGTTAACCTGTTTTTATTCTCTTCAGGTCGTTTAACTATTAACAAAGCTGCTGTACTTGGTACAGGCAGTGAGTATGCCGACCCACTCCCTCAAGCGCTGGTTTTGACCGCGATTGTAATAGGCTTTGCGATGACCGCTTTTGTAGTTATTTTAGCAATTCGTGGTCGTGCTGACTTGGGTAATGACCATGTTGATGGCCACCTTGTTAAGTCATCGAAGGAGCAAAAATGATTCAGCATTTAGCTTCTTTACCGATTCTAATTCCAATGTTGGCAGGCGTTATTTTACTCATGCCGCCATGTGGTAAAAACTTACATATACGTCGTGTTTCGTCGGTTATTTTGTCGATTGTCACACTATTGGTAAGTGCTTATCTATTACTTCATGTTAATAGTACCGCACCGCTTGTTTACGCAATTGGTGATTGGTCTGCACCATTTGGCATCGTGCTGGTTGCCGATAGGCTAGCAACGCTACTTGTGCTACTTACTAGTTTCCTCGGTGCAGTTGTGGTGCTTTATAGCTGTGCAGGTGATGATAAAAAAGGGAGCTTTTTTCATCCGTTAGTACACTTTTTAGTGTTAGGTGTTAATGGCGCTTTTTTAACTGGCGATGTATTTAACCTGTTCGTATTTTTTGAAGTGCTGTTGATTGCTTCATACTCATTATTGATGCATGCCGGCAACAAACAAAGTACCCGTGCTGCACTGCAGTACGTCATTTTAAACCTGATTGGTTCAAGCGTATTCTTAATTGCGCTGGGGGTGCTTTATGGTGTGCTGGGCACATTGAACATTGCTGATTTAGCGCAAAAAGTACCACAACTGACGGGCGATGATGTTTACCTTGCCAAAATTGGTGGCTTGTTGTTAATCGTGGTATTTGCGTTAAAAGGCGCATTATTACCGTTACATTTATGGCTACCGAATACCTACGCCAGTGCAATGCCATTAGTTGCTGCATTATTTGCGATTATGACCAAGGTTGGTGTTTATGCCATGCTGCGCGTGTATACCGTAATATTTGGTGATAATGCTGGCGAGCTTGCTCACATGGCACAGCCTTGGTTATGGGGCTTAGCACTTGCGACCATAGTGATGGGTGGTATTGGTGTGTTAGCAAGTCAAGATTTTAGAAAGCTTGTTGCGAATCTGGTTGTTGTCTCTGTAGGTACTTTAGTGGCATTGGTTGCGATTCAAAATGTTTCTGCAACAGCTGCATTACTATACTACTTAGTGCATTCAACTATTATTTGTGCAGCACTATTTTTAATTGCTGATTTAATTGCTCAACAGCGCGGTAAAGTTGCCGACCGGTTAGTCGCAGGGCGCGCCGTTGCACAGCCATATTTACTTGGTATTTGTTTTGTAGTGGCTGCGCTTGCCGTTGTTGGTATGCCACCGTTATCTGGCTTTGTCGGCAAGGTATGGATTTTAAAGAGCACCCTAGATAGTGAAAAAGCCATGTTGTTTTGGCCAATATATCTAGTTTCTAGTTTAGCGTTATTAGTGGCGGTTTCACGAGCTGGTACCAGCTTATTTTGGGATCACACTCATAAAGACAGTGAAGCAATTGAAGGCACCAAAGCACATCCTGTTAAAGTGATAGCTGTGGTTGCGCTACTTGCGTGCTCACCATTAATGGTTGTATTTGCAGGGCCGATTTCAGACTATATGCTAGCAACGTCAGAGCAGTTGTTTGATATCAACACTAGCATCAACACTGTATTACAAGGAGGCCAATAATGCGTTTAGAAGCTCGCTTTCGTTGGTTGCCAACACCATTTCGCAGTGTTTTATTATTCATTGTATGGTTGTTGTTAAATAACAGTGTGTCGCCGGGGCACCTGTTTTTAGCTGCATTTTTTGCTATTACCATTCCGTGGGTCACATTCCCGTTTCGTGATCCACAGCCGCTTATTGTTAGGCCAGGTCTTGCGTTTAGGCACTTATTGTTAGTGCTGTACGATATTGTGACTGCCAACTTACAAGTTGCCCTGTTGATACTTGGGCCAACGAAAAAGTTACGCCCAGGTTTTATCAAAGTACCATTGGATTTAAGCCATGAAATGCCAATCACTATTTTGGCAAGCACAGTATCTTTAACGCCGGGTACTGTGAGTGCAGAGGTTTATCCTATTCCTGAGTCACTCGAAGAGGGCGAAGAAATTCAGCAGCGCTACTTATTGATTCATGTACTCGATTTAGCTGATGAACAAGCGTTAATTAATACTATTAAGCAGCGCTACGAAGCACCGCTTAAGGAGATTTTTCGATGCTAGATACCGTTTTTCTAATTGTTTATGCGATGATAGCCATATCTTTATTGTTGAACCTATGGCGTTTAATTGTTGGGCCGTCGGTACCTGACCGTATTTTGGCTTTAGATACTATGTTCATTAACACTATTGCTTTGATTATTCTGTATGGCATGAGCATGGGTACCGATTTATATTTTGAGGCCGCATTATTAATCGCCATGCTTGGCTTTGTTAGCACAGTAGCGGTATGTAAATACCTGCTGCGTGGCGATATTATTGAATAAGGTAACAAATGATGAGTGAATGGATTGTATCAATCTTATTATTAATTGGTGGTTGCTTTATTCTTATAGGTTCAATCGGACTTGTGAAAATGCCTGACTTTTTTATGCGTTTACACGGTCCAACTAAAGCAACAACGCTTGGCATGGCATCATTGCTAATTGCTGCGATGGTGTATTTTAGCTACACCCATGATGGTATTAGTGTGAAAGAAATTCTGATTTCGATTTTCTTACTGATCACCGCACCTATTAGCGGCTATATGCTGATCAAATCAGCCATCCATCATAAGCTTCGTGCTAAAGATGGCACCAAGGGCCTCGATAACATCGAAGAAGATTAATACCAGCTCGCAAAAATAGTTAAGCGAATTGGTGTGATATCTGAGCAATCAGAACAATGTGATCTACTACAGTGGCTTTTATTGCGCTCGTAGATCGCATAAAATGCCCCGTCATTTAGTACAGTAGGTAAATAGAGCATTATGCGAGTAGCACTTGGAGTAGAGTACAACGGCGCGCGTTACAGTGGTTGGCAACGTCAATCACACGTCAATAGCGTACAACAAGAAGTAGAAACGGCGTTGTCGCGTATTTGTAATCATCCAGTCGAAATTGTTTGTGCAGGGCGCACCGATGCGGGTGTACATGGCACTGGGCAGGTGATCCATTTTGATACTCACGCTGAACGTGAAATGGTCGCGTTTACGATGGGTATGAATACCTTACTGCCAAAAGATATTGCTATTCGCTTTGCCGAGCCTGTAAGCGAAGACTTTCACGCTCGTTTTAGTGCCACAGCACGTCGCTATCGCTATGTGATTTATAATTATACCTATCGCGGCGCTATTATGAGTGAAGGGGTGACCCATTTTCATCACCCATTAGACGAAACTAAAATGCAAGAAGCCTGTCAGTATTTAGTAGGTGAGCATGACTTTACTTCGTTTAGAGCACTACACTGCCAAGCAAATACAGCCAATCGTACTATTCACCATTTATCGGTAAAACGCCAAGGTGATTATGTGATCATTGATATTAAAGCCAATGCGTTTTTACATCATATGGTACGAAACATCACCGGGTGTTTGATGGACATTGGTCTTCATAAGCATGAACCTGTGTGGTTAAAAGAATTACTCGATTTAAAAGAGCGCGCAAAGGCAAGTGCAACAGCAAAAGCCGCTGGCCTTTACTTAGTTGACGTGGATTACCCAGAACATTTTGGCATTCCTAAAACACCATTAGGGCCTTTGTTTTTACCTGATTCAGACAGTTAGTCTTTAGTGCACGACTACTAAGACCAGTTTTTTATATCGTCTGCGGGTAATTCATGTTTTAATTGAAAAAATCTGTCTGTTTATTTGTTATCAGAAACACAAGAGAGTGTTTCCAATTAAACAGACTGCGACACAGAACAGCATTAAGAGAGTTGCAAATGAGTTGGTTAGAAAAAATCTTACCTAAAACGACTAAATCGTCAGGTCGTAAAGAAATCCCAGAAGGGGTTTGGGCTAAGTGTACAGACTGTGATTCAATTTTATATAAAGCAGAATTAGAAAAAGCACTCAACGTGTGTCCTAAGTGTGATCACCACATGCGTTTAAGTGGCCGTAAACGTCTTGAAAACTTTTTAGATGATGCTGATCGTCAAGAACTTGGTGCAGAGCACGAACCAAAAGACGTATTAAAGTTTAAAGATTCTAAAAAATACTCTGACCGTATTACCCAAGCACAAAAAGCAAGCGGTGAAAAAGACGCGCTTGTGGCAATGAAAGGCCGTTTAAAAGGCATTCCTGTTGCTGCTGTTGCTTTTGAGTTCTCGTTTATGGGTGGTTCAATGGCGTCTGTAGTAGGTGCTCGTTTTGTTGAAGCTGTAGACCAATGTTTAGAGCACGACATGCCACTTATTTGTTTCTCTGCATCAGGCGGTGCACGTATGCAAGAAGCACTTATGTCATTAATGCAAATGGCTAAAACAAGTGCTGCGCTTGCGAAAATGAGCGAAAAAGGCTTACCGTTTATTTCAGTATTAACTGATCCAACAATGGGTGGTGTATCTGCATCACTGGCAATGCTTGGTGATGTAAATGTTGCTGAACCTAAAGCGCTTATCGGTTTTGCGGGTCCTCGTGTAATCGAGCAAACAGTGCGTGAAACGCTTCCTGAAGGTTTCCAACGCAGTGAGTTCTTGCTAGAGCATGGTGCAATCGACATGATTGTTGACCGTCGTGAAATGCGTGACACCCTTGCTCGTATCTTAGCGAAATTTATGAACTTGCCTTCTACTGAACAAGAGCATAGAGTAGCGTAAATTTCAGCTTAACTGATTAAACGCTATGACAGAAATCCTTCCTAGCCAATCATCAAGCCTTGATGATTGGCTTTGTTATTTAGAAAGTGTCCATCCTGCCAATATCGAAATGGGTTTAGAGCGCGTAGAACGCGTGGCAAACCAAGTAGGCTTACTCGATACATCAAGCAAAATTATCCTGATTGCAGGCACTAACGGTAAAGGGACTACAGCCCGTTGCCTAGAAAGCTTATTACTTGCACAGGGTTTTAGTGTCGGTACTTATGCTTCGCCGCATCTTATTCGTTACAACGAGCGCGTACGTATTAATGGCCAAGAGCTTGACGACCAATTCCATGTTGATGCTTTCGATATGCTTGAAAAAGGCCGTGGTGACACGCAACTTACTTATTTTGAGTATGGTACCTTAGGCGCACTGGCTATTTTTAAACGTCACGCCGTTGATTATGTGCTGCTAGAAGTAGGTTTAGGTGGTCGTTTTGATGCGACTAATATCGTGAACCCGCATGCTTGTGTGATCACCACCATAGATTTAGACCATAAAGAATACCTAGGTGATACTCGTGAACTTGTTGGTTACGATAAAGCTGGTATTTTCCGTACCAATACACCGGCTATTGTTGGCGATTTAGCGATTCCGCATACAGTGACTGATTATGGTAATGAAATTAACGCTGATATGGTGCTATCAGGCTGTGATTTCATATTCACAGAAGACAGTGAAGGCTTTAACTGGCAGTACAAAGGTAACGATTGGCGCTTAGCTAAGCCTGCTATTCCTTGTCAAAATGCAGCAACCGCGTTGACCTTACTAGCAAAACTTGAGCTGTTGCCAAGTGAAAAACAAGTTCGTGATTGCTTAGCGAGTCTTACAGTAGAAGGGCGCTTTCAGCAGTTAAGTGAGCAGCCGCTTATTTTTACCGATGTTGCGCATAATCCTGAGTCAGCTCGATATTTGGCACGCAAATTAAGCGTGTATAAAGATCAAGGGTTTAAAATTCATGCATTAGTCGCTATGCTTGCAGATAAAGATAAAGTGGCTGCAATGTCGGCCGTGGCAAATGTTGTTGACCAGTGGTCGTTAGCAAGTTTAGATTGTTTTCGTGGCGACAAGGTTGAAAACCTTGCTAAAGCTCTTGCCGAAACAACATCATCAGCACCTAGCACGCACTATGAGAGTGTTGAAACTGCGCTAGATACGTTATTACCAAATGTTGATGAAAACACGTTAGTGATTGTGTTCGGCTCGTTTATAACTGTGGCTGCAGCCATCAATTACTTTAAAAAATAGAGAGGAAATCGGTGAACGCAGGGTTTATTAATCGCTTAGTAGGCACCACGATTGTGGTTGTGGCGGCTATTGTCTTCATTCCAAACATTTTGGATGGTGAGAAGGTTCATTATAAAGAAGGCTTTAAAGCTATTCCTGAACGCCCTGAGTTCACTACGATAGACTTGCAAGAGGTGATTGATAATAAAGTTGCCTCTGCCGAGCAACCTTCGCAAGTTCCGGTTGAAGATACTCAGGCAAACGACGCTGATCTTGTCGCAAATGAAACCCAGCAAATTGATGCTGCACCGCAAATGGTTGAAGCTTCAACCGGTGAGCCGGTGATTAACAGAGCTGAGCCAAAAATTGCAGTGCAAGAGCCTGCAAAGCCAGTTGTTAAAACTCCTGAGCCAACCCGTAAGCCAGAAGAGAACCTCACACAAATGGCTTATGTTATTCAACTGGGCAGTTTTTCTCATGCACCTAATGTGAAATCACTACAAGAAAAATTAAAAGCGAATGGTTTCAAAACCTTCACTCGTCCAATCAAAACCCCGAACGGCACACTGACAAAAGTCTTTGTAGGACCTTCACTTAGCAAGAAAGAGTTAGAAAGTAAGCTTCCTGAGTTAAAGCAGTTAACCAAGTTAAACGGCAAAGTTACTCAGTTTGAAATTACAAAATGATCTGGCAATTCTATAGGTAGTCTTATAGAATGCGCCCCAAATTAACGACTAGTTGGTTCTTATGATCTGGGTTGATTACGCCGTACTTGGCATTATTGCACTATCCACTATCATCGGCTTAATACGTGGCTTTGTAAAAGAAGCAATGTCATTAGCTGTATGGGCTGGCGCATTTATCATCTCTAGTTTGTTTTACCAATATTTAGCATCCTTCCTAACAAGTATTTCAGAACCCCTTTTAAGAAATGCAGCCGCAATAGCCATATTATTCTTTGCGACACTCCTGTTAGGTGGGTTACTAAACTATATTTTAGGTGAACTTGTACAACGTACTGGTTTATCTGGCACAGACCGTGTTTTCGGCATAGTGTTTGGTGCTCTTCGTGGCGTGTTGGTCGTAAGCGCGTTACTCTTCTTTCTTGATGCTTTTACCGGTGCACCTAATACGCATTGGTGGGGCAACTCTATTTTGATTCCAGAATTTGGCTTTGTTGTTGAGTGGTTCTTTTCGTACCTCGAAAACAACTCGAGCTTTTTAAATTCTGTAAACCGTTAATCGGCGAGGATAAATTTAATGTGTGGTATCGTTGGCATAGTCGGAACTTCTCCTGTTAATCAGGCGTTATATGACGGCTTAACTGTTTTGCAACACCGCGGTCAAGATGCAGCTGGCATCATTACCATTGAAAACAACACGTTTAGCTTACGTAAAGCCAATGGCCTTGTAAAAGATGTATTTCATACCCGTCATATGAAACGTCTGCAAGGTACAATTGGTATTGGCCATGTTCGCTACCCGACAGCTGGTTCTTCTAGCTCGTCTGAAGCGCAACCTTTCTATGTTAACTCGCCATTTGGTATTGCACTTGCGCACAATGGTAACTTAACAAACGCAGAAGCATTAAAGCAGCAATTGTTTTCAGAAGCTCGCCGTCATGTTAATACAACATCTGACTCTGAAATTTTACTTAACATTGTGGCACATGAGTTAAGCAAATCAAACAAGCTAAAACTTGATGCTGAAGATATCTTCACTGCGGTAACTGAAGTGAATAATAAAGTAACGGGTGGTTATGCAACGATTGCAATGATCATTGGTCACGGTATTGTTGCGTTTCGTGATCCGAACGGTATCCGTCCACTGGTATTCGGTAAGCGTGAAACTGCAAACGGTACTGAGTACATGTTTGCATCAGAAAGCGTTGCTTTAAAAACAGACGGTTTTGAGTTTGTTCGTGACGTTGCACCAGGTGAAGCAATTTACGTAACTGAAGATGGTCAGTTTTTCTCACAAGCGTGTGCTGAAAAAGCAACTTATTCGCCGTGTATCTTTGAGTTTGTTTACTTTGCGCGTCCAGATTCAACAATTGACCGTATGTCTGTTTATGCAACGCGTGTAAACATGGGTACTAAGTTAGGTGAGAAAATCGCACGTGAATGGGCTGACAAAGACATCGACGTGGTTATTCCAATCCCAGAAACATCATGTGATGTAGCTCTTGAGATTGCATCAGCGCTTAACCTGCCATACCGCCAAGGTTTTGTTAAAAACCGTTACATTGGCCGTACGTTTATCATGCCAGGTCAAGAAATGCGTAAAAAGTCAGTTCGTCAAAAACTGAATGCTATTGACCGTGAGTTCAAAGGTAAAAACGTATTACTTGTTGATGACTCAATTGTTCGTGGTACAACGTCAGCGCAAATCGTTGAGATGGCTCGTGAGTCAGGTGCTAAGAACGTTTACTTCGCGTCAGCAGCGCCAGAGATTCGCTTCCCGAACGTTTATGGTATCGACATGCCATCGGCAGCTGAGCTAATTGCTCATGGTCGTGAAGTTGAAGATATCAATGCAAGCATTGGTGCAGATGGTCTTATCTATCAATCGCTAGATGACTTAATCTCAGCAGTAAGCCAAGAAAACCCAGAAATCACCCGTTTTGAAACATCAGTATTTGATGGTCAATACATCACTGGTGATATCGACCAAGATTACCTAAACCACATTGACCGTTTACGTAATGATTCAGCAAAATCAACCCGTGAAAATGCGATGTCAGCGAGTTTAGAGTTACATAACCAAGAAGAAAACAGCGCTGATTAATCAGCCCTAGTTTGATGGTATAAAAAGGAGCTGAATAGCTCCTTTTTTGTTTTATATTTGAGAGTGTTGCATTTTTTTTAGCTTAAGTGCTAATAGTACCATCATTATGCCAAATACGACGGCATAGGTTGCAACCAGCCAAAGTAGGGTAATGATACCCGCGCCAGGGTTAAATATCAGATATCCACCAAAGATAATCGAAATAATACCGCTGCCAATTAACAGCCATTCATTACTAATTTCTTTACGTAGCTTACTCGCAATCAATATTTCAATCACACCGATGGCAATGGCCCATGCGGCAATAAAGTACAGCATTAAGATAGCTGTTACGTTGGGAGCAAACAGGGTTACAAGTGCAGCAGCAATTGAAATTAAACCACCCACTAATAGCATCCACCAAAGTGGGTTTTCATTTTTTGAAGCAATAGCTAACCAAGTTCTAATGGCACCATCGACAAAAAAGTAAGCAGCGAAAATAAACATCAGAATCGCTAATGAGGCTTCTGGGGCAAACCAACCACACAAGCCAAAAACGATGGCAATGGCACCGTGGATCATTAATGATGACCAGTGGGGGATCAGTGAACTTGAGATTTGCATAATAGTATCCTTTGCTTAAGTCTTTATATAACTAACATCTCAGCAGTTAGTTGCAAAGAGTTTTAATTATTTTTTGTACAGTTACACAAACCATGCTCTAATTTAATTAGCTGATTATTTCAGCGATTTAATGTTTATCGAACAAGGAATAAAGTGTGAGCCGTTGTAATACCAAGTTTTCATTACAATTTAGTAAGTTATTAGTGTGTTTTTTACTGTTGTTTAATGCGCCATTATGGGCAACAACCACACCCGAAGTGACCGTTAAATCCTTAATTGATAAAGACAATAAGGAAGATCAAGCCGAACAAAAGCCAGCCAAGCAAGAGCCTGAAGTCAGTACTCCAGCAGCTAGCGAAGAAAAAGAAACTGCTTTAGAAGACGATTTAGCCTTCGACACATACGGTCGAATGACACCACGAAGTTCAATGCAGGGTTATTTGAAAGCGGCCAGAGCTCGTGACTTTGAACGCGCTGCTCAGTATCTTGATTTTCGAAATCTGCCTCAGGATGTGGCTATTATTGGTCAGTCTCAACTAGCCGAAAACTTATCTGTAGTACTTGATCGCACACTCTGGGTAGACATTGATAACTTAAGTAACAAGCCCGAAGGAAAGCAAAAAGAAAGTGTACCAAGTTATCGTGACTTAGTGGGGGAAATATCAACCTCACAAGGTACAGTTCAAATTTTATTACAGTTGATCCCAGACCCTGAAAGTGGCAATCGCATTTGGAAAATATCGAATGCAACGGTAAGCCAAATTCCCTTACTAACAAAAGAGTATGGTTATAACCGAGTTGGTGAATGGTTATATAAGAATCTGCCAGATGTAGAGTTTTTAGGGATATTACTTTGGCAATGGATTTACTTTGCCTTTAGTTTTTTGTTTTTCCTTGCGGTAGCAATCATTGTGACGCGTATTCTCACATTTGTACTTGGCCATTTAAAAGTGCCTGTTGAAAAAGATGTGATAGCGTTCATTAATGGACCTGTTTGCTTATTGCTGGCTGTATTAATGTCTCGTTCTTTGAGTGATCAATCTAATGTAACAATTGCAGTACTTGCTTTATTTCATGGCGCAACAGTGCTGTTAATTGCATGGGGGTGGATATGTCTTCGTGCAGTTGATATTGCAAAGCATAGACTGAGCCAACGCTTTATAAACCAAGACAGACCGCAAGTAGTCTTTTTACTGCGACCACTGAGTAACGTAGTAAAAACCTCAATAGCCATTATCTTACTATTCATGTGGTTTGAAAACTTAGGCTTTAATGCCACTACTTTACTGGCTGGTTTAGGTATTGGTGGACTTGCAATTGCCCTTGCAGCGCAAAAAACGGTTGAGAATATCATTGCAGCAATCACTCTATATATTTCTGCACCAGTAAAAATAGGTAGTTTATGTAAGTTTGGCAGCCAGTTAGGCACGGTAGAAGAAATAGGGCTAAGAGCAACGCGAATTCGAACGCTTGATCGCTCGGTTATCTATGTGGCGAATGCAAAGTTTGTTGATATGCAGCTTGAGAATGTCTCGGAACGAGAGCGTATTTCTTATCGACCTAAATTGATGCTCAGTGCCAATACTAAGCAACAAAACCTAATGTCGTTTATGCAAGCCCTAAGAGAGCTTTTAGAGCAACATAAGCACATCGCTTTTGAGCCTTGTCGTGTTCGCTTTAAAGGCTTCACACCTTGGGCTTTACAAGTGGATGTACTAAGCTACGTAGAGACTGTCGACTTTGCTTTTTATATGGAAGTAATCGAAGAGTTAAACTTAGCAATTTTAGGCTTATTAAATGAGCATGAATGTGAATTAGCTAACCCAGAATTCGCACGAGTGACTGATTAGTTGCTAAAAAAGGGGTAAATGAAAGCGGCTCTCATTTGTACATAATGTCTACACATTGTTGCAATTAAATGCACAGGACATATGTCCGCTTCAATGAAAAATAATTGCATAAAATCTTCTAAATGCGGCGATGTTGCCGCTAATTGTTGTAAAAAAATTGTATATTTCTAATTTTTAATGCAGTAAAAGTGTCATGAAGTGTTATAATCGTCAGCGTTCGTTCAGCCTCTTTACTTCGTTTTGCACTCTCGAACTAGAGGTCCGCGCAGCTTATTACAAGGCGCGAAAAATTGGCCGAGCCCGTCAAATGAATTGACGCAACATCATCACCGTTGAATAAGAGTGCATAAAAAAGGTTAAAACCCGACATGAAAGCAATGAAAAGATCTACGTTAGCAACACTTATCAATGCAACGTTGTTCTCTGCCGTAGCAGGTACTTCATTTTCAACTCTTGCTGCCGACGAAGCGACAGCAGCAAAAAACAACCAACTAGAAGTTATTCAAATCACCGCTCGTAAACGTGTAGAAAATGCACAGGAAGTACCTGTAGCTGTATCTGCATTACAAGGTGACAGCTTAGACGCTTACAGCTCAGCTGGTATGGATATTCGTTTTATGAATGCGAAAATCCCAAGTTTATCAATCGAATCTTCGTTTGGTCGTTCTTTCCCACGCTTTTATGTTCGTGGTCTAGGTAACACTGACTTTGACCTAAATGCTTCTCAACCAGTTTCGTTAGTTGTAGACGAAGTTGTTCAAGAGAACGCAATCTTAAAAGGTTTCCCTGTATTTGACGTAGCACGTGTAGAAGTTCTACGTGGCCCACAAGGTACTTTATTCGGTCGTAACACACCGGCTGGCCTTGTTAAATTTGATACAGTTAAACCATCACAAGAATTTGAAGGCTATGGCTCAGTATCTTACGGTAGCCGTGGCGCAGTTGATTTTGAAGGTGCTGTTGGCGGTGGCTTAACAGACCGTTTATCAACGCGTGTTTCTGTACTTTGGCAAGAAAAAGACGATTACATCGATAACCGTGCACCAGGCTTTGAACAAGATGACGTATTAGGAGGCTACACTGAAAAAGCGGCACGTGTTCAGTTTTTATATGAAGGTGACGATTTCACAGGTCTTTTCAACTACCACGTTCGTGATATGGATGGTACGCCAATCGCATTCCGTGGTAACGCTATTAAAGCTGGCACAAACGATTTAGTCGATAACTTTGAGCATGATGTGGTTTACCACGATGCTGCTTCTCGTGCGACACAGCAAGTTGAATCTCAAGGCGCAAGCTTAAAGCTTGAGTGGGATATCAATGATTTAACTCTTACGTCAATCTCTGCATGGGAAAGCGCTGAAATCTATTCTCGCGCTGACATCGACGGTGGTTACGGTGCAAGCTACTTACCAGATATGGGCCCAGGTTTTATCCCGTTCTACTCTGAAAGTGCTGACGGTATTCCAGATCAAGATCAATACACGCAAGAACTTCGTTTATCAAGCAACTATACTGGCGACGTAAACTTCCAAGTAGGTGTTTTCTACTTTGATGAAGCGCTAACAATCGAAAACTTCAGCTACGACACTTATGGTTCAACACCTGGTGAGTTAAACGGCTATGTTATCCAGCAGCAAGATACCAAAGCATGGGCGGTATTCGGTTCATTAGATTACACAGTCACTGACGACTTAAAAATCACTGCGGGCCTTCGTTACTCAGATGACGAAAAAGAGTTCTCTGCAAACCGTACTTTAAGCCCTGCAGGTGGCGGTGCGTTATTCCTAACAGAAAACCCAAGTGACGACCACGTTAGCTGGGATCTATCTGCTAACTACAAGATCAACGATGACGTAAACTGGTACGCACGTGTTGCAAACAGCTTCCGCGCACCAAGTATCCAAGGTCGTATCTTATTCGGTGATGAAGTAACTGTTGCTGAGTCTGAAACTGTGACGTCTTTCGAAACAGGTATCAAATCAGACGTACTTGACGGCCAAGGTCGTGTAAACGCAACTGTGTTCTACTACACAATGGATGACCAACAATTAACAGCTGTAGGTGGTGGTGCAAACTTCAACCGTTTAGTTAATGCCGATAAGACAACTGGTTACGGTTTTGAGTTAGACACTGAGTGGGTATTAACTGACAACCTAAACGCTACATTTAACTTAAGTTATAACAACACTGAGCTTGACGATAAAGACCTAGCCGTTGACGTATGTGCGCAGTGTACTGTAACAAACTCATTAAACAGCGCAGGTCAAGCTATCCTTGATGGTAACAGCTTACCGCACGCACCTGAGTGGATCTCTAACCTTACATTACGCTATAGCCGCGAAGTAGCTGATGGTGAATTCTTCACTTACGCTGACGTGTCTTACCGCAGCGAAATCAACTACTTCTTATACGAGTCAGTTGAGTTTGAAGGCAAGCCATTAACTGAAGTAGGTTTACGTGCAGGTTATGCTTGGGCTGAAGGCGACAACGAATATGAAGTATCAGCATTCGTTCGTAACATGTTCGACGAGCAACAATCAATCGGTGCTATCGACTTCAATAACAACACAGCAATGGTGAACGAAGAGCGTTACATCGGTGCTGAGTTCAAAGTAAGCTTCTTCTAAGCTGAAATAATAAGTCCTATTAAAACCCGCTGTATAGCGGGTTTTTTCGTTTATAATCGCGTTGGTAACTGCTAAAGTGGCAGGATTAATTGAAGAGAAAGAGAATAACTATGGCTGGATTTTGGAACTACCGTGTAATTTTTTGTGAAGCAACAAAAGAGGAAGCGGCACAATATCAAATTCATGAAGTTGAATATAACTTAAATGGTAAAGTGACTAACTGGTCAGAAACCGGTGCCGCACCATTTGGTCATACAGTCGAAGAACTTGAAGCAGATGCAGATCGTTTAAAAACAGCGTTTTCTAAGCCCATTTTGAAAGTGGTAAGAAAGCAACGTGGCTACGAGCTGGTTGATGTAGAAACAGGCGAAGAAGCGTTTGCTGAGCCACCTGCGGGTTTAACAGAATAATCATATTTAAAGGTGCCTATGGCACCTTTTTACTTTGAAGGAATGAGGATGACTTTAAAAGCAGTATTGTTTGATATGGATGGCACTTTGGTTGACTCTGAAAGTGTGCACTTTAATATTTGGAATGATTTGTTAGCTCCTTTTGGCGTGCAGTATGATGAAGCTACCTTTTGCCAGCGTTTTTCAGGGAGGCCAACTCTTGAAGCCGCTAAAGAGGTTGTTACAAATTATGGGTTAACTATCAGCCCCGAGCAGTTAACGGATGATAAGTACGCTGCATTTGGCCGTTTTGTTAGTACTAATTTACCCGCCTATATGCCTCATGCAAAAACAGTGCTTAGGCAAGTCAAAGCCAGTGGTTTAAAAATGGCATTAGTAACAGGTAGTGCAAAAGATGAAGCTTATCCTATTTTAAAAGGCTATGGCATTTTCGATTGGTTTGACTGTGTGGTTACCAAAGATGATGTTGATAATCCTAAACCTGCTGGTGACCCTTATCAACTAGCCCTAAATACGCTAAATATCACAGCCAATGAAGTTGTGGCAGTCGAAGATACCTTTACCGGTGTTACCGCTGCGAGCAACGCTGGTGTTGCTGTGTATGCGGTACCAAATCATTTCACATTAGAGCATGATTTTAGTAAAGCCGCGGGTGTGTTTGCTGATTTAAACGAATTTTTCAAATGGCTACAAACTAAACTATAATTAGCTGACTATTGCTAAGCTGCTTTTGTTAAGTAGCTATTGTTAAGTAGTCAAAGCCAGAGCCAGTTAATACTCACAAATTTGCAAGGAAGCAATGATGGTTAAATTCACTCGTGCGCTTTTGTGCGCAATCACGTTATTTATAGGCTTTTCAGCCGAAGCGCAACAAGCACCTTCAGTCCTTTTAGCAAACGTCTATCAAGCCGAGAAGGTTAATGTATCTGACTATTTAGTTAGTGAAAAATATGATGGCGTTCGGGCTATTTGGACAGGGAGTCAATTAGTAACCCGAAATGGTAACCCAATTTATGCGCCCAAGTGGTTCACAGATCCACTGCCAGGTGTTTGGCTTGATGGAGAGCTTTGGACTAAGCGCCAAGACTTTGCCAATGTGAGCGGGATCGTTCGAAAAGTCACACCTGTAGAATCAGAATGGCAAACCGTCAATTACATGATATTTGATATGCCGGATGCGACAACGCCATTTAGTCAACGTTATGAAAACTACACAAGGTTAGTAAACCAGCTGCAAAGTGAGCATATTAAAGGCGTTGCGCAAATGCACTTTAACGATAACAAACAACTTAGTTTGTTTATGGATAAACTAATCGCACAAGGAGCTGAGGGCGTCATGCTGCATCTAGCAGCTGCTAAGCATAGTGCAGGGCGTAGTGATGCATTGTTAAAGTTAAAGCCTTATTTTGACGCTGAAGCAGTTGTAATCGGTTATATCGCAGGAAAGGGTAAGTATAAAAATATGCTAGGTGCACTCAAGGTGCGCAGTAGTGATGGTACCGAATTTAAAATTGGCTCGGGATTTACCGATCAACAAAGATCATCGCCCCCAGCGATAGGTAGTACCATTACCTACAAATATCATGGTTTTACTAAAAATGGTTTACCACGTTTTGCAAGCTTTTTGCATGAAACGCCATAGCATCATTCAAAAACGGCTGCGACTGTGGTAAATTTCGCGGCCTTTTTATTGATGTATAGGTGTTAGAATGTTTGCAGGCTTTGATTACGGTAGCTCAAATTGTGCAATCGGTGTAATGAATAACGAGCAACAAGTCTCTTTAGTGCCGCTTGAGCAGGGCAAGCAATATTTACCATCAACACTTTATACTCACCACAGTGCATTAGTTGTCGATTTTGTGACAAAGCATCTTACGGGTAGCCCATTTGAGCACGACTTTAAAACTGAGCGCCAAGCCCTTTTAAATACCATTCCTCGTATTAAATCTGATCTCGATATTCAAGCTGGTGATGAGACCTTATTTATAGGTCGTGAAGCAATTAGCGAGTATGTGCAATTTCCAGAAGAAGGTTACTTTGTAAAGTCACCTAAATCATTTTTTGGTGCAGTAGGCTTAAAACAAGGGCAAATAAACTTTTTTGAAGACATTGCCACGGCGATGATTTTAAAAATTAAACAACGTGCCGAGCAATCACTGCAAGACACATTAACTGAAACGGTAATTGGACGACCGGTAAACTTTCAATCAGTCGGTGGTGAAGAGTCTAATCAACAAGCGCTGGGTATTTTAGAGCGAGCAGCAAAGCGCGCAGGCTTCAAAGAGGTGTCGTTTTTGTATGAGCCATTAGCGGCGGGGATTGATTATGAAACCTCATTGCAGCAAGACCAAAAAGTGTTGGTTGTCGATATTGGCGGGGGTACTAGCGATTGCTCATTTGTACAAATGGGGCCGAGCTTTCGTGATAAGCAATGCCGTGACAATGACTTTTTAGCTCACAGTGGTAAGCGTGTGGGTGGAAATGATTTAGATATTGCGCTGAGCTTTCATGGTTTAATGCCATTACTAGGTTTAGGCACTGAGTTTAAATCGGGTCTTCCACTGCCGAATCAACCGTTTTGGCAAGCCTGTAAAATCAATGATGTAAATCTGCAAAGCCTGTTTTATAGCGATGCCCATCATCGTGAGTTACTGACTCAACTTCGAGAAGTTAAAGAGCCTGCGCTTTTTAAACGCTTAATTCAATTGCAGCAAAATAAGCAAGGTCACCAATTGGTGCAGCAAGGCGAGGCGGCAAAAATTGCGCTCTCGTCAGCGAATGAATTTACTACAGATTTGCGCTTCTTAGATTCAGACTTAACGCAGTGCTTAACGCTAAAAGATCTCGCTTTAGCTGTTGATGATTCGATAAGTCAGATAGTGAGCCTAGCTAAACAAGCGATTCAAGAAGCAGGCACAACGCCTGATGTCATTTACTTAACGGGCGGTAGTGCGCAATCACCGCTGATCAAGGCTGCGTTAAAAGCTCATTTAGGTGATATTACTATGCTGAACGGGGATCACTTTGGTAGTGTTACTGCAGGTTTAACTAAGTGGGCGCACAAGCTTTATAGCTAATAGCCCCCACTTAGAGATACGACTTATAGAACTAAAGAGTCACTTGGCGCGTTGCAAGGTATTTTTCGTAATCTGGCAACGTGCGGCACAGCTCAGTTTCCATCATAGGTGAGCTTAATAGCATATCGGCACTGACTTCATTACAGGCAACAGGAATATTCCAAACCGCAGCTAAACGCAGTAATGCTTTTACATCTGGGTCGTGTGGCTGCGATGCAAGTGGATCCCAGAAAAACACCAGCATGTGCACTTCATGTTCAGCAATTTTAGCACCAAGTTGTTGATCGCCCCCCATAGGGCCGCTTAGCAGCTTAATCACTTCAAGCCCTGTTGTACGCTCGATTAAATGACCTGTTGTGCCCGTACCGTATAGCGTGTGCTTACTTAAAATGTCTTGGTGTTTTTCACACCACGCCTGAAGGGCAGCTTTTTTACCATCATGGGCTACGAGGGCAATATTCTTTTTGGCTGGTAAGGCTTGTTGTTTTTGTTCCATAAGTGCTCTTATATCAATAGGTTAATTGCTAGTGCAATAAACACCAGCCCCGTGATCCGATCAATCCAAATTTGGGTTTGCGGGTGCTCAAGAAAATAACTGGCTATCTTATCGCCGAAATAAATATACGTGCAGTCGATAGGAAAAGCAAAAAGCGGGTATAGTAAACCAAAAAAAGCGAGCTGAAAAGTTGTTGAAGACAAGCTCGGATCGACGAACTGCGGAATAAACGCAATAAAGAATAGAGCGACTTTTGGATTAAGTACCTCGGTCATCATTGCTTGAAACATCACATTTTGCTTTTTACTGGTACTTACATGAGGTTTTTCGTCGCAGTCTGACTCAGGCTGTGTGAAGGTGTCTTTTAACGTCATTACGCCCAAATAGCACAGGTACGCCGCACCTAAATACTGAACTGTGGTATAGGCAACAGTAGACGCTTTTAAAATTGCCGTTAAACCCACCACCGCAAAAAAAGTATGCACCACACCACCTAAGGCAAAACCAAAGGCACTTTGCATTCCGGCTTTACGGCCATTGGCAAAGGTTTGTGCCATTAAAAATGCATTAGAAGGGCCGGGGGCTACGGCAATTAAAAAGCTGGCGCCTAAAAACGACAGTAGAAATTCTGGATTGATCATCGGCACAAAAATAAAAAGCTAGGTAGTTGATTTTAACAAGCTTCTAGAAAAAGAAAAAGCGGGCAATCAATGCCCGCTGATTTGGGTTGGGGAAAGTATTAGAACGTCACAGTGCTGTTGTTTGAACAAACAGTTGTACTTTGTGCTTCACATACTTGGTAAGTGTAAGTACCACCACCTTTTGTTGTGATAGTGTCAGTGTAGCTGTTAGTGTTTGCCACTGAGCCTACCTTGCTACCATTACGGTATACATCGACAGTGCTTGTAGCAGCGCCACTCCAGCTTAAATCAATGTATTTAGTGCCTTTTGACTTATAGCCTGAAGTAGAAAGACTAATATCATCACCACCTGGTGTTGTGCCACCGCCATTATCGCCACCACCTGCACAGCCATTGGCTGTTAGGTATGCATCTGCGTCAGCTGCTTTAACAATACCGTGACCGAAGTAAACATCGTGACCAGAAGCTCCTTGATCTTCTGCCGTTGCTTTTAGTGCATCACGGATTTCTGTACCCGTACACTCAGGGTGATTTGACCATACTAGCGCTGCGATACCTGAAACAGCAGGGGTTGCCATTGATGTACCGCTCATGAAACCATAATCACTGGTACCAATTGCGATATCAATAGTTGTGCTTGAAAGAAGGGTTGAGCGGTCTTCAAATGCAGCACCTACAGCTGGAATCGTTGTATCGTTAGTTTCGCCTAATGTAGCGTATAACATGCCAGCTTCGTTATTGATGATAACAGCGCCGATACCACCTGAATTCTCGCAATTATTTACCTTGTCATAGAACGAGATATTACCGCGGTCAATCATACAAATTTTGCCTGCTGCGCCAGAATCTACGCTCTCAGCAGTACCCATGTAATACGCCGTGCCTGATGCATTACCTGAGTTTTCCATTGATGAAGTAGCAAAGCCTGCGCCATCAGCTGCTAAGCTAGCTGAAGTTGCCATACCTGCAGGGTAAGTAGAAAGAGTATCAACACCACCTGCTGTTACTTCAACACAGATAGTTCCATCTGTAGTAGCGCGTTTACCGCGACCAGATGTACAGCTAGGGAACTGCGAGAAATCTGCAATTTGGTTGTCCGCATCATTTGCACCAATCATCATTACTGATGGATAGCCTGCAGGGTATGAACGTACGTTGTTACCATCGTTACCCGCTGCAGCAACGACTAAACCGCCAGCACTTGTGAAATTAGCAAATGCGTTAGATTCGGTGCTATTTGAACCACCGCCGCCAAGACTCATGCTGATGATATTTGCACCTGCTTGAGAACATAAATCTGCTGCGTGTGCTAAATCTGAAGAGTAACCCCAGCCTTCAGCGTTGAATACTTTGATGATGTGCATTGCCACACCTGGTGCCATACCAACCACACCAACATTGTTGTCTGCGGCGCCAATAGTACCTGCTACGTGAGTACCATGTGGGCCACCATTGTCGAACCAGTTGCCTGTGCCACTGTCATTATCACCTGTAATGTTACCCCAAATGAAGTCAGGGTTTGTTGCATCTAAACCTGAGTCAATCACACATACTTTCATGCCAGCATTCGCATCGAAGGTAACTTTATCAGCTTGTGATTGGTAAACTGCGTATGGCGTTAATTGCTGCTGCATTGCATTACCAGCGTCATCGTTATAAAGCGCCATTGGTACACGCTTTTGGTCTTCTTCAACCAGTTTGATGTGAGGGTTGTTTAGTAAGCCTTTTACACTTGCAAGGTCATGACCTGTAAATTGCGCTGCAATAAAGCCATTACCATCAACTTTAATATCACCACCAAGCTTTTTAGCGAGTGCTTTAACTACGCCTTTTTTATTGTTGTCTACTTGGATGATGTAACGGTCATTTGCTGCGTTTGCAGTTCCTGCTGCACATAGTCCACTGATGATCAGTGCTAATGCTAATTTATTCTTTTTCATGATTCGTATCCCAAACATGTTGTTGAGTTAACCAGATGTTAACATGAGTAAACAATAGATTAATGATGCTATAGGTACAAGCAAAATAATCCACAAAACTGGAACAAATCATTCTAGAAAGGTGCTTTTTATAACAGTAGGGAATAACAGGATGTCTAAACGGGTAAATAGAGTATAACGATTCTCATTTACCCATTATGACAAAAAGTATGATAAAACTTTTTTATGACAAGTGCTTATGTTTGAACAATAGGTAGGTAAATGGGATGAGCATTAAAAAGTGCACGCCAATTAATACAGGTGTAGTCAAATTTGACAATTGCGTTATAAACACTAATAAGCTTGCACCACTCATTTGCATTAAGCCAATAAGTGCTGATGCTGTGCCTGCTTGCTTAGGAAACAAACTTAGTGCACGGCCTGCTGATGAGCCAAGTGTCAGTGCAAAACCAAACGCAGCAATAAACATCGGAAACATCAACGCAAGCGCTGTACGTTGTTGGCTAAAGGCCAACATTAAGGCTCCTGCGATTACAAGCAACAATAGTCCTGCTTTTAACGCGCGTTTTGGTTGGCGTTTGATGTACAGTGGCATAATAAAGCTTGCAACAATGCTCAAGACCGCATTACAGGTAAACCAGAAAGTAAAGTCGGTAACACTGCCACCTAATTCAGTAATAAGCCAGCCAGGTGCTAAGGTAACGAAGACTAAAATAGCCGACATAGTTACCAAGCAAATTAAGCTATGGAATAAAAACAATGGCGTGCTGATAATTGGCATAAAACGGCGCAGGTCAAGAATATGACCACTATATACACTATCGGCAGGGCGGGTTTCTTTATACATTAACAAGGTTATGAATAAACCAATGAGTGCAAATACAGCCATGAATAAAAAGTTCATGCGCCAGCCAAACTGTACTGTGAGCCAAGCGCCTAAAATTGGCGCGAGGGCAGGGATAAAGCAGACGATACCATTAAGATAAGTAATGATTTGGCCGCTGCGTTCACTACCAAATCTATCTCTTACAATGGCAAATGCTACTACAAATGTGGCACAGGCCCCCAAACCTTGTAGTGCTCTTGCAATCATCAGGCTTGCAAAATCAGGTGCCAGATACGCGCCAAAAGCCGCTAAACCATAAATTGTCACACCGGTAATTGCCACAGGCTTACGACCAAATTTATCTGCTAATGGCCCTGCAATGAGCTGTCCAAGCCCAACGGTAAGCATAAAAATAGCGACGGTTTGCTGAATTTGCTTTTCTGAAGCGCTGAATTGTTCTGCAATGGTCGGAAACGCGGGTAAGTAAATATCAATTGCTAACGGGCTAAAGATAACCAGAAGGCCAAGAATAAATAGTAAGCTGAGGTTTTTGTGCTGGCGTGACTGCATTCGCTCTCCTTTAAAACGGTATTTTATGTGCCCCTAAAGGAAAAGAAAAGCGTTCAGGTAGCGAAAAGTGTAATACATACGTAATCATCAAAACTGCTTACAAAAATTTTCCATTTCGCTATCTGGTCTGATGTGTTAGTTTTTTATCTCACATCATAAAAATAATGGATAAACGTCGTGAGCTCACCATCATCATTATTAAAAATTTGGACTAAATGCCAGTCACTGCCAAAGGGTAACTGGTTGTTTAGTAAAGCCGTGTGTTTTAAAGCCCCTTACTTTGGTTCAATAAAACCATTGATCACAAATTTAACCGCTGGGCATTGCAGCGCAACTGTTAAAAATCGCCGAGCAATCCATAATCACATTGGTACTATCCATGCAATTGCACAATGTAATGTGGCAGAGCTATGCGCCGGCTTAATGGTTGATGCAACTGTACCAGCAAAAACACATCGCTGGATCCCAAAAGGCATGACAGTGAACTATTTAGCAAAAATTGACACAGACATGCGTGCTGTTGCAAAGATTGAAGTGCCGAGTGAGTGGTTAGACAAGCAAGACTTGCTAGTGCCGGTGAAGGTTTATAATAGCCGCGATGAGTTAGTGTTCACCGCGGATATTACTATGTATATAACGGCTAAAAAACGTTAAGACTTATCAGCGGCTTGTTTGTTCACAAACGACAAGTCGTTGTCATCATCAGCCAGTATTGATGGGCTACTTTCATCGCTTGAGCTTGGCTTGATAGGAGCAATTTTATCTTCTTCATGACGATGCTTTAAGCTGCCTTCGATATTAGCACCTGCTTCAATACTTAATGTATCGTGAAACACATCACCGTGGACTTGAGCTGTACTTTCTATGGTCACCTTATTCGCAATCAAGGAGCCAATGATCTTGCCTTTAATTACGATACTATCTGCTTCTATAAGACCTTCAACCATGCCTGTTAGGCCGATAACAAGATGTTTTACTCTTAAATCACCGTCAATACGACCATCAAGTTGAACTTCACCTTGGCTTACTAAAGTGCCAGTTAAGCGAACATCTTCTGCAATAATAGAGGGAGTATGGTTTGTTCTTTTTAAAGTAGAGCTAGTTGAGCTAGCTGGAGCTTGTTTTTTTTTACCGAACACGAGAAAGCGCCTTTGTTATTTTAACTGGGTTGACATGTTTGCCATTCACTAAAACTTCGTAATGTAGGTGAGTGCTGGTACTACGGCCTGTACTACCCATTAAACCAATGACATCGTCTTTAGTTACTGTTTGGCCTTTTTTAACCTTAATTTTATTAAGATGTCCGAAGCGAGTGACGAAGCCATTTTTGTGTTGTAGTTCGATAAAGTTGCCATACCCGCCATTTCGACCAGCACGTAAAACGGTGCCATCAGCGGGAGCAAAAATCTCGGTTTTATGCCAACCAGCTAAATCAACCCCCTTATGAAAAGCGCGGCGGCCATTCATTGGATCTTTACGAAGACCAAAACTACTTGATATATAGTAATCAGCAGCAGGGAGTGTTTGTGGTAATTCGCTGAGTAAATTTTCTAAGTTATTTAACGCTAAAAGGTTATCGGCAATCGCTAAAAACTCAGCCGGAATTTTTGACTCGTCAAATAAGTCTAACGGGCCACCTTGCGCTGTGTCTGAGTTTTCAAGCACAGTTGCATTGGCAAGGCTGCTATCAAGGCCAGCGCCTTCTAACATGGCAACTATTTCTTGATGACGAAGTTTGATTTGCTGATCTAATACAACAAAGCTGTTGTTGTAAGCGGCATCAAGACGCACTAAGCGCTCAGACATGCTTTCTATGCGTTTAACTTGTTTTGGTTGATCATCTTCTAATGGAGCGTGAAACTCTTCTGTGTGTTCCTGGACAGGTAAAAGCAATGGCTCTGCGTCAGTTGCTAATGCAGGTTTGTTCATTGACTCAGGTAGCGACTCAATCATGCTTTGCAAGAGCGCTTGCTTTTGTTCAAGAATTGCAAGTTGCTCTAACTGTTTTTCATAGGCCGCTTGTTGCTGGTAGCGCTGTTGCTGCCACTGTTGTTGTTTGCTTAGTTGATTTTGTTCAATGCTGATGATTTGGTCAGCTTGTGACATGATCTGTAGTGTCGAAATACTTAGCCAAACAATGGCAGTTAAAATGACTAGGAGTGCAGTTAATTGTAACCATGGAGCTAATATTAAGTGCTTTACTTCGCCATTTTGACGGATCAACAGCTGTCTAGCTGGAAATAACGTGCGATAAAAAGACTTAAGTTTAACTAACATAGCGTATAAAATTTAACTAATAACCGAGTTAAGATAGCAATCTGATTTAAAAAAGCCAGAAAAAAATTGTAACTCAATTGATAAAAGGCAAATAAAAAGGGCAAAAAATGCCCTTAATCGTTGTTCTGGAAATAAAAATAGCGAGTTACTTTTATTTAGCAGGTAGTACTGTACCTTCTACTGAACCAAAACCAATGCGTGCAAAACCGTCTTTCTCGCACCAACCACGCATGATTACGTTGTCGCCATCTTCCAAGAAAGCACGTTGCTCGCCATTAGCAAGGGTGATCTTTTCTTTGCCACCGCGTGATAGTTCTAATAATGAACCTGCTTCTTCGTGCTCAGGGCCTGATTGAGTACCTGAACCTAACATGTCGCCTGGTTGGAAGTTACAGCCATTAACAGTGTGGTGAGTCACCATTTGCGCGACTGTCCAGTAAGAGTGCTTGAAGCTTGATTTAGATACTTGTGTTGGTGCTTCGCCAGCTGCACGCATCTTTTCAGTTTCAATTTGTACATCCATTTTGATATCGAATGCACCAAACTCACGGTTATGAGCTGACTCTAAATAGTCCATTGGTTGTGGATCGTTTTCGTCACGTGTCCAGTTTGTTCTAAATGGAGCCAGTGCTTCTGTTGTAACAATCCAAGGAGACACAGTCGACGCGAAGTTCTTCGCAAGGAATGGACCAAGAGGTTGGTATTCCCACGCTTGTAAATCACGTGCAGACCAGTCATTAAATACACAGAAACCAAATACGTGGTTTTCAGCATTTTCGATGGCAATAGCATCGCCTAATTCATTACCTTTACCAAGGTAGATACCTAACTCAAGTTCGTAGTCTAGGCGTTTACAAGGGCCGAATGATGGTACTTCTGCATCTGGCGCTTTGGTTTGACCGTTAGGGCGGTGGAACGTTTGACCTGAAACATCAATTGACGATGAGCGGCCGTGATAACCAATTGGTACCCATTTGTAGTTAGGTAGAAGTGGGTTATCAGGGCGGAATAGACTACCTACCGCTGTTGCGTGGTAAATAGACGTATAAAAGTCAGTGTAATCACCAATACGGCACGGTAGCGCAAATTCGATGTCTGCTTGAGAGATAAGCGCTTCGCTTAATTGCGCTTGTTCACTCGCACCTTCACGGAGTGCTTTTGATAACGCTAGACGAAGTGCAGACCAATACTGCTGACCAAGACCCATAAATTCATTGAGTGTAGTTTGGCTTGCTGCTTTAACGGCAACCTGTGCATCACCAGAGAATAAACCAAGTTCATTTACTTTTGCTAAGTCGATAACTTGGTCACCAATAGCGACAGCGCCACGGAACGCTTCGTCTGAATTTTTACGACGTACTTCTGCAAAAGGAAGATTTTGAATTGGGAAGTCACAGTTCGCTTCGTTAGCAGATGCAACCCAGCTTTTTAGATTAATATCGTGGGTTTCGTTAATTAGGCTCATACTCTTTCCTTATTGGTTCGCGCTGATTTATTAGTTATCTATATGGAGGCAATCAACGCAATTTAAACAGTTAGTTTAAAACAGAATTTAAAACGACAAAAAGCAGCGTGTGAATATACCCAAACCACACGCTGCTTTTTATTCATTATGATGATTTAGATTACACCACGGCGCTCTTGATCACGTTCGATTGATTCGAACAGCGCTTGGAAGTTACCTTCACCAAAACCGCCGTCGTCTACACGTTGGATCATCTCGATGAAGATAGGACCAAATAGGTTCTTCGAGAAGATTTGCAGTAGGTAACAGTTTTCGCTTTGGCTATCTACTAGGATTTGATGCTCACGGATCTTCTCTTTATCTTCTTTAACCCAAGGCACACGGTCAAAAATGGTGTCGTAGTACTCAGGAATGATATCAAGCGTGGCAATCGTTGATTGGTCAAGCTTATCAAGTGAACTTACTAGGTCATTCGTTAGGAATGCTAAATGCTGTACACCTGGACCATTGTACTCATTTAAGTACTCATCGATTTGGTTGTTGTTGTTATCTTTACCTTCGTTGATTGGAATCGAGAAAGTACCGCACGGAGATTTAAGTGCGTAAGATAATAACGCTGTTTTTTGACCTTTAATGTCGAAGTAACGAACTTCTGTAAAACCAAATACGTCTTTATAGAAGTTAGCCCATGTTTCCATTGTGCCTTTATAAACGTTATTGGTTAAATGGTCGATACGGATGAAGCCTTTGTCTTCAACAATGTTTTGCTCGCTTAAATCTTCAAAATCTGACTCATAAATAGAACCTTTGTCGCCAAATTGCTCGATGAAATAAATTAAGCTGTCGCCAATACCGTAAATAGCAGGGTATGGTAAATTTTTGTGAGTTGAGTCTGTCGCTGGTTTTGCACCGCGCTCAACAGCAACTTCGAATGCTTTTTGTGCATTCTCTACACGCCAACCCATAGAACAGATTGCTGGGCCGTGGCTTTTAGCAAATTCAGCAGAGAAACCTTCACGCTCATTGTTTAGTAAGAAATGAATGTCATGTTGGTTGTAGTAAACAATGTCTTTACCTTTGAATTTTTTTAGCTTTGAGAAGCCAAAATCAGTAAACACTTTGTCCATGTAATCTGCATCAGGTGTTGCGTATTCAGTGAATTCAATGCCCATTAGGCCTAATGGATTATTTACTTCGCTCATTGTCATTACTCCCGCAATTATAAGCACTGCGCTAAAAAAGAATTATTGTTCTGTAATGAGCGGATGATTAACCAGAAACTTGATAAGGGGAAGATCCCCGCACTATTTAGCCAAAGCCCCTTTTGTAAATTAAATGGGACAATGATTTTAATTTCAGCAATTGACCTAACAAAGGCAATGAGTAAGTCACTAGGTTGACTAAAAAATGTTATCCTTTTTCATGTCTATCTATATGTATTTAATGGTAAATTTCAGTGTTTCTTAGGTAATAAAAAAGGCCTGAAACGGCCTTTTTTATTAAGTTGATTGTATAGTTTAGTTTACGGTTTGGCGCGCTTTGTTAAAAAACTTGCTGCGTTGTTGTAACCAAGGGTTATTCATAATTTGTGGTGCAGCTTGATAATGGCGCTCAACCACTTGGTTTAAGGTACGGGTTGATTGCGTAAAATTAAGTTGCTGCTGTGCAGCACCCATATTAGCAATTTCGGCATCTGTCATTGCACGACCAGCAAATAACAAGGCGTTTAAGTAACCCGGCTTAGTTTCATAGTCATTATCGGTTAAAAGTAAGGCTGCATTGTTGATTGCCCAGCGCTTATTGATTTCACCTTCATCTTTAATACCAATCAGCTCGCCATCAAGATAAATTTTTAGTGCCCCGTTGTTTGGAGCAGCATAAAACACAAAAGCAATACGGTGCCAGCTGTTTGCCAAAAGCTCGCCAAAGTAACCACTGTCACTGGTAGCAATACCGATGGCGTTATCTCGGCTAACGTAAAGGTCTGCGTCATCACTATTGGTAAGATCTGTTTGTAGTAATGAGCGCCACTCATTGGTGCTTTGCTCTGGCCACATAATATCCATCACTAAAGTGTAATCAGCGATAAGGCCTTCTGTTTGGTAATCACCGTTGGCAGCACTATTAGCCGTTAAGGTTAAGCCTTGTGTTGGGCTGTGGCGGGCAAAGGCGAGCACGCCTGAAGCACCGTTTGGTAAATCAGCTATTTCAAGCTCACTGGTGGTGGTAAATTGGCTATCTTCTGGCCCCCAATTTTTGTCTTCAGGGTCATAAAAGTTGAGTGTTGCAGGGCCAAAGTCACTGTTAAAGCCTTGATTGGGATTATTAAAATTCCATACTGTGACTGCATCATCTGCTTTACAGGCATTAAGCATGTTATCGGTATCGAGATATAAACATTGGCTGGTGCGTGCTCGCGCGTAGTTATCAAGCAGCCACCAACTCTCTGCGACCAATTGCGCTTCTAAGTTTGGCAGAGCAGGGAAGAACAACTCGCTATTTAGCGCTGGGCCTTTAAATAGAGCAACGTGGTAAGTGGTTGCATTATCAATGTTATCTGGCACTAAAGAGACCCATTCTGGCTGGCTTTCGAGCATGCTTTTTAACTGGCTGCCAGTCACCGCAACTTGATAAATTGAATTAAAGCCCGGGGTATTCGATGGTTGGCGTTCAACCTTAAACGCGGCATGAAAGTCTTCTTGGGTTAATGTACCCGGTAGCCAACGATCTTGTACTTGGCTTGCATCAAGTAAGGCGGCATCAATAGCAGGGAACTGCTGCATAGTCGCTTTGGCTGTAATCGTGGTGAGTTCTTCAGCAGTGGGGTAATTTTCTGAAACGGCAATTTCGGTGTTTGCATCTGGAGCATAACGTCCCATGATTTCATCGATGGCGGTTTTAGTGCTCTCATCTCGGGTCGTAATGCTGGTGGTTGGAACTGTATTGTAACCAACATCTGCAAGAGTTTTGTCTTCAAGGTTAAAGGTTAAGGTAAGATCAGTTAGCCCTTGTGCAAAGAAGTTTGGTTGAATAACAATGCTACCGTTATCTAATGTTTGATAGCTTTCACCGCCATGGGTGTGCCCACCAAGCACTAAATCAATCCCTGCAACATTTTGTGCAATACGGGTGTCAGTGCCTTCACCTAAGTGACTCACCATGACCATGTAATCAACATCTTGACGGTATTGGTTAACAATCTGCTCAGCCACGTCTTGCCACTGCCAATTCATTTTGAAATTAGCGATAAAATCAGGAATAGGCTCGTCTTCAACTGGTTCATCAAGTTCATTCCAAGGTACTGAAGTCATGCCAAAAAAGCCTATTCGAAGGCAACCTACTTGGACAACTGAAAAATCGACACCGGCAAACGGCGTCTCGCTGCTACCATCATATTCGGTGTTACTTGAAAGCACGATGGCATTATCGTCATCGGCAAAGTCCAGTAGTTGCTCAGGTCCCCACGCATAGTCGTGGTTACCAATCACACGTACGTCAAAGGCCATCGCTTTTATTGCTTCTACTGTCGCTAAACCTTGTGATGTTTGTTCAGCTACGGTGCCTTTTTCATAATCGTCACCGCCATTGGTGAATAAGGTGTTAGGGTTTTCAAGTTTTGCATTGTCGTAGTAACTGCGAATACGGCTGAATAACTGCTCTTTAAAGCCAAAGCGCGCGTGTAAATCAGCAACATGAATGAAGCGCACTGTTTGGTTACTGGCTGTGTCATTACATTGCTCGCCAATGGTTTTACTAACCGGAGGAATTGTGCGCGACATTAAAGCAAAACTACCAAATTCTGTAATAGCACTGACTGCAAATCCATCATCGCTTTGTTCAGTACTGAGAGTTTGCCATTGCTCATCGACTAACTGCACTATGCTAAAGGCAAGGTTAGTTCGTTCATCTGGTAATTTAATCGCTAAACTTAATGGCTCAGCAAATATTAGGTTATTGGGGCGAAAGGTATGAATACTCGAGACAATACCTTGCTCCATATCTGTGCTTGAGGCGGCTGTTTCAGAGTAAGTAAACGTGGTGTCTGTCGTAACCGTGTTACTTATTGCATTAAGTGTGACATCACCCTGTGCAAATTCAGCTGATAAGCCATTTTCGACAGAAATAATTAAACCAGACTGATCAGGAGCTGTTGCGACTTCTTTTGTTGTTTTATCGCCACCGCATGCTGTTAGTAATAAGCTAGTCAGAATAATGACCAGTAGTTGAGTGTTAGAGCGCACTTACTCAGTTCCTTTGCAAACCAAATTAATATCAGAATATAGTATCAGTTTTAAGGACGCAGAGGGAATAGGGGAGAGAGAAATTCCCCGCAGCGGGTGCTACGGGGAATAAGTATTATTGCTTTTCAGCTGT
Source organism: Pseudoalteromonas shioyasakiensis (assembly GCF_019134595.1). NCBI lineage: Bacteria > Pseudomonadati > Pseudomonadota > Gammaproteobacteria > Alteromonadales > Pseudoalteromonadaceae > Pseudoalteromonas > Pseudoalteromonas shioyasakiensis. Next base: position 2,581,706 of record NZ_CP077770.1, on the reverse strand, counting down.
CACTTCTAGCTCTTCAGCTAGGATGTGCTCAGTAGTTTGTGGCTCGTGTTGACCTTCAGCACCGTGCATCCAAGCAACTAGTTTGTCACTTAGTAAGTACATGATCACAGCAGAAAGAACCGCTGTTGCGCCTAAACCAATGAAGATACCCATCGCGTTGTCTAGCGCTTCTTCACCTTCACCTAGGAATGAACCTACGAAACCAGCAATCTTGTTTGCAACGGCTGTACATAGGAACCAAATACCCATAAGCATTGAAGCTAAGCGTAGAGGTGCAAGTTTACTCACCATAGATAAACCAATTGGAGATAAACATAACTCACCTAGCGTGTGGAATAAGTAGAATAATACTAACCACATCATGCTGATTTGTAGGTGCTCACCTTGACCTTGTGTCATAAGCGCTAGGATCATAGTAATGAAACCTAATGCTAAGAAAATAAGTGCAATAGCAAACTTAACTGGTGAATTAGGTTCACGTTTATCAAGCTTTAACCAAATAATGGCAACTAAAGGTGCAAAAACAATGATGAAAATTGAGTTTAAAGATTGGAACCAAGAAGCTGGCACTTCAAAACCAAGTAACATACGGTCAGTGTAATCGTTAGCGAAAAGGTTCATTAAACCACCCGCTTGTTCAAAGCCCATCCAGAAGATGATGCTGAATACACTCATAGTGAAGATAACTTTAATACGATCAGTTTCAACTTTAGTTAGTGGCTCTTTAGTATTTGACTCAGACTGTGCTTGAGAAAGCTTAGCTGAAGGCACAACACCGATTTCGCCTAAGTATTTGTTGCTTAAAGCAAGTTGTAAAAGTACAGATAAAACCATACCAACACCCGCTACGATGAAACCCCATTGCCAGCCCATTGCAGCTGCAGCATAACCCGCAACTAGAGGACCTAATGCACCACCTAGGTTGATACCCATGTAGAAGATAGTGAACGCGCCATCACGACGTTGATCACCTTCTTTGTATAGATCACCTACCATAGTTGAGATGTTTGGCTTGAATAAACCGTTACCAATACAAAGAAGTGTTAAACCAATATAGAATACGTTTTCTTCTTGGCCAGCTAAGTAGCTGTGTGGGATACCCATAGTGAAATGGCCTGCAGCCATCAATAAACCACCAAGGATAATTGCTTTACGTTGTCCTAATACGTTATCGGCTAACCAACCACCAAATAGTGGTGTGATGTATACAGCCATTGTGAAGGTACCATAAAGGCTTAATGCGTCTGCATTTGACCAACCAAAACCACCTTCTTGTACAAGCGCTACTAAGTATAAAACTAAGATGGCGCGCATGCCGTAATAACCGAATCGTTCCCACATTTCTGTGCCGAACAACAGGAATAACCCTTTAGGATGCCCTAAAAAGTCACCTGCTTTAGGTAATGAACTCATATTTACTTCCTAACTCTAAGTTTTTGTTTGAGGCCTTATTGTTTTTGCTTTGGTCGTTCTATGTATTTATTTAGTGAACGGGCGGCCATGTTTTTGATGCAGCTAAGATAATGGTTTGTTGCTCAAGTTTTGTACTTGAAGGAAAGGGACACACCCTTATCCTAGCTACAAGTGCGCTACAGTATACATAGACCTTATGGTGAGGGGAAGAACTTGCGACACTTGCCCCTTGTGATGCGACAGTTAGTAGCTTGCATAAGGCACAACAGGTTTACCCGGGAAAGCCAGTTCGCTATACACCGGATTAAAGTAATAACGAAAGTACAGCTGAGCATAATTCGGCTCGTAAAAATCGGCTCTATCTAAGTTGACGTAACCACCAAAGAACCAATGAGGCGTGAATCGATACTCAAAACTTGCCCCTAAGTTATACGATAAGCCACTGCTGGTATCGCCTTCAAAGTAAGGTACAACACCCGTAACAGCTGTTTGAGCCTCTGCTTGGCCTTGCAAAATAGGGTCGTTAGGGAAAAACGCGATGTCGTCTGTCGTGGTGGTTGACCAAGATACGCCAGCGCGCAGTCGGTATACAAAATTATGACCAACTCGCTTATCAAAAATCACAGGTAATGAAGCGCCCAAGTAGTTTTGTGGGCTGTAATAGCCACCGTGACCCCAGGTTTCTTCGCTTAAATTATACTTATACGACCAGTGTAATAAGTTAAGACCTAGGCTTAACTCGGTGTTTCTTTCGCGAATATAGCGATAATAACTACCACCCATTAGGCTGTAGCTTTGATTATCTTTTACGTTTTTACCTTGCAAGATTTGATAGTTGGTACTACCCCAAAAACCCCAATCTAGGCCTAGGTCATGAGATAGGCTAAGTTGTAATTGCGTAGCTCTAACGCCACCCCATACTTGGTTGGTAAAGACATCTTCAAGTCCGGCGTAAGATAATACCGAGCTGGTAACCGGGCGTTTATTAAACGTGACGCCATAACCTAAGTCGCCTAAATCACCATTGTAATTAACGCCCCACACGATATCTTCGACTAAAAAGCCAAGTGGGGTGGTACCAAGATCAATGCGCCATTGCTCGTTTTGCCAAGCAAGGCCAATATCCATACCTTGTTGCTTTGGTTTTATACTTAAAAGTGGGCAGTCAAAAATACATAGGGCCCCTTGACCATAGCGGCTACCAGCAAAGGTTTCATCAAAGCGGGTTTCTTGGCTCGATATTGTCATTGGGTCTAATTTCACAATCCCAGTGCCACCCCATAGCGGGAAACCTGCTTCTATAGGGGTTGCACCAGCGCCGAGTGTGGACTCATTTTGTGTGCTGGTTTGGCTACTTAGGTTGATTGCAGCAGTGATATAAGCTTGCTCATCGCGCTCAATATCTTGCAATTGGCGCTTGGCATTATTGACATACCAAGCTTCATTTTCATTAAGGGCATACAGCTCATAGTTCTGCTCATCGCTTAAGTTGCTCGTTGCCGTATCTGGATCAACTGCAGCGCGGTACCAGCTTTGAGCAAGCGTAGTTTGTTGCTTAGCTTGCGCAACCGCTGCTGCTTGATAATAAAGCTCTTGGTTGTTGTTTGATTTAGCTAGCAATTGCTCAGCTAGATTTATTGCGCTCTGTTTATCTTCAAATTGTTCAAGGGCAGTCATCAATTGCTGCTGACGATAGCTTTGCTCACTCGAAACTTGATTAATTTGCCCAGCAATGATGCGATCTGCTAGATCATCTCTTTGCTGCTGACGAGCAAGTGTCGCAATAGCTAAAGCAGTATCCGTTGACACAGTTTGCCTTTTTGCAACGTGCTGCTCAAAGTGTGTAATAGCCTGGTTACTATTGCCTTGCTCGATATGAGCATTGATCAGCGCCTCTGACAGTTCTGGGTTATCAGGGTAACGTGTTGCAAGCTCTGAGAGTTTAGCTATTCGTTGGTTACTATCACTAAAGCGATTAACGTAATTAACTTGTAGTGCTAACCATTGTGATTGCTCTGCATCGGTTGCGTTACTCGGCAGTTGATAGTCTGCAAACCAGCTATCAGCAGCGTTTTTATCGTTGCTTTCAATTAGCCAATTTGCATATGTCATGTGCCAATATGGGCTCAAACTTGGGTCACGAGTAAGAGCTTTTTTCAGTTGCCTTATTGCATACTGCTGCTCATTAATTTGTTGCCATTGACTGGCAAGCTCAGCTTGCATTAAAGGTGTTAATGGCTGTGCTTCTAACTCGGTGAGCTTATAAATCACCGTGGCTTTATTAGTGGCTGTATTGTTGGCAGAGAGTCTTTCTAGTTTGGTATTAATGCTTAGCTGCTCTGTAAGCACATTAATTTGTTCCGTGCGCGCATTATTAGGAATGTAATCTAAGGTTGCCAGTGCTCCTTGGTAATCATTCAACGAACGTAAAAATAGGGCATGGCTATAACGTAAATCTGCATCTAGCGGAAATTGCCACAAGGTTTTTTTATACAGAGCTTTGGCATGATCAACTAAACCCTGTTGCTGGTATAAATTTGCAAGGTCGTAGTAAAGCCAGCTTTGACGGGGGCTTTGTTTAATTGCCATAAGCAGCACATCAACTGCTTCATCAAGTTGACCTTCAGCAGTAAGCTCATCAGCACGGGTTCTTAGTTGCTGTGTTTGTAGAAGGGTATAATCTTCAGCAATCAATGCCTGTTGCTGACGAGTTAAGCCATTATAAAAACGATGACTACGAGCATAATTACCATCTGAGGCGGTTAATTCAAGCATGGCACGCAAAGTAGGCTGTTGCAGAGGATCGTCTTTTAGCACTTGCTTATATAGGTTCATCGCATTTTGGAGTTGCCCTGATTGTTTGGCAAGTTCAGCGCGGTAAAACAATACAGTATTAGGGTCTTCATTTAAGGTGTCAGCTAAATCCAGCTTAAGCGCAGCCTGTTTAAGTTCATTGTTACTAATGGCTGATTTAGCTTCATCTATGTATTGCCAAAAACGAGCAGTATTGGCGAGGCCTTTTAACACTGTTATACGGTTTGCATCTATGCTGTATTTTTGAGCTTTTTTAAAGTACTGGTAAGCATTGGCATTGCGACCTTGCCTTAAGTTTAATAAACCTAAGCTATTGTATATTTCAGGATCTTGAGGACGACCTCGCAGTGCTTTATTGAAAAGCTTTTCTGCTGCATCAAAGTGGCGTTTTTCAAGTTCGACACTGCCTTTGAGCCATGTTTGATAAGCAGGGTCTGCTTGCTTTTTTTGTTCAGCTAAATGCGCTTTCTTAAAGTCACTAAATTGTAGCTGACCTTTACTGCTTTTAGGGTAGGCTGCAAAGTAACGCTGATATTCACGCTCGGTTTGTTTATTAAGCGGCATATCCTCAAGGGCTGCAAGCCACGCAAACTCAGCTTCAACACCATATTGGTTACTGTGAGCATAATGGCTCAGTAATTCAATGGCTTCTTTATTTGTTGGGTTTTGCTTTAACAGATGTCTTGCGTAGGCAAGTTCAAAACGGCCACTATTTGGGTAGCGTTTTAGTAAAGAACGATAACCGCGCAGTGCTTGCTGATATTGATTTGAGTCTTGAGCAAGCCAGTTTATGTGCTCCAGCTCATATTCAATATTGGGGTAGGCGGATTTAAATAGCCGGTTGTAGATTTTTACCGCGTCACTGTATTGTCCGGCTCTGGCACGAAGTCTGGCTTGTTGAACCGCTTCTTTGTCTTGATTATTGACGCGTGCAAGTAGGGTTAAGCTTGTTACGCACGAATGTGATAGGTTACTAAGCTCTGCTAAGCGCACATTGGCTTTGTCGGTTTCTTTGAGGCTATATAAAACACGCACCTCGGCGCATTGCACTTGAGTATTTTTAGGTGCAATGCTTTGCAGCTTTTCTAAGCTGTCGCTCATCAATTGATTATCACGTTCAATTTCACCAAGTTGTACTTGGCTAATTAACCAATCAATTGATTGACTATCAAGGTCTTTGTTTATTGCTGCGGATGCACTGGAGCTTGCTAAAACTGCAGCAAGTAGCCACTTTATCGGCATTCATTGCTCCAGTTAGTTGTTAAAGCCCCGTTTTTATCAATACTAAAACGTTTGTTCAATGCGCTGTTACCAAACAAATACAACACGCTGTCGTAGTAGCGGCTGGTGGTAAAGCGGGTATCCATCATTATTTGCTGTTGTAAAGCTGTCACAGTTTGTGATGCATTATCTTCAGCAAGCAATGGCAATAAGGCGGCAACAAAACCACTTGGGGCGTTGCCTGCCGTTTTGCCTGTGACAGCATTGGTTTCTAATGGCACTTTGCCTGAAGAAACAATGCTATCAACAAAAGGTTTAAACTGCTCTGTAAGGGCATTTTTATAGGGGGCATCCTCTGCCATCATGCTGGCCCAGAGGTAAACGCGGATAGCATTGTAACTACCTGTAGCAGGGGCGCTTTTATCATGATAAAAGCCTTTTTCCACGCTGTAATTAACCCAATCAGGGCTCACGCCTTTTGGTGCTGTATCTATTAATAACTGCGCCGAGTTATCGTGTAATGTTTGCCAAGGCGAGTGCGGGTATAGGTGCGCAAATTGCGCAAATATAAATAGCGGTGCATAGCTTGGATTTAATTTCCAGCTACTGTCTTTTTCAAAACCTGTTGGCCCAGGTAAAAGAGTCAGACCGAGGTTTGGTATCTGCGCTGTTTCTTCACGAATGATGCGCTCAGCAAGCACTGAGCTGAGCACTGCGTAGCGTCTTTCATTCCATAAGATAGCCGCTTGTGACAGGGTATAAGCAATCCATAAATCTGAATCAGAAGCTGGATTTGAATCAAGGATTTGTCCTTGATTTTGCTTTATTCCCCATTGCCACGCTGGTAAACGGGTGCTTAAGTCACCTTCAGAAAGGTGTACTTCAGTCCACTCAAGTAACTTATCGAAGCTGGCTTTATCATTGGCTAGTAAAGCAAAAAATAGCGCATAAGATTGCCCTTCAGAGGTGGTAATACTGTAGTCACTGCCTAAATCAACAACTCGACCTTCTGGTGTAATAAAGTGAGTTTTAAAGTTATTCCACTGCGGCCAAGCGCTGCAGCTTAACTGAGCTAATGCGTTGCTTGAAAAAACAAAAACGAATAGTAAAGAAGCGATAGTTTTCATCATGCCTTATCTCCTTCAGATAAACGTTTTTTGGTCAGTAGCGCGAGTACTCGCCATAACATAAATGAAATAAGTAATAGGGTTAGTAGCGACAGAATCGCTAACAGGACTGGGCGGTCTGAAAAGTGGAACCAAATGAGAGTATGAATAGGTACGTGACCGACAAAATACTGCTCATCGGTTTTAATCGTTTTGATGCCTTGGTTATTGATGATGGCTGAGCTTCCCATTATTTGAGCTGTCTTATCATCATTGAGCAGTGCATCAGTGAGAAGTGCAAAAGCATTTTCATTACTGGCAATCAAAGACACCACTGAACGGTCTGAATCAAACGGTGACTGGAACCCAGACATCACGGCTAAACGACCAATGCTGCTGATGTTTACTTTAATTTTTTCAGCGCCTTTTGTGTCGTAGGCACCATTATAGATAGCTTGATCAACAATGCGTTGGTTGTTGTTGATAAGCACACTGAGGGCGCTGTCTTTGGCAAGTGAGTTTATGAAAGAGTCAGGCTTACCAATAATAATAATGTCTTTATCGTTTAGCGCCAATTGGTTACTAGGAAATTGAATGTCTAAACGGTGCGCTGGGTAGCCTGTTATGGCACCCAAATGACCTGTGAAATTAAGCAATAAACTAATCGCGTTAACTGAGCTGTTAGCTTCCATTACAAGCGTGCTTTGGTGTAAATCGGCATATTTGGTGAATGGGAAACCGCCATTTGCAAAGGCGCGTAGGTTTGGCATGGCAATATAGTGATGGAAGTCACTTACATCAATGGTAGAGCTGCCATCAATTGCACCAAATTCACCGCCGGCAGGAATGGCGCTACACTCACCGGTTTTTACGACTGCAAAATTAAAATCATAAGTCAGCTGGTTATTTGTTGTTAAATCTAACCCTGTTAGCTCAAAGTCTTGACGAGTTTTGGTTGGATTGAACTCGGATAAAAGCGGTAATAAGGTATCTGTTGTAATCGTTTTTCCGCCTTCGTTATCAAGAATAAAACCATCCACAAACTTGCCGTTAATCAGCATGTTCAAACGCGATAACATGTTTTGCTCAACAGGTGTGTTGCGGTAATTCAAGGTAATAGGAATACCATTTTCACGCCAAGTGAATAAATCTGGTGCAAAACGTAAGTCTAACCGAACAGGCAGACCGCGATAGCCTTCCGATTGCAGCTGAGTTGGGTATTCAATAAATTCATCAAAGCTTAATGGGCGGTCTGAACGCACCCACAGTGGCGCATCGTAAGCTTCTCGAAGTGGTAAGTTGCTAATGGCATCAATTGTTGCACTGCGACCCGTCATTACTTTATAGCCAAAGACTAAACCAACTACGGCTTCTTTCAATTGTGCTGTGTCTTTACCTAAAACAAGCAGTACTTTGGCGTAGCGCTGAGTCGGACTGCTGATAATTTCTACAGTCGGCTTTTCAACATCAGGGTAATTCAATAAAAAATCAGGCTTGTTGTCGTTTGTTGCGAATACGACACTATGTTCTGTTGGTGTTGCATTAATTTGCACAGGGAACTGTGCTTTGCGCCATTTTGCTTGTGCGCCAAAAAAGCTTGATAGTGCAGCTGCTGCTTCGAGTGTGTTTTCATCAGGTTGTGATGCAAACACAAATGGTAAATTGACCTTGTTGTAATCTCGCGAATCAAAAAATGGTGCAGGGAAATACTCAAGTAAGCTCTCAAGAGCCAGTGACTGACGGTCAATAGAAATACGGCTGCTTTTACTAAGCTCGGCCCATATTGTTTTACTATAGTCATCCTGACAAACCAGATCGTAAAAACCGACTAGTTCGAAGCGAATTTGGTTAAAGTCTTTGATTAGCTTAGGGTTAAGCGCAATGCTTCGCTCAGAGACTGTGCCAATTAGTGTTGCCTTGTCATCGATAGGTAATACAGTGACAAGGTTTTCATTTAAGAAAATTTTCAAATGTGACACACGACCAATGAGAGATGGCGAGGTTGTGTAAGAAAAATCGAGGGTTAGCTTTTTCCCTAATTTATCGAGGCGGTTTGTAAAATCAACACGGGTACTATTGCTCACACCATCAAGTTTGAATTTGCTTAAACCAAGCTTTTCAAAGCTTAGCGTCATGCTTTCGATTGGCGCTTGCTCAGGATAACCATCATCAAAAATTGCTTTATTAGAAAGAGGCTCAGCACTTATCGCCCAGCCAGATATGCCGAGTGTGCTAACAGCTAATAACAAGGTTAAAAGAGTTTTTATCATGATGTTTTTAGTACTTTTGTTGGTTTTTTGGGTAATAACGACGCCACAAAGTACAAGACTCTTGATGCAAACGCAATCGCTGGTCTTAATTCACTTGGGGCATGGAAAATCAAGTTCTTAAAGCCTCTTAGACTGGTATAAAAAACGTGAGAAAAGCTGTATGAAGGCTTGTCGTGTTTAAAGTTTTCTTGCCAATCAAGCCAAGCATCAGCACGTGAGAAAGTGCATTGGATAAAGGCTTTTTGTTTTTCTAAATCTAAATCTCTGAGGGTAAGACCCAGCTGCTTATCGCGGGTGTTACAGATATAAGTTGGGAATGAAAACTGCTTCAAGCCACGGCTCATGAGCAGCTCGACTTTATCATTTACACGGCAAAGGTGATTATGGTCAGTTTCAAGGCCAACACCATTATTTGAGTAGTCCGTAATTTTCACTTTAATGGTACGGCCATTAGCAAGGCGAATAGCAGCAGGGAAATTTGCTTTAATGCGGTGTGAGCTACGTACTTGTTTGGCTTCAGCGGCAACAGCGACAGCTGCACCCAAAATTATCACGTTATAGCTTGCCCACAGCATGCTAATGACGAGTACACCTATTTGTGAACTATCGCCGAAGAGCAATCTAAACACGCCGTAGGTCATTCCCAAAACGTTAACAAGTAACAAGATTATATAAGGCTTTGAAATCGTCCAATCGTAGTGATCTTGCTTGTTTAAACCGCCTTTTTCAGTCACGTTAAATTTGCCTTTATTCGGGTTGATAAGCGCAACTGTGGTGGGTTTTAAAATATACCAAGCAAGTACAGACTCATAAACTTCGCCCCAAAACGAATAGCGGTATTTACCTTGAATTCTGGAGTTGGTTATTTTTACCTGTAATAGGGTTGGCACAATATAAAGAAAGATGGCAACAAACGGCGCATAGATAATTTGCGCATTGAAATAAATTAATGCCAGTGGCGCTGTTAAGAATACAATACGCGGTATACCCGATAAAAAGTGCAACATAGCGTTTAAATAGCACAAGCGCTGCGCGATATTTAGGCCCTTACCAAACAGCGGGTTATCTAATCGGAATATTTGTGCCATGCCGCGTGCCCAGCGAATACGTTGACCAACGTGGGCAGATAAACTATCTGTAGCCAGGCCGGCGGCTTGTGGAATATTAATATATGTTGTTTTGTAGCCAGCGCGCTGCATTCTTAGCGCGGTGTGGGCATCTTCAGTGACGGTTTCTACGGCAAAACCACCAATTTCTTCAAGGGCACTGCGCCTTAAAACAGCACACGAACCACAAAAGAAGGTTGCATCCCACATATCATTGCCATCTTGAATTAAGCCATAGAACAACATATTTTCATTTGGGATTTTCCGATGGTTTTTGAGATTGCGCTCAAATGGATCGGCAGAAAAAAAGTGGTGAGGTGTTTGTACTAAACACACTTTACTGTCATTGATGAACTGCCCCATTGTCATTTGTAAGAATGAGCGAGCAGGGATATGGTCACAGTCAAAAATAGCAATGTAGTCGCCACTAGTTACTTTCATCGCATGGTTCATGTTACCGGCTTTGGCGTGTTTGTTATCAGGGCGAGTTAAATAACCAACACCAATTTGCTTTGCGAATTCGGCAAATTCAGGGCGCTTACCATCATCTAAAATATAAATGTTAAGCTTATCTGCAGGCCAATCAATACTTTGCGCGGCGATTGTTGTTGGCTTCACAACATCAAGCGGCTCATTATAAGTAGGAATATAAATATCAACTGTTGGCCAGTTTGCTGTGTCTTTTTCTAACGCGATCGGTTTACGATTTAATGGATTGATGGTTTGGAAAAAACCTAATATTAGAACTAACCAAGCGTAACTTTCAGCAAGCAGCAAACCAATCCCTAGGGTAAGGGCTAAAGGGTCACCCCAGTTAAGAGTGTCAGTGTAGCGCCACCATAGATAACGTGTAGAGGTTGTAACAGAAAGGGTGATCATCACAATAGTGGCCATTTTCCCTTCAACCCGCCTTAGAGAATAAGCAACAACCAAAATTAAACTAATGAACACTGCTTGTGCTTCAATACTAAATGGCACGGTTACAAATATAGCCACCGCAAAAATAATGAGAGTGAAAAAAGCGACCTTTAAGGTGCTGTTTCTCCAAAGTGGAGAGCGACTCACTGCTTTATATGATTTAGTTTTTGTTTGCTTTCTAGCAACTAACCAAAGCCCTTTAAAAGAGCGTACTAGTTTACTGTCTGCCAGTCTCAATAAGCGAGCTGAACGCGTGATTTTACGCCAAGATTTACGCTGCTCAACGGCGATATGTTGCTGTGAGGTTGTGGTGGTATTGAATAGCGCAAGGTACACACTTTGCAATGCAATCCGAATGCAATTGCTTGGTGTAAGTACTGGTTGAGAAACATGAGGATACAAGCGTTTAAGTTTAAGCTTTAACTCACGTTTTTTATTGTTATCTAATTTAATAAACAATGACAAAAAAAGCACAAAGAAGGGGAGTAAAATCGCTCCCAATAGGCTCATTTTGTGTTGGTTGTAATAACTATAAAATTTTATAAATACGAAGCGGACAAGTTGCTTCGTTAAAAACAACCCTAAAATACCTTTAAGTAGTCGGTGCGAAACACCGAGTGAATGGATGCTATTGGTCATTCTGACTCGCGCGGCTTACAAGCCAACCGGCTAGCGTTTCAAAGTCATCATTAGCAACACTGTATGGAGCACAGTTAATTGCCACATTTCTAAATGCAGTTGCTTCTTTGATGACTTCATCTTTGTTGATATATAAAGGTGCAATTAATGGTAATTCAGTTTGCCAAAGCTGCAATAAATCTGATTCAAGCTCAGAGGCTGAATTATATTTATTGGTTAAAAAATAATGCTGCCAAGATGATTCAGCCTGCTTAAGCGTGTTTAAACGTTTGAACGCAAAACTGTGACAAATAGCATCACAATTAATAATCTCAAGGAATATATCGTCTTCATTTAGTGAATAGCGGTGCACATCAACATGGGCTGGGCAGTCAAATAAAAACCAGCTGTCATCGCTGTCATTAAGCTGCTGACAACTCTCTATAATGCTTGAAAAGTCTAACCCTAAGTTCGAACGGCTGCCATAGGGTAAAAACTTTACGCCGTCGTTATCTTGGTGAAACTGCTCACATGCAGAGGCAAAGTTTGGGTAATCACTCCAGCCTAGCTGATGCTCCCAAGCAAGACCAAGGTGTAGGCCTAAGTCGCCTTTTGGATCTAAATCGATGGCATACACAGGCACATTTGATTTTCTCAAAGCACAAGCAAGGTTGGCCACAATAGATGTTGTACCAGTGCCACCTTTAATTCCTTTTATAAAAATTCGCTTCATTTATGATTCTTTATTGCGTTTTTGTTAACTTTTTTCGTGCTCTGTGTTTGTGTTGTTGCTAATGCGATATCGTTAAGCAAAGGGTACTTTTTAATCGTTTTACGATTTTTTTCTACATCAACTATTTCGACATAATCTGTTTCTTTGCCACCAAACTGACGTATTAGCTCGTCAATGTCGTATTGAGTTAGGGTATTTGATTTTTTTACTGCAAAGTTATTCATTTTAAAAACCGTAATGAGAAAAATAAGCTTAAAAATGTTCACGATCCATGGACATAATCTGCATTATATATAGAATAGCGTTTAAAACTAGTACTAAAGTATCTTTTTTAAGGGTTTGTTGGTGCCTCATTTAAATATTACAGGACTAAACGGAGCTTTCTCTGAGCTAATGCGAGGCGCAAACTATGCTTTACTTGCCCCGCTAGATAATCAGCTATTAGAGTTAACAAGGCATCTTTTAACCAATCATAAAGACTCGGTTTTTTTGCTTTCTGAACAAGTCGATTTGTTTTTCGAAGGAGAGGGGAGCGAGTTATTATTTACCTTGTTTGAACAAGGGGTACTACGTCCTTTCCATTTACATCATAATGAAAATGTATCAAAAAGTTTGCATTTTTCCCGTGGTGTTATTAACGAAATAAAACAGTATGAGCAACTGAAAAACAGTACGGTTATTGTGCATGTCGATTCAGAACATTTAGTCTCTTTGAGCGAACAGCAGCTTGGTGAAAAACTCAAGCTCTATGTTGCTTTGTCACAATCAAAAAATGTCACTTTAGTGTTTTTAATGTCAGGTGCTTATGTCAGTGAATTGAGGCGTCAGCTATTAGCCTTAAGCCGTTTCTTTGGTGGCCTTATTTATATAACTCAAGAGGCATCAATTCGCACTCTTGAGTATGATTATTGGTGTCATAAAGAAGGAGTTATTGCTGGGCGCTCGGTTAATTTACAGCTTCATGATGGTCAACTTGCATTAGTTGAGGTAGAGCAAGAGGCAGATGACAAGTCGCAAGCAACGGAGCAAGACTTTGATGAAGACGAGGTATGGCTAACTCGCAGTGCTGTACCTGAGGGTACAAAGCTACCTGTGTTTTATAAAATAATTGACGATAATGATGCTCTTTTTTCTAAAGGGCTTACTAAAAAATCAGCGACGTTAGTTTTTGCTGTTACCCGATACACTGATTTAAAAGCGTTAGCCAAAGATTGTTTCTCTCTTCGCAAGAAATGTGGTCGCCGACTGAAATTAGTAATTCAAAATGTTGATGGTATTATTCGTCATCAGGACGAGTGCTTATTTTTAACTTTAGGGGTTAACCTTATTTTATATAGTTATTCTGAGCCTTCGCGTTTACTGTCACAAATTCAGTCAATTCAAGGGTTTCAGTTTTCAAGGCCTCTTCCGAAATCAATTGATGATGTTCTAAAATACAGTGAAAATGTATTAGCTAAAGGTTATTTGCCTCCAGATAAGTTCGTGCAGCAGGTTGCTAAACATAGTGACTCTGCCGCCAATCTGGGTGTAAGTGGCGTGCTTGTTATGTTGCAGCTTTTACCGCGTATTGATGCCATACACCCATTACATTTATTTCATGTAAAACGCGAAGGGGATATTTTTAGTTTTGCTGATGGCACGGTTTACCTTTATCTACATGCTTGTCGAGAGCACGATGTGGAAAGTGCGATTAAACATTTATTTAAATTACAGGTAAGCGACTTTTTTATGTCAAAAAATGTCATTGCTGATCATTTTTATATTCAGCAAGAATGTCGCCGCATGCAACGTCATTTTGCTAATACTGAAATAACTGACTTTACCCAGCAGTTACAAGAAAATGTAAGTTATATTTTTGATACAAAAACAGCAGATATTGCAAATTTAAATACAGAGACACCGGAATTCAAAAAAGTGATTCGACCTATATCTGAGCCAATAAAGGTGACCTTAAAAGGTGAGCTATCATGAGCTTAAATCAGTTTTTTATTACTTTTATCATTGCAATGTTAATCGGTATTTTGCTGAGTAATACAGGTAAGGTATTGTTTAATAAAGCAGTCGTGCTCTACCGAAAACTAACATTTAGGCATGTATTATTAACGCCCTATACACCAAAACGACATAAGAAGGATAACAAGTGAGGCTTTCAGGATTAGGTATTTGGAATTTATACTTTTTAGTTAAGTTTGTTCTGTATAGCCGAGGTGATATTTCTTTTGATTTATTTGCAAACTTAGCATTTTTTGCTTTTCTAGCTATCTCTTTTCAACATGTTTGGTTGTCTCGTATCAAACACGCTATGAGTGTGATGGTAGGTGTGGTCTTGTTGTATCACGACTCCTGGTTGCCCCCGATCTCTAGACTCACCAAGCAAGCTGGCAATGTACAAGACTTTAGCATCGGCTACTTTTTTGAGATCACTGCGCGCGTTATTAGCCTCGATATGATTTTTGCGCTTTTCGCTTTAGTGGTTTTTTATTGGTTTACTGTGAAGTGGTTGCGTTACACCAGTATTTCAATAATTGGCTTTATGTATGCGTTTTGGTTAGGTGGGGCTGTTACGAGTGGTGAGGTTACAACGCAAGTTGCAAGCAATAGCCAAACTACAAAAAAACAAGTACCCGTTTTAGTGTCTGATACAGCAAAACAAAAGACACCAGATCAACAGTTAAAAGACTTTTACCAGCAACAGAATTTACTACAAAGCCAGTTTCCTGACGTATTTAATGGTCAACCATTTGATGTTGTTGTGCTGAATATTTGCTCTCTAGCAACGGCTGACTTAAATGCAATTGGTGTTGAGCCACGTAACTTATTTGCTAATTTTGATATTTTATTTAGTCAATTTAACTCAGCTACTTCGTACAGTGGCCCTGCGGCAATTCGTTTATTACGAGCAAGTTGTGGGCAAACAAGTCAGGAGCAACTATTTAAACCTGTTGATGAGCAATGCCAGCTATTCACTAATCTTGCTGAGCTTGGCTATAAAACCAGTGTGGCTCTTAACCACGATGGACATTTTGATGACTTTATAGGTTTGATCAGGCAATACGGTGGTGTCTCTGTACCAAAACTGGATTT
Source organism: Pseudoalteromonas shioyasakiensis (assembly GCF_019134595.1). Taxonomy (NCBI): domain Bacteria; kingdom Pseudomonadati; phylum Pseudomonadota; class Gammaproteobacteria; order Alteromonadales; family Pseudoalteromonadaceae; genus Pseudoalteromonas; species Pseudoalteromonas shioyasakiensis. Next base: position 2,566,423 of record NZ_CP077770.1, on the reverse strand, counting down.
TAGCCAATTTAGTGCTGCGCAGTATGGGTTTGATGGCAAACCGATTTATTCTGATGCGGATATACTCACTAACTGGTTGAAAAAACAAGGTACAAGTCAGCAGCCTAGGGCTCTTTATTACAACACCATTAGCTTACATGATGGCAATCAACTTGCTGGTCGTGAACGTATGAATAGTTTTGAAAGCTACCCGCTTAGACAACAGCGCTTATTTAATGACATTGATAAGTTTATAACTGAGTTAAAAGCGCAAGGTCGAAATGTAATGCTGGTGGTTGTGCCGGAACATGGGGCTGCCTTAAAGGGTGATAAACTACAATTCTCTGGTTTGCGCGAAATTCCGAGCCCTTCAATAGTTTCAGTGCCAACAGCGGTTAAATTTATCGGCCCTGATATAAAGCATGATGGGCTTAATGTCGTCGATGAAACAATGAGTTATTTTTCACTGTCAGAGTTAATCAACAATACGATGAAGCTCGACCTGTTCGCAGGAAAAGCCCCCATTAACCGCGTGCTTGATAATTTACCAACCTCAGCCAAGGTCGCCGAGAATGAAGATACGGTAATGATGTATATAAAAGGGCAGCCTTACATCCAATTAGATGGCGGGGAATGGACCAAGTACCCGACTAATTAAGTTATTTGTCCAAAATTGTTTACAATAGACTACCCAGCTGCAGGGAGTTAGCGTATTATTCTCATACTATAGGTTCCCGTTTTTTGAGGATGTAATGCGTTTAGATATCCACTGTGCTGACCGAATTGGTATCGCACAAGAGATTCTCAATATCTTGGTGAGTTACCAAGTTGATTTAAAAGGCATCGAGGTAGATTCGGTTAATTGTCGAATGTACGTGAGCTTTCCGCCTATTGAGTTTGAACAATTCCAAAAAATTATGCCATCTATCCGTTTGATAGATGGCGTGAAAGACGTTCGCACAACTGCATTTTTACCTTCTGAGCGAGAGCATAATGAGTTAAATACATTACTACGTGCATTGCCAGACGGTGTGATATCTATTGACGCTAAAGGCTGGGTGCGTTTATGTAATGATGCCGCGTGTCGCGACCTGCAATTATCTGAAAGCGAAGTGATTGGCGCTAACATCAATAACTTACTCAAAGGCTTTAACTTTACGCGTTGGCTTGAAGGCAAAGAAGTACTTGGCCAAACAACTCGTGTTGAAGTTGCTGGCGAAGACTTTATTGCCGATATTCTACCTATTTCAGTCCCCCAAGGTGCTGAAGGGGATGTGTTAGCCGGTGCAGTTATCAATATCAAGTCACAAAGCCGCTTAGGCCAACAAGTCAGTGCGTTCCGTCGTTATGGCCAAGAAAGTTTTGCAACCATACATAACTTTAGTACTGCAATGCGCCGTGTGGTCCGTGAAGCGCGTAAAATGGCACAGCTTGAAGCGCCAATCCTTATTACTGGTGAAACCGGTACAGGTAAAGAGCTACTTGCTCGTGCCTGTCATTATGCATCAAACCGCTCAGTAAAACCGTTTATTGCTTTGTCATGTGCTTCGTTGCCTGATGATGTCGCTGAGTCTGAACTATTTGGTTACGCAGGCTACGAAGAAAACGCAGCACCAAAACGCGGCGTTTTAGAGCAAGCTGATGGTGGAACGGTATTTTTAGATGAAGTTGGCGAAATGTCTACTCAGCTACAAACTAAGCTACTGCGTTTTTTACAAGACGGTACCTTCCGTAAAGTCGGCGATGAAAACGAAGTTAAAGTAAATGTGCGTATTGTTGCTGCAACCCAAAAGGACTTGCCTGCGATGGTTCAAGAGGGAACATTTAGAGAAGACCTCTATTACCGAATTAATGTTTTGACCTTAGAAATTGCTCCATTACGTGATAGAAAAGCTGATATTGGCCCGTTAGCAGAGCATTTTATTCAAAAGTATGCCCAGCAAAATGGTCATTCTGTGCCTGTAATGTCTGAAGATTGTTTACGCTTTTTACAAGACTATCCATGGCCGGGTAACGTGCGCCAATTAGAAAACGCGATTTATCGTGCGGTATCCTTGTTAGATGATAACGAGTTGCGTATTGAGCACCTACAGTTACCAACATTTACTCATGATCTAGGTTATCTGGAGTCTGACTTTGAAGGAACCTTAGACCAAGCAGTAAAACGTTTTGAGGCGACTTTACTTCGTAAACTTTATCCTGCTTATCCAAGCTCTCGTCAGCTTGCAAAGCGTTTAGGATTGAGTCATACCGCAGTGGCAAACAAACTTCGAGATTATGGTATTAACCGTAAGACAGTGAAGGTTTAAAGGCAGCAACTCGCACAATACTTTAAATTAAGCAAAAAGCTTGAGTGAAAACCCAAGCTTTTTTCTTTTCGATTAAATACTATTGTTTTGTACCCATATCTTTGGTAACACCATCAATAGCGATATTTTTAATCCCCTCATTGTCGAACTTAACAACAATACTGATGTTATTGCGGGCAAAAAAGTAATCGCGGTTATCTAGGCTTATAACGTAATCACCTTTTACAGAATCGCTAAATTTGCGCTTTTCGAGTTTTAGTGTGTGATCAGCAATTTGCCAGTTGAAGCCTTCAATAAAGCCATTATTAAATTCTTGTACCCACACTTGATCCTCGTCTTTACTGAGCGTTATTGCTACAGAATATGACTCTGGAAGAGACATGTCATAGCTTTTATCGCCAATAGTGAACTTTTCAGCACCTTGTTGCCAAGCAAAACCAAATTTAAAGGCTTTCTCAACACCTGTTGGATATTTCAACGAGCCTTCACCAGGAAAGTTGAAGTCAGCAAATGCTGAGCTGGTGAACAAGCTTGCACTGTATAAAGTTACCAAACTAAATAATTTCATTAGGTTATTCTTTTTTTATACTAATATATGCACAGATTAGAGCAGAAAATTCTCCTTAGCAATATGCTGTGATACACTTTGTTCATTATCAACTGGTTAGACCTTTGCCGTGAACCTCTATTTTCGACTTATACTACTGTTTTTTAAAATTAAACGTAATCGTGATTATCAACAATTGTTAGACACGATTGATATTGAATTCAAAGCGTTACCAACCGATTGCGATATCAATTTTCATCTAACTAACTCTCGATATTTGGCGATGATGGATCTTGCCCGTACTTGGATGACTGAGCGAGTAGGTTTGTTAAAGCACATAATGAAACGCCGCTGGTTTCCAATCGTTAATGCAACTGCAATTACCTATATTCGCGATATTAAGCCAATGCAAAAGTACACAGTTAGCACTCGTTTGGTTGGCTGGGATCATAAATACTTTTACATTGAGCAAAAATTTCATTCAGAAAGAGGTTTGCATGCAATTGCTTATGTGCGTGGTGTATTTAAACGTAAAAAAGGTGTTGTGAGCGTTGAAGAGATGCTTGAAGTTGCAGGCTTTAGCGGAGTTGCACCTATTTTGCCAGCAGAAGTGATGCACTGGAAAGAAATGTTAGAGCAAAAGAAGCTCACAAATAAATGATGCCAAAGATTAGTAAAAAAATGCCAGCTAAGCTGGCATTTTATGGCTTTAAACACAGTTTACTCTGCTGCGCAAACTGCTTCACTAACAAACGTTAAATCGTTTACGTGTGCTGGACCATCCATTACGAATGTCGCTTCAGCGGTGTTTTGATTTAAGGTATAGATTTTTGCATTTTCGCCGCTTTCTCTACCTGAAATATAAATTGTACCGTCATCAGCAATCGCAATACCTGACGCCCAGTTTACACCGTGCTCACCGATTTGAATTAATTCAAGGCTGCCTTCATCTAATGTGTAAAGTGCTTTACCAGTTAATACGTAAAGTACGTTGTAGTCACTTGAATAAGCAATGTCGCCGTCTGCAAATGTATCGCCTGCATACGAAAGCTTACCTAATACCGTTTTCTCACCTGTCGTCAGGTCAAAATCATACATGTATGTTTTGCTTGTCGCACGTAAAGACAGACCATCCGCAGTCACTGTTGAGCGATAAATAGGGAATGATGTCGCATCTGCAACTTCAGCTTGCGTGTTTGTAGCTAAATCTAAGCTATAGATTTTTGACGCTTTGCTGCTGCTATCAAGCTGCTCCATGAAATACAACATACCGTCTTTGCTGGCAATGTTTGATGCTGTATTGTTAAGACCAGCAACTACAGTGATAGCGCTTGATTCTGGATTGAAGTGGTATACATAGCCTTCAGTCTCAGAGCCAAAGTTATTAATACCATATAAACCGGTTACAACTGCACATGGTGCCGGAATTTCAGTCACTACGACGTTATCGATGAATGCACCTACCGAATCAGATGTCCCCGCGCCTGCAAAGCTTAGTACTGAGCTTGCACTATCAGCTTCAACTGTAAAGCTGTATTTAGTCCAGCCTTGTGTGCTGCTATTTAAAACAGCTAATGATTCACCATTCCATAAAACTTCTGCTTTATTCGTTTGTTCATTACCAACTACACGCGCTGAGTAATAAAAGCTTAATTCGTACTGATTACCAGTCGTCGTCGCAATAGTTTGCGAAATGCTGTAGTTGGCTGTTGAATCAAGTTCAATGTGCTGCTCACCATCTTGTGCTGGAACAATACCAAGTTCATTTGTTTGAATTTCAAACTTAGCATTAGTACTGCGGGTCCAGCTTGGAATTACATCAAATAACTGCCATTGACCATTGTGATCAGTGACAGCATCTGTATTTTCGAATGATCCGTTTTCTACTAAATTTGTGCTAGCCATTGCAATACCCGATGCAATAGCTAAAGGTAAAACCGCTAGTTTACTAACCAAGTTTCTCATGACTTTTCTCCATTATGTTGTTGCATAGAAATTTTAATATTTTTCTAGTTTATTTTAAATAAGTAATAATTATTTACTGTTCGTGTTTCTTGGTGTTTTTATTTAAATTGCTGTATTTAATTGGTTTGTTTTTTTCTAGGAAATTTCTGATTTTTACTGGGTTTTTATTTTCTTTTTTATTTTTGATATTTAATGGTGGTTTTTTGTTTTCTGTCTAGTATTAAAGTTTTTTTGTGGAGGGTTTATGGTGAGATTTTTATTTTTCTAATAAAGGGTAGGTTTTTAGTTATTTATACTTAGAAATAGAAATGCCAGTTATAAAACTGGCATTAAAAGACTAATTAGCTTTACTCTTCTGAGCAAACTGACTCACTAACAAAGGTTAGATCATTTAGGTGTGTAGGACCACGCAATACAAAAGTCGCTTCAGCTGTATTTTGGTCTAGTGTATAAAGCTTTGCGCTTTGACCACTCTTTCTTCCAGTAACATAAATAGTACCATCATCGGCAACCGCAAGGCCTGATGCCCAGTTAACACCGTGTTCACCTACTAGTGTAAGTTCTAAGGTGCCTTGATCAACAGTGTATAGTGCTTTATCAGTTAATGCATAAAGTACGTTGTTATCACTTGAATAGGCAATATCACCGCCTACAAACTCTTCACCTTCATAGCTTAATTTACCTAAAACTGTCTTTTCACCTGTTTCAAGGTTGAAGTCATACATGTAGGTTTTGCTTGTTGCGCGTAAGTTAAGACCATCAGGAGAAACTGCAGAACGAATAATAGTATAAGAGTTAGTATCTGCTACTTCGCTTTGCGTATTTGATGCTAAATCTAGACTGTAAATTTTTGAATCTCTAGTCTCACTATCTAGCTTTTCCATATAGTATAGCTTGCCATCCTTGCCTGCGATGTTTGCTGCGGTATTAGTAACACCAGCAACTTTTGTTACTGCTGATGTTTCTGGATTTAAGTGATAAATATAGCCTTCTGAATCAGAACCATATTTATTAATGGCATATAAACCCGCTTGTACTGAGCAGTATTCTGTAGCTTCACTCACTGAAACATTATCGATGAAGCCACCCACACCACCGCTGCTACCAACACCTGTTAATGTGATCTCTGAGCTTGCACCCGTTGCTTCTACATTAAAGCTGTACTTCGTCCAGCCTTTAAATTTAGCATTAACAACACCTAATGATTCACCATTCCATAGTACTTCAACTGTGCTTGCTGTATCATCACCAGATACACGAGCTGAGTAATAGAAGCTAATTTCATACATTTTACCGGCTGTTGTAGCTACGGCTTGAGAAACGCTATATTGCTGTGTAGAGCCAAGTTCCAGATAATTTTGGCCATCTTTCGCTTTAAGAATTCCAAGATCACTAGTTTGTACTTCAAATTGTGCGTTTTCGCTACGTGTCCAACCAGTAATTTCATCAAATAATTGCCATTGAGCGTTATTGTCAGTGACAACCTCGGCTTCGAATGATCCGTTTTCAACCAAATTTGTGTTAGCCACAGCAAATGCAGAGGTAACAGCCAGTGGTAATACCGCTAATTTAAAAAATAAATTCTTCATATAACTTTCCTTTGTTGTAGATAAAATGATTTATCAGTTATATTTTTATATTTAATTAATATATTTTCAATTTAGGTACGGTTTTTTATTTCAATTAAACGCTCGTTTTTTCGTAAGTTTTTGATGGTTATGTTTATTTGTTGCTTTAGGAAATTTCTGATTTTTTTAAGTTCTTTATGTTTAGTTTGAATGTTTGTTGGTGTTTATTATTGTTTATTGTTCTTTTTAATTGTGTTTTTGTTTTTGTATAGTTATAAAGTTTTTTGTTTTTATTCTTTAAACTTTCGTTTTTTGGCAAACCAGCCAGCTTTTTGATTGCGGTTCATTTCGCTAAGTAATTTTATTGCTTTTTCTAATGTAATTCGCTGTTCAGCAATATCATCGTAAATCTGAATAGCAAGTTTTTTACGTTTTACAGCAGCGCCTGCATCTAAAAATGATTCGATCATTTGGTTAAAATAACGAGCTGGACGAGATTGCAAATTGTCATCCTCTAGTTTTAAATTTTCCTCATTTATTTTTTCTTGAAGAGTTGTTATTTCTGCTTGGCAGAATTCATTTTGTGCAAGTTGGTTTTTCTTAAGAATAACCAACTTTTCCTTTAAGTAATCTGTTTCAAGCATGTTAAATGAGACAATCATATTTAAATTTGTTAATGCCGTTCTGAACTCTTTAGCGGTGCAGTGCTTATTCAGCATACTCGTAATAGTTTGTGATACTTTTTGCCATTGCTGCCATGCGTAAACGTAATTTAACCCTGCTCCTTTAATGTTTTGCATACCAACAACAACTTGATGAGTATTGGGTAAAGCTAAATCAGCAATAATATTGGTTATCTCATCTGCAGATATATTGCTGTCGTCAACTAAGGTGACTTTAGATTGGACGATAGAAATCAAGCGCTCTTTTATTTGTTTACTATTTTTTTCAATATCACTTTTTAGAGAGTTCAAGTGTATTCTCTGATAATAGGTGCGAAGGGTATAAATAATTGTGCTGAGTTCTTGATTGGATATCTCGCCAGTGATTTCTTTTATACAGGATTTATTCAAGACCCCTTCGCTAAGTGTAAGTAAGTTCTCAGCAGCCATAGCGCCATATGCGACTTTTAACCTTGCTTTCACTTCAGCTTCACTGAGGATATTAAATTGCACTAGAAGCTTATCTAGGCTATCAATAGCATTGATTTCAATTAGCTTTTCGACTCTTTCTATAAATGCATCGAGAAAGTAACTGTAAAATCCATCTACATTACTTCCTATTACCACAACACGGTCAAAACGTAAGTCATTACTAAGCATGGTAGCAAAAACCTTTGAACGCGCGACACGATCGTTACGGTTATTTATAAGCGCGATTACCTGGGTTTTAGGGTCGTTATTTAATCCTTCAAGGTTAAGGCGCTGCCAGTTTTCTAAGGTAGCCAAGCGTTCGTTTGCAGACATGCTATTGACGAACGATTGACTAATTCTTCCAATGGGCGCTTCAGTAAAGAGCTTTAAAACGCCAATATCAGGCACAATTCGTGCGGACGTTTCTTTGAAGACATAATCTTTATTTAAGCCAATATGCTCAGCCATTTTGCACACCAGTGCAATATTGGACGGATGCTCCTGGTAAGGATACAAGGAGCGAATATCATCCGTTATTTGCAAGCCATCGGCCCAGTGAACTTGAATTAAGTTAGAGTTTTTCTGTTTTGCATTTAATTCTAGAATTGGAGCCATGTTTTGCTCGCTTGTGAACACTAAACTATTCTCACCGATAAAATGGCTTGTTTCGTTTGCAACATCAATTCCCGTTGGGCCTAATATATCCTCATGGTCTGGGTAAGCATTGGTTATAGTTGAAAAGTTATCAGCCATCCAATTCCTTAATATTTTTACATAGCGCGGGGTCAAACCCATACATTCCCACAGAAATACATCTGCTTTTACTTTTGTTGCAAAGTGCAAAACATCGCTTTGTTCCCAAATACTCGCTTTATCAAAAGGTCTGAATAATGGAATTTCGAATTGCTCTCCACTTGCTCTTGCATAAATAAGAGTTGCTTCACAACCCGTTGTCTTACTGATCACTTTTAGAGTTAAACTACTAAATAATGCTGCTTTTAAGCGCTCAGTGCCTGACTTTCCTCGCGTTCCCCAGCCACCAATAGAGACCGGTATCTTTGCTCTGTCTGACTTTATTTGCCTACTTATCCTTATATGGCGTGCCCAAAAGTACGCTGAGAAAGCTAAAACAAAAAATATCAGTTGGCCTATGCTATTTTGATAAAGCGAATAAGCATACTCTTTAAAACTTGACCACATATTGAATAAGAAGGGCGTGAGCGACAGCTTTTGATATAAGTTGGCAATACTCGATTCAACAGGGAATTCGGCATCAAGCACAGAACCATATTGTTGAAAATCAAGTTTGAAGCCTTTCGCTTTTATTAACTCTAGATAGTCTTGTTGTTCATGCTCAGAACCATTACGTAAATCATCCAACCTTTCAAAGTTGAAAGAAATCCAACTGTATGCATACATGCGCTTGAATACATTGGAAGGAGGTGTGACGATTAAAATACCATCAGGCGTGAACGATTTAGCAGGTGTTTTCAGGTTGTCTTGCGACAATGCACTCAACAGAAAATCAAGCATAGGTAAATGAGGTCGGGCACTAAACTGCTCGGCATCAAAGCGAGGCTCTCCTGGAACTTCCGTCTGACTAATCTCCGCAACGGTACAGCTCGGCACATGCATAAATGCACTTGGTTTTCGCCCTTGTACATGATTAAAGCTTTGGCGTTTACCAGTACTTGGGTTTTTAAATTCATGCCAGAGTCGCCAAAAACGAAAGCCTCGCTTGTAACCACGTTGTATTTGCCAGCCTTTATTTTTCATTGCTACATTAAAGGCTTCATTATTCTGCGCTTGCCTACTCAAAAGTCGGCCAAGTAAATCTTGGTCAACCCACTCTGAGTTTAAATTAATGCTTAAGTTTGAGTTTAAGTTAAACTCTAGCTCCGCGACTTGTTGTTGGTACATAAAACATACAAGCTGCTCTCTAACCCGGCTAATAACTCGTTTGATTGCAATATTTTTCTCATTTTCAAGCTGCGTATTTAAAACATTGATAAAAGACTTAAACAATAAATCTGCTTGGCTTTGCTGCTCATAATCAACTTGTAAATTGAACATAATCCTTGGTGTTAATTCGAGTAATAAGCGCTTCTGGGCAAAGCTTTGCGCAATTTTTAGTTGCTTGCGCCAAATGTGAAAAACTTGCAACTCTTCGGTTAAGCGAGGATCTGTTAATTGTTTAATGAGTGTTAGTTGTATCGCTTCATGGGTTTCTTTTTGTAGTCGCACAGTTAATAGTTTTAGAGCAAACGCCGCAGGTAATACTGAGCACTGCTCAATGACGCTCTGCCTTACTCGAGGGTAAGTGTGCTTAGCAAGTAAAATAAGTAGTTTATAATTAGTTGTACTTAATTTAGGTTGCTTACATATGATTTTTGAAAATGCAGTCAGTAAAAACAGGTGTTGAGCTTCGACTTTTTCATTTGGTAAAACTTCTAAGTCAATTTGGGAGCGCATAAAATAGTGAGTAAAAGTGGGTCTTAAGTTGATCAGGATTTCTAAAATATCCACTTTTGCAGCATGCGGAGTCGATTGCTTTTCAAGAGATAGTAATAACACCTCAACAAGATCAGAGTCGAATTGAGTTTCATCTACATATTCGCTAATTAAGTTTACTTGGTTGGCGAGGGCACGAAAAATAGAGTTACGAATAGCTTCGTTCTCACTTTTTTCGAGTAGCCCCAAAAAGAAGCTTTCTAAATTAAGCGTTAACCATGATTTAGTTATTTCTCCCGAGTGGATCCGTAAATAGCGATTGGTTAAATCACCTAATTTACCAATTAAAAACTTAAGTGACTGCTCAAGTTCAGAGAGTTTATCTTGGTATCGGTTTACAATCGCTCCCTCATCAAACCAGCGTTGAAAAGCATCTTGGTCTTTTTTTAACTGTTCTCGGTCTGCACCTAAAGTGTACGCATAATCAAGAATATGAAACTCACGCTCGGCTTTTAATTCGGCATGATTCAAACGCTCGATAAAGCGTCTGTGCTCGACATCAATTTTGATTAATTGACTTTGCAGGGTATCAATCTTATGCGTCAAAAATGAAATAGCTTGCAGCAATAACCAATCATCTTCTTCATAGTCCTCAGGCTGATTTTTTATTAATTCCCACTCACTAAGTTCATCAACGAGTTCGCGATATTTTTGACGATATAAGTCTAACCAAAAACTGGCAATGTCTGCGAAAAGCAAGTTTTCAAGGCGTTTTGTAAGCAAGTGATTACTCATAGTCAGTGTGCTCTAGCAAATGATTTAATTGAAGTGTTGGGAATATAATTTCATCATGGGCAAAAGGCTCAAAACCGGTATGTTGGTTGTTACCAGATGAAAACTCGATACTTATATTGTGGTTATCCCACACCCAATCCTGTTGTAGTCGTACCTTAAGCCAACCATGTGAGAAATCACCTAAACTAATTTGTGTTTGCCATGCAAATTGTGTGATGTATTGCCACGTGGCTGTAGCACGGTTGTCATCTTTAAAGCGGTAATAGCTATCAATGCCAAGCTGGAAAATGTGATCATGATAGTATTGATTCCAACTGGTGTTGAAGCGCAGATAGTCCAAGCTCGTCCAATCATCATTTGAGCTTGATGATACGCCGAAATTTAAATAATTATCGACCCAAGGTTGATAACGGTATTGGTAAAACCCTTGCCACCCCGATGCATGGTTTTCTCGATAAAAATTAAAAACATTTGAATTAATTAGGTCATCACTGAGGTAATCATTTAAATCAGCGCTACTGTAACGAATAAATGGAGTTAGCTGCCATTGATGACGATGCGTAGAATCACGTTGCCATTTTTGTCCTACACTGAGACTGCCATCAAGGGCATATTGAAGATCAAATCCATTATGACTAGGTTGCCAACGGCTTTGAATTTGCGCATCAACATACCAAGGGGTTGTATTATCTTGCCATGAATAGTAACCATTGAGCGCAATCAAATCCGCTTGTTCTTTACTAAAAGAGTAATAACCTTCTAATTGGTACCAATCATTATCGTCGTTAAAACGCAAACGTGCGCCAATATCAATGTCTTGTCGGGTTGCAATATTTTCAGCGGTTTGAAATATTTCTTGTTGATCATACTTTATAAAACCTTGCCAATTAAGATCATCACTTTGAAATGATTTTTGTTCACTTACTATTGTTTGCTTTTTTGGTGCTATATATGTAACTAAGTCAGGCAAGGGAACTTGCGCTTGTGTGAACTCTGAAATCTTATTATTCAGATCACTAAGCTCCCAAGTATATAGTCTTACGTGTTCAAGCTCCGCAGATTTGACTTCAATTTTCCCTGCAGGGTGAAAAAACTGTCGCTCGCTTCGACTATAGCTGTTCATCTTTTCTAACTTGATTAAACGATCTGCATTTAATGTTGCAAGCAAAGGGGTAGAGGGAATAACCGAATAAAAAAGTAGCGTTGTTGGTAATTCTAACTTTCTCCATCGACCCGCAGTATATTGCTGTACTTCAACTTTTAGTTGTTGAGATAAATAGGGGTTAAGCCAGTGTAAGGCAATGACGTTGTTATCTAACTCCCGCTTATTAAAGGTAAAGGGAATACTTTGTTGCTCGGTAACAGACCACACTTTTAGAGAATTAGCTAGTTGAATAGATAAGTTTGCTACATTAGCTTGGGCAAGCTCTGCGGTAGAAAAATTAAAGACAAAGCGAATTTGTTCTCCCTCTGTTTCAGCCAAATCTATATAAAGGGTATGAAATGGTCGAATCAATAAACCATCATTATTGTATAGATGCGTCTTGAATTGGTTAAACCTATCGGCAAAACTGGTTTGTGCTGAACTTTGAATATTAAAAAGACGCGTACCTGCATAATCGATTAGGCTTTCTAAGGGTTGCCAATGACCAAAGCTTTCTATTCTATTTTGTAAAAAGGTCGATGAGGCACTCGCTGGAATTGTGGCTATTCGCTGTAATAGTTGCGTGTATTCATTATTGTTTAAACGCTTTTTAGATAATAGGTATAAACCATTAATTAACAAGTCATTTTGTGATGCATCATAGGCATAAATTAATGACATAATATCGCCTGTAATAAACTGGTTTGCAGCATCAGAGCGGTAATCAAAAGCCTCATATAACGCATCAGGTATATTTTGAACCTCTATAAAGGCTTTGTGATCAGCTGATAAAGTAAGTGTTTCTCCAGCTTGCAGACTCACAATCATTGTTGAGGCAACCGACGTTGCTTTTTGACTTTCAACAATGAGTGTTGTCGACGGGATATCGCTGTAAATGGGCATTAATTTATGTTGGTACTGACTATCAGCCATTAACCAAGCAGTTTGATACTCGCCATTTTGCTTGGCTTCTGTGCGCGCTTTTATACTCAAATGAACCGCTTCTAATGCAGTGTACTTCCATGGCATGTGCTGAGAAAGCACTGTGCTTTGCAACTTTCCACTAGAGTTAATTAACGTTTCTTGGGCACCTGAAAGTAACTCATATTGCTTATCTTCAGCTTTGAAACCGGGACTTAAACTGTGGTAGTTCAGTGCCATATAAGCTTGCTTAGTTGTATGAGTTTTATCCTTTTTATTTAAAAGCCATAATGCGAGTCTATTTTTCTGTTGTTTAGTCGCAAATTTGGTGAGAATACTATTACATTCTTCCAATAAGCTTTGGTTACCGGCACATAACGCAAACAACTTTATTTCTTGGTGTTCAGCCTGGTAGGTATCTAATAGAGACCTTAAAGCAAACTCTTGTAACTCCCTTTGTTGAGTACTCTTATAAAGTCCTTCTAAGTAACTGGTAGCAAGATGAAACTGTTGTTGTTCACGCAAAATACTTATTTTAATTTGCCATGCTTCAACAGCTACCTGTGGGTTTGGGTTTTGGGTTAATGGTTTTAAAAAGGCAAGCGCATCTAGAGGTGCAGACTTAGCCAGATCTTTGGCTGTCAGCAAAGATTGCTGCCAATTAAGTAATTTAGTTTTTATTCTTGCTGGGGCATAAGGCTCTATTAGCGCTAAATAATCACTATACAATTTCCTTAAGTGCTCTGTTATTAGCTGTGCTGTAATAGGGCTTTTTTCAGAAAGGGTTCCCGGTTGTAAATAAAGTACTTCATTACTTGGAAAATCTGTAAGTGTTCGAGCATAAACAGCAAAATCAATACTTGGCACATCATCAGTGGTTTTCTGAATGGTCATCGTTTTGCTGTCTAGTGGCACTGAGACATGAATTGTTTGGTATTCTTGTGTCGCTTTAATATTAACCAACCAGCTTTTATCACCGACATTAAGCTTAAATTGACTATCTTTATTACTACGGGCAACGAAGGTTAGCCACGGTGTGACTCTTTTTTGGCTTGATAAGTCAAAATTTAAAGTCATCTGTGAAAGTGACGTAATATGTCTGACCTGTTTATTAATGCGAGGATAAAACTGATCATCAACTAATCGCTGCTCTTCAAGTTCATTAATTAGCAGTTTTTTTGATGGGCTCGAAGCATGAACGACACTACTCCCTTTTAGTAAAGTTTGTGTGGACATTAAGCCAAGCAAATCATAGTAGCGCTTAACAGCGAGGGAGTTATTTTTTGTAAATACGCTGTCACTAAAAACATTAAGCGAATACTCGTTGTAAACTGATTCCATTGCATCATTGGCAGTTTTTAACCAGTAGGGAAGCAGTAGTTTTTCTTCGACTTTTATGGCTGTCGAATCATCGTATATGGCTCTGTGGCTTTGCGATATTTTTATATACGCATCGGCTTGGCTTTTTATGGTTAAATATTGCCCCGCATCAATAGCTAAATAGTCACTATTCACCAGGCCTATCTGTTGGTTGTGGTATTCAAGGGCCGGGTTATTGATGATATTAACTTTTGCAGTAAGAACTTCATCTGTGTACGCGTAGACAGCACCATGACTATCTAATGACTCCATATTTTTTCTGACCGAAAGCTTAATTTTTTTTGCATCAGGAAAATATAGAGTGACCTCATCACCTTTATCGAATTGATAAAACCGTTCGCTGCCTTTTCTCGAAGAGAGTAATATTGATGGCTTGGCAAGTTTTAGGGCTCGTTTAAAGCTATCAACAGTGGTTTTATAGTGACCAACTTGCGCAGAAAACTTAGCCTGCACATCTTGGCGGTTTTGAATTGCAACAACACGGTTATGTCCAAGCGCAGGAAGCTGACAGCGCTTTTCTAAACATAATAAGTCACGATCCACTTGGATCCGTTGCTGGATATACTGTGTATTGCCGACACTCATAATGAACTTATCAAATAATTCAGGATTGAACTCTAACCAGTGTCCTTCGGGTAGCCATAAATATTGATGTTCATACGAATCAAATTGCATCGTTTGTGTAGTGGCTAACACGTCTAGCTTTGGAGATGTTTTTAACCAAATAGGAGGCTGCAGTACAGCATGCTCTTGTTGTACTGCAAAAGCAGGTTTAAAGGCTAGCAGTGTTAATGTTAAGAAGGCTATTATGAAATAAGGCATAGGCTAAACTGCGTTAAAAGTTGGTTGTTAGTTATTAGCTGCTCTCGCAGCTGGCGACTTAACTCGATATGGAAAAACTGACTATTAACAGGAGCCAGCGAATTAAGAACATTGTGTGTTCCGCCCAACTCATGCACATCGCGCCCATAAACAAATGCATTAATACCTAGTTTATTGTTAAGGCATTTAGCAATATTTAAAGTTCGTTTAGACGCGGATACATGGCCTTCGCTTAAAATGATATCTGCTTTTCGTCCTTGCTCTGTGGTTCGCTTTTCCTTTGCAAATCCATGGATTTGAAAAATCGAAAATGATTCAATTGTACTGCTATACGCAAGTATAAATGCGTTACTACTGCTATTTTTATATTTGCCAAAATCAATTATCTTGCCATGAGTATCACGGCTATTTCGGTGCTTCGTATTGGTCAATAGCACTTGGCACTCACTAAATAAGGCTTTAGCAATTAGTAATGTGTGTTTATCAAAATATCTATGCGGAGCATAAGAAATACAGGCTTTGCCTTTTGCTTTAAAATGTATCTCCCCCCCAGAGTCCAAAGAATTTTTGGCAACCAAAGCACCATTGCTAAAGGAAAAATGCTCAGGTACACGCTGTTGGTTATTCAACCAAACTTGTAGGCTAGACGTGAGCTTTTCTAGCTGAGCGGCCTCACAACATGCAGCGGTAAATAACATAAGAACAGAAACGATAATTTTATTGTTCATTATTCCACCACCTTACTTTTCGATCCTTTACTGGGTACTCTTCAAGTATAGATAGCCAGATCGTTTCGGAAGAGGTTAAATTCACGGACTGTAAAAACTCTATATCATTAGCGACTTTGAATGTAACGCTAGGATAGCTAGTTAATTGGCTCTTTTTGGGGTGAATTAAAAATGACGATAATAATTCAGAGCTATGCAACTGATAGCTTTGTTTCGCAATACTATATTCACTTGTTAGGCCAAGTTTGTAATTAGCAATATGATCAATACTTAATGTAATTGGTTTATTACTTTGAGTACGAAATGCTTTTACAACAATGCTAGTTGGGTGCTTTTTCTTATCATAAAGCAGCTTAATCGGTTTATTTTTATTTAATTGGTATAGGCGTTGTTTTACCCAAGGGCGATGACCATACCAATTTTGATAAACAGTATTCGACTTTTCAATCAATTTCATTTTTTCTGGCAAAGAGATATCAGCCATTTTGACTTCATTAGCACTACTGTTATTTAGTTTGAATATCAGTCGATTATCGTTTTCGACAGAAGAGGGGAAGTAGTGATTGTTATTATAGATCCCAAAATTAAATTCTTGTGCTGGCTCTGGCTTTTCATAGTATCTGCTGGGGCTTAAACCAAGTGCCACATTTGATAATGGTAAAATATTAAATAACTCCTTAGATTGGTAGTATGTTGTTGTTTCATCAATATCTCTAGGTGGGGTGAAAGTACGAATATTTACAAAGTTTTCTCGCTGCGCCAACTCGTAATGGTTACTTGCTTGTTGTTCATACCAGGCTGCAATATCATAAAAGCCATCTGTTGATTCAGTGGTAAGTGGTTGATGTGCAGTGCGGCGTTGATAATGAAAGTTTGCGAGTCTTGACTTTACACGCAGGTATACATCGTCGCTAGATTCAACTTTAATAGAGTGTGCTTGTTGCGGTGTACGTAGGTAATACGATGTGAGCATGCCTACCGCTTGCCTTTGGGTGTTATTAGCAATTAAGCGATCGAACTTAGATGCTTCCCCTTTTATAGTGACGGCATATCGCTCGATTTGTTTTTTATTTTTGTCGTATAAAGTAACGTGTAATTGGCTGCTCTTTAATGCTCTAAGTTCTAAATTAAGATGACTTGCAGGGACAATATCAAATTCAACTGAGGCTTTAGGATTTATCAAATAACTGCCAGCATAACTTGTTAAAATAACAGCCCCTGACTCTGCTCGCCATTGAGTTAATAACTCTTCTTCACTGCAAATTGTAAGGAGTCCCGCATTGAGCAATGGGGTTTTGTAAGTGTTTGCTTCATCAGTTTGAGTAAAGCTTATTTCTTTTGGTGCTTCAAACTGAAGCTTGTCATACCAGACCAATGAAGGGGGATTCTGGTTATTACTGACGGTGAAAATCAAGCTATCACTGTTATCTAACCTAATACTGGCACATAAGCTTTCATTAGTGTAATAGGCTGCAAGGCTGTATTGCTGCTGATTGAAGTCATAGGTAATCACATTATACGGTAAGGTTTCGTATAAAATGTCTGACTTAAAGTCGATTCCAGGAATACCCTGTGGTGCAATTTTTTGCCACCAAAATGCCATTGCATTCGCTATTTCAGTATTTGTTAACGTATTTTCACCCATGGTGAGATAATCAGTCGCACGCTTACGTCTATCTACTGGTCTTTTTAACCAACTATTAAGTGGATCAACGTTTTGGTCAGGGGTTTTTGCATGCACTCTAACTACCACGCCTTGAATTGATTTTTCTTCAGGAATAAGTAATAAAGCTAGGCTTTTTGCCTCAGGGTAATGAGCGATAGGTAGGTAAAATGATTGCCCAGAAGCAACATTAAGGGATTGCTTATTTTCAATAATCTGCTTAATTTGTTGCTCTTCACTGTTATTAACTAGCTTTGAAGCATGGTGGTAAATTTCATCAAAAATCACCTCTTTTTTATCATTATAAAGTGTATATTTGATGGCATAGTTTACCGGTTGATCAAGCGTTACCGATTGATCAAAGACCGCATTTGAAAGTATACGCAGTGAGTGAGTCCGCTGGTTAGAAAATGTGTAATTCAGTGGCTTTTTAGTATTTAACCACTGTACTTTAGAACGAGTTTCTTTACTTGCTTGTGGATTAACTGGCTCAGCTGAATCCAACCAAATCAAAAAGCTATTCCAAGCAAACAGGGCGACTAATAAAACCGTGATAATAGCCAAAATGGCGAAGAGGCGTTTAATTAGATACATTAAAGCCTCCAACCATCATGTTGTTAAAAACATCCATATCAATCAGCTGATTACTAGCCGGATTGTATATAGCAATTAGGGTATTTTGTTTTTTGATCATCAAGGCGAATTTATTCAACTGCTCTAATTTTATTGTTTGTAATACACATTCATTTAGTTCTAAACATATTGTTTTTAAGATCGCAATTTCTTTATCAGTAGAATATTTATTAATCTTTCGCTGGATTACTTGTTTATCCACATTATTGAGCGCAGCCCAGTTAGATGGTGATAAAGTAGCCAGATTAATAGTCGTTACAGTCGGTTTAGTCGAAATAGCAAGGAGCCGCATCAAAAGGCTATTTTGATCAATTGAAAACTGTTCTTTAAAATCAGACGCGATCCACAAAGTTGCTAGTTCACTGTTTGCATTAAACTGTTGATATCCGTACTGTGGGGAACTACCTATTTCAAGTCCACGAGTGGCTTTGTGACCTTCGACCACTTGGTAGCTAACTCCCAAGCTGCTTAAGTCTTTCGCGAGTTTTTCCATGAGAGGTTTTGCGATATCTCTTACTTGGGTGTTTGAAAATGCTATCGCGTTAGGGCGGATCCATGACGGTGCACTGTGGCTACGAATTTGTATATTTAAGCTTGGTTGTTGTGCTTTAAAGCGTGAATAACTTTGATGAACAACATTGAATAATGAGTCGACATTATTCGCTGCTAGTACATTAGCCTTTGGGTGCGCATAAGGATGTGCACCTGCAATTAATAAGTTAGCAGCATTTGAATTAGTGAAAAGCCCACTTGCGAAACTTAACGTATTACCTTCGAATATTGGCCTTGGAACACTCAAACTGATTGCTTCATGCTTACTCAGTGAAAATGCATATAAGCCTTGCCCAAGAGCCTCGGCATCATCATTTTGCAATGGGCCAAGCAGTAGGTATCGTCCATTATTATTTTGTACAAGTTGTAGCTGATAATCCAGTAATTCGGCTGTACTATTTATTTGCTTAAGATGATTTAAAACATCTTCATTAAGTGATGTGTTGCCAATTTGTTCAATTAACCTATAAAGTGGTGTTAAGACTTCAAATTCCCAAAGGGCTACTTGGCTGTCTGTTAATGGCTGATAATTGAGACTGCCTTTACTGCTGATATAAGCGGAAAAGTTATCGACAATTTGGGCCATATCTTCATTAATTGTATTAAGTTTTAAGTTACTATAGCGATAATTTTCACGGTAGATATACGCCAAAATATTGGTGTAATTATCTCCATCAAGAAAGACCTCAAGCATAGAGCCCGTAAAGTCTGTTGCGGGTAAACTACTTTGCGCCGCTTTGCCAAAAAAAGTTGCTTCACTGCCTAAAAATTCATGGATCTCGCGCTGACTTATAGAATCTGGAAGTCGATTAAAAATCCAATATTGGCTTTTTACATCACTAGGCGTGCTCTTGAGTAAAGCGGCAGTATAACGATTTGATTCGCGTACCTGTAACAACTCATTAATTTCTAATACATTGATAAAAGCCTGGTAAAATGCGCTTTGTTGATTTTCTTTTGCTAACGTTACTTGAGGTGTTTTTGTTGCGCCAAAAACAAGAGCCTTGCTTTTTAAATGCTGGAAGATAAGAGCTGCTGAGTCACTCGCAAGGCCTTCAGTTATAGGGTAAGGCACAGTGATGATTAAATTTTTTTGTGGTGTTTTATTAATCACAAATAACCCACGTTGTTGATCTTCAACAATATCGATTAGATAAACATAATTTTCATCACTCACAAGCTTAAAGCCGATAGCGTTGAACAACGCACTGAGGTGGCCCGGTTTTTGTTTATTCTCGATGGCTTGGTTCAATTGATAAACAGCATATTTGAAGTCAGACACCGCTTGGCTTGCTTTATAGCTACTTACCGTTACTTTGTTTGAGCGAGTGGTATATAAATAGCTTTTGTACTGACTCACTTGTTGATTGAGCGTGATAACTTGTAAGTTTTCTGCTTCAGGGCTAATACTTTGTTTTATTAGTAAAGAAGGTATAAGCATAACTAAAAAGCCAACAATAATAGCAAGGCTTCCACCTATGACAGAAGTTTGAAAAGTAGCCCTAAGTACCAAGCCCAACGTATTTTTTTGATAAATTTTAAGGGCAAGCAAGGTGGCAAGCATGTACCCAAATGCAAAGGTGTCGGTCACTTTAACCGTTGGAAAGAACCAAACGACGAAATAGTTTAAAATAAGCTTAAAAACAAAGCCTATGGTAAAAAATAGCATCAATAATCTGGCACCTTCGATATGTGCATGCTTGAGGCGAGTGTAATGAATAAGGGAGCTACCTACCGCTAATATAACGGCAGTTTCTATAAATGAGGTTAAAATTTTACTTGGTTGCGTCAGCTGTAAAGCTAATAACGCAGGCAGCATGATACCGTTAAACTCCCAGCCATATTTAATATTTGCGCGAGAGGCAAGAAAAGCGGTAATAACTAGGATGATATAGGCTTTGGGAGCTGCAATAATCGACGCAGCGACGGCTTCGTACATAATACCCAAATTAGCAATACTAAAGTTTGTAAAAGGCATGAGCACAAAACGTACGAGAATAAATGTAATAAGTAACTGAATAAAAGTCACTTTTAAGCCATATTTAAAGCCCCCATTCCACATTACATTGGCTGTTAAAGCGATAATGATCAGACCTAGGGAATAGAGCTGTGAAGCATAATCAAAGGTGATATCCCATTGACTTAATTGGTTTGCAATTAACGGCCAAAACAAGGTATCCATGCATACACGGACTAAGATACTGATTAAGATGATGGCAAAAAAGCGATCTCTGCCAAACATTTCGCTATAACCAAAGCGCTCCATCAAGTAACTTGCACCCAGTCGCATAAACCCATACACAACAATAGCTTCTATGATGATAACTACCGCTGAAGTGGGGCTAATTATGAGTAGAGGCACAATATAACCAGGGACTACAAGGCCTGTAAGTGGAAAACCAAAGCGCAAATTGAGTAGGCATACAACAACAGTGCCGACCCAAACTGTTGTAATAACTGATTGACCCAGTCCGCTACCTGCAGGGAAAAGCGCTAAAACAAAGTCCATTAGAGCTTATCCTCTAGAACTGCTTCAGAAGTGTCTTTAATAAACTCAAATAGTATTCCTGACACTTGAAAAGGCGCTCCTGAGGCGGTTTGTGTGTTATCGGAATGAAGCGCTCTAATAATAAGCGTGTAAGGCTGCTTACCTAGGTATGCAGGTAATTCAACAGTCGCTTTATTTAAGGTTATGTAGCGTAATTTTCCTTTTGCCGTTTCGATATCAAGTGCGCAGCTTCGACAAAGTAGATCAAGGGCTGTCGTTTCAAAAATAGCAATTTGGTGCTGCTTAGCAAAGCGTTCTAAAGAAGCATTGGTTTGAATAATTTGACCAAACAAGTTAAATAAAACAGTCGCAGGGCTTGTGTGGTTAAATACCATCTCTAAGGTGGTTAGCTTTTGCTCCATTTCGTTAAGTGAGCTTTTCACCTTCTGACTAACTGACTCATGAAGCTTAAATGTCAGTAGTCTATTAATTAGAGTACGATTCTTAGCCTGTGTAGTTTTAAAAATATGGTAATGGAATAGCAGCTCAGCAACCTGGGCAGCAAACTTATTAACGTTTTTTTCAAACGCCTGCTGATTAAAGCCTTGGTTTGGGACAATTGATAGTGCCCAAAAGCCACGCACATCACCAGCGTATACAAGTGGTGCAATGAATTCGATTTCACCGTCAATAATTTGTTTAAAAAAAGGACGATTAATTTTCACAATGCCTAAAGACTTTAACGCATTACTGTAAGGTGTGCGTTGATAGTCTCGCCTCATTTCTTGAATATCATCTAGTTGGCAATTTATTGCGCGAATTTCGACTACTCGGTGATCGTCTTCTTTTCGGGCAAGAAAAATTGATTTCTCCAGATCTAATTGCTGACTAATTAATTGAATAATAGGATCCCACGGAGATGGATGCTCAATAAAGCTTTGCGGAATATAACGGCCCATCATCATTTGCTGGATGTTATTGACATCGGTCGTGAGTTCTTTGTCTTCAGTAATTTTGCGAGCCACCACAACCCACACTAAAGTCGAAAATGTCAGTATGATGTATTGGCCAATTGGGATGAAAAGCTTTGTAAAGTTCACTAAAAAGTAGCCGGCTGCACACCAAAATATAGTTATGCCGAAAGCGACTAGAAATGAATAACTTATAGATATTTTTTGATAGAAAAACAGTAAAGCAAATACAAATACCAGCGCAAATACTATCGATATAGCAAAATTCAGATCATTTACAGTTCTATTTTTATCAAGACTATCAGCGATATAAGCAAAAAGAAGTAAAGGATCATTTAAACCCTCAAGTTTAGGAGCATGTATATTTACATTAAACTCTGCTGCTTGTTGACCAACAATGATTACTTTATTTTCGAGTTGTTCACTCATAACGTCGTAGTTAAGTACTCGCTTAGCAGAAAATTTAGGAAGTGCAGATACGTCTAACCTAAAGTTAATCAATCTAGATTTGTCATGGTTATAATTAAAAACTGCTTGCCAGACACTTTCACATTTAAGGTTATCAGCAGCAGGGATACGCATTTGATAGGTTGCCCAAATCTCTACTTTTGGCATGCAATACTTACTACCGTCATAAGGGTAGAAAACCCCTTCCTTGATCACAGGTTGTAGTGGCTCATCAGCTAAGATAATGATTGATCTTGGCTGATACTCGGCTAGCTGAGTGACTAAGTCTGAATGATTAGCACTGAGGCTTTCACTCGTGATGAGTACGACGTTTGTTTGCTGAGTGCTGCTAAATGAGCTTATTTTTTTATAGAAAAATGCATCACTTGCTTGAAATATATTCAGCAGGTTACTAAAAAGCACAATCGCAAATAAGAAAACAGTGAACCAAAAGGCTCTTTGTCGCGCTAATCGCAACAGCTGTTGTAGTGCGGCCAAAATTCCTCCTTAATCAAGTACAGTGAATGTAAGCTTTAAACTAACCTCACCACTTGAATTGACTTTTAAAAAGTCGAAACCGTGCATTTTATCGGTCTTCCATTGTCCGTTTTCTAGATTAATACTTTGCTGCCAGCTAATCATAGCGACATCATCTAAGCGAGTGATTGCTTCACCTGTATTGGGTGGATAGTGCCTAAACTGTAACTTAACGCCACGAGGGGGGAGCTCTTTAGGCCCAAGCGTCTGTTCATCTGAAGGTAAACTAAAATCATGACTAAAAGCGTGCCATGGCTGATCGCCTCCTTCGCTGACTGGAACACTGTTTTCAGCAAAGGTAAGGTCATCTATTTCAGTGGTGTAGGTCAATAACGCTTCGAGCTGCCCCCCGTTCTCTGACTGCAAATAGGTCAGTAACGAAAAGTCTTTACTAAGATCAAGTTCGCCTGATCCGTCGGTTAATTCCATGACTCGCATTGTATGTCTAAATGGAATGATAGAAGGGGTATTATCAAACTTATCACGCGTTGAGCACAGAGCCTGCAAGCCATTAAGTGGCTTATCAGTACAAGGTAAAACACTTTCACTGCTGTGATCCCATCGACTTACTTCAAAGGCTTCGGTGTCATTGTCCCAATCTTCAAAATCACCAAACACCATAATATCGCGGCCAAGTAAAAGGCTATCAAGTGCTTCATTGTTCACTTCAATAGAAGAAACATAGGCTGCTGAAGATGGCGAATACTGTCTTAAATCGATGATGTCTGTAGTCGCGTCAACCTCTATGGTTACTTGCTGAGAACTTTTACTTGCTTGATTTGCTGTAAAGTATATTTCTGCGTAGTTTTCACGAGGGATAAGGGTAATATTATCATCAGAAAGCTCGGCGATTCTTCTCAATAAATAATGACTTAAAAAACCGTTTGTGAATCGAGGCTTATAATCCTCTAAATATATTGGGTAGGCAAAGCCGCGATTAATAGTTTGGCTTTGAGTATCAAGATCTAGCATCACAGCAAGACCTAACAAAGTGTCAAGTCTCGGTTGGTCAAATACAAAATTGCCTAAACCTAATACCGCAGGTATTCCGTTATATACAGCAAACCCTTGAGCAATATGAGGATGATGACCAATTAATAAATCGGTGTTCTGCGATGAAAGAACTTCAAATCGACTACCAATATAGGGTGAAGGTGTATATGAGTATTCATCACCGCCGTGCATTTGCGCGATTACAAAATCATTAGCGTTAAGTTGCTCAAGTACAGCTTTTACCTCTGCTGAGTTAGTTAAATCTGCAGCCCCACCTTTATTTTCATCAGCAACATAGGTGTATTGATGTTCTCTCCCTGTAATTGTGGTTGCTGCAAAAAGCGTTAAGGTAACATCTTCAAGGTTATGCGAAACTGTTTTGAATGCTTCAGTTTCGTTAAGACCAGCGCCGCTATTAAGAAACCCTGCACTTGAGACTTCAAGTAAAGTATCTTCAAGGCCATTTTGTAAATAGTCATAGATGTGATTATTCCCAAGACCAACATAGTCAATACCAATCTCTGATAGGCTTTGCACTGATTCTGGTAGTGAAAAAAAACTGAATTCTTTGGTTGGGTGTACACTTGTTGGCATTGTCGTCACTGGCGACTCAAGATTTACTGATGAAAAGTCAGCCGCTCGAAAAAGTGCCGCCACTTGGGTCGTAATTGCAATGCTGTCTTCTCGTGCTGAGTCTGGTCTAATTAGCGCATTACTAACATCAGGCACTGATGTACCCATGGTATCTAGTTTAGGATCTAGGAAGCGTCGACCAAACATAGTATCACCTGCAAAGAGTAAGCTTTTTGAGTTGGCAGGTTTTGTTTCTAATTGAATTTGAGAGGTCAAAAAGTTAGGTTGATTCACTAAAATGCCGGCTTTGGGAAAATAGCCTTCTTGTGAAATGAAAACTGCATGGTTACCAAATGAAAGGTTATTGATAGAAACACGACCATTTGTATCTGAGAGATATTCTTGACCCGTTACTGTAATAGTGACGTTGCTAAGAGGCGCTTGATTTTCATCTATTACTGAAAATTCGATGTCAGCAGTGCCGGCAATTAATGCTTCACGGTCACTAATTGAATCTTTCTTTAGTTGTTCTGGTTTATCTTCGCTAGGGTCTTTGACTTTGCACGATGTCAAAGCTGCGCAAAGAATTAAAACCAAAGAATAGAAAGCTATTTTCAATTAACACCTCACGCTGACAACTAATTTACATTAAATAGGTCAAAATTATTACACTCATTTTATAATCGTGAGTGAATAGGAACAACACGTCTTTGGCTCTGAAAATTCAGATATTGAAGTGACAAATCTCAATATAGTGGTTGTTTAACTAAATGAAATTTAAAAACTAATAAAAAGGCGCGTTGTATTTTTGAAGTGTAGTCCAAATTCATTAGAATATGTTTTTGTCTAATAATTGAACTGTTTTTATAAGATGAGTTATGAGTCAGGAGAAAATAAAAAAGGCCAATAAATGGCCTTTTTGTGCGTATGGGCTTTCACAAAATGAAAGTTAGAATTTGTATTTAACACCGAACATAGCAACAACCGGGTCGATTTCTACAGTTGAAGTTAACGCTTTTGCGCCGTCAGCATAAACAGTTGCATCTGTATCGATGTCGATTAGTGAAACCATGCCATGAAGGCCCCAGTTTTCACTCATCATGTAGTTAAAACCAGCTTGAGCTGCAAAGCCAAATGAATCATCTAGTTTAACTTCTACGTCGTCAGTACCTAGTGTTGCTTTTAGTGCAGCTGAAGGCTCTTCATCAAAGAAAACAGTATAGTTTACGCCTACACCCACAAATGGACGAAACTTATACGTTGAGTCTAAGAAGTGGTATTGCGCTAAAAGTGTTGGTGGTAAATGTTTGATTTTCGCAATTTTGTTACCTGCTAAACCACCTGCACCTTGAACATCATGACTAAAAGGTGTTGCTGCTACTAATTCAATTACCCAATTGTCATCAAGCGCATAATCTACAGTAATACCTAGCTGAGTATCATCATCTGCACGTAGACCTAACGTTGGTGCTTCATTGATTTTTGAGCTGTCGTTATCAGGGTTTACATTAATTGCACCTACGTTCACGCTTAAGTTTGCGTTTGCAACAGGAGAGAGTGCTAATAGTGAAGTAAGTAATGCAATGCTTAATTTAGTTTTCATGTTGTTCTCCGCGAACTACTTGTCTTATTTGGTTGAGGCTATTATTACTAACTTGAAGCGGACAAAACCTGTTCTAGATCAAAGTTTCAAAAATGTTTGAACTAAGTGAAGCCATTTATTGATTTAGATTAAGTTTTTAAACAGGTACAGCAAAAAAAAGATTGACTCTTATTGACTCTATATTCAGTTGTGGCTGGTAAACTAACGGTGTTATTTGCTTTTTAGGTGTTTTTCATGGCTGATCCTCAGCATTTATTTCTTCATGGCTCGATTTCAAAAGCGCTACTTAAATTAGGTATCCCGATCATCTTAATCAATATTTTGCAGTCGGCTTATCAACTGACCGATTCATTTTGGGTAGGGCGCTTAGGGGCTGAGCAAGTGGCTGCCGTTTCTGTCAGTATGCCGGTCACTTTTTTAGTGATTGCTATTGGTTCTGGGTTGGCAATGGCGGGCGCTATTTTATCCGCTCAATACATGGGAGCTGGTCAGCAAGATAAGGTAAACCATGTTGCTGCCCAAACTATGTTAATGGTGACAATTACCGCAACCATACTTGGTTTAATAGGCTATGTGCTTTCTCCTTACTTTTTGACTTTATTAGGTGTTGAAGATCAAGTGTTTGGTGATGCGCTTAAATTTATGCATGTATCTTTTATTGGCGTTGTGTTTGTATTTATTTATGCCATGTTTCAAGCCTTAATGCGTGGCATAGGGCAAACCAAGGTACCGCTTTATATTGTAAGCGCTACTGTATTACTCAATTTTGTGCTCGACCCTTTACTGATTTTTGGTTTTGGTGACTTTGCTGGATTTGGCGTAATGGGGGCTGCACTAGCCACACTAATCACGCAAAGCTTAGCGGCTGCAATCGGGGTATGGGTGTTTTTGCGAGGCCGCCACGGCATCCAACTTAAACTCTCTAGCTTTAAACCAGACTGGCAATATATGAAGCAGGCTTTCTTTTTAGGGGCTCCTGGCTCGGTTGAACTCTCTGCGCGAGCCTTTGGTTTAATCATTATGTCGTTTTTGGTGGCAAGCTTTGGTACACACACCATTGCCTCTTATGGTGTTGGCTCTAATATTTTGCAAATGGTAATGATCCCTGCAATGGGTCTTTCAATGGCTGTTTCAACCTTGGTTGGTCAAAACATGGGGGCAAGAAATCCACAGCGTGCAGCACAAATAACACGTTTAGCCTCGCTTTGGGGGTTACTAGGCCTAACATTAGTGGGCGTTGTTGTTTATCTGTTTGCTGAATACTTTGTGGCTTTTTTCATTCCTGATGATGAGTCTGTGATTGCTGGTGGCGCAGAGTTCATTCGTGTTATGTGTTTAACTTGGGGCGGAATAGGCGTGCAGCTTTGCGTAGTTGCTGCATTTAGGGCTTCAGGAAACATGCTCAATGCTATGGTTGTGTCACTGCTTTCGCAATGCGTTATTCAATTTCCTACCGCTTATATTTTGTCAAAGCATACTTCACTTGGACCACAGGGCATATGGTATTCGTTTGCTATTACTAATGTACTTGTGGCGATTATTACTTATCTTTGGTTCGCAGCTGGTCGTTGGCAACGAACACAATTAACCAAAGAAGACAAAGACATTGCTAAGGTGACCCAAGAAACCCTGATCGAAGAAGGAAATCATTAATTTAAGTTTCACACTGAGGTCATAATCTCTCGTTGTAATAACCCAAGCTTTCTAACTGACTAGGGTTATTATGAGTTTGATATCAAATGCAGGATTAGCAACGCGCTCAGTAGTGCAATCAGAGGTGGTAGAAACATTACAAACCTTGATCCGATTTAAATCGGTAACGCCCGCTCAAGCTGGTGCAATTGATTGGCTTGAAGATAACTTAAGCCAGCTCGGCTTTGATTGTGAAGTATTTAGTTTTAATCATGTAACTAATTTAATTGCTAAAATCACTTTTGGAGAAGGCCCTATCGTTGCTTTTTCTGGCCATATTGATGTGGTACCTGCTGCACAAGGTGATTGGCGAGTTGATCCTTTTAGTGGCGAGATAGTGGATGGCAGTGTCTATGGCCGTGGCGCAGCAGATATGAAAGGCGGCGTTGCTGCAATGCTTTGCGCAACCAAACGTTTTTTAGCGCAAAATAGTAATAAACGCGGCACATTTTACTGGTTAATTACCTCAGATGAAGAGGGCGAAGCTGAATACGGCTCCTTACTGATTGCTGAGCGGTTAGCCAAACAAGGTGTTGTGCTAGATGGTTGCTTGGTAGGCGAGCCGACGAGTCATTTGCATGTGGGTGATACCATTAAAAATGGCAGACGGGGTGCATTGTCTGCTCGATTATCTATTCAAGGTAAAGCTGGGCATGTTGCCTATCCAGCAAACACTATAAACGCAGCGCATTTAAGTGCAGAGGTTGTGAAGCGCCTAACGGCAATTAGCTGGCACAAAGATGAAGCCAGTTCGGCTACAACACTGCAAGTGACCGGAATTAATATTGCCAATGTGGTAGATAATCTTGTTCCTGCTCAATGTGAGCTCACGTTTAACGTACGTTATAGTCATGGCTATAAAAGTAAAGACATCAAAGAAGAAATTCAGTTTGCATTGACGGATTTAGCATCACAGCTAACGCTTGTTTGGGAACGCCCGTGTGAATCATTTTATACTCTGCATCAAGCCAGCAATTGCTTATTGCAGCAGCTTGAACAAGCCGTGCATGAAGTAACTGGCAGCTTCCCTATGCTTAGTACCAGTGGTGGTACATCAGATGGCCGCTTTTTTGCTAATGAGCACACGCAAGTGATTGAATGTGGTGTGCGAAACCATACCATTCATCAAGTTAATGAACACGTTCCCATCACAGATTTAAAAACTATTGAGCAAATATATTTAGCTGCGCTTCGCAATATCTTTAGTTAAAAAAAAGTCGGCAACATGCCGACTTTTTCTTTTATACTAATCCGCTTAATTAAGTAGTCTATTTTGAGGCAATAAAACCTCGTTGATAACAAGGCAAAAATTTCGTTATTTAGTTGTTCTAAATGAGAAATTTTTAACGCAGTTAGCGACAGGTTTAATCCCTCAAAATGATTAAGTATTATTGCGGGTTGGTATTAGCTATTTTATAACGACTATTCGCGTGTCTGTCCTAAGTATCGTTTGGCTTTACTTGCTTTTACTTTATCTAAGTCGACAAGCACTAAACCATCAATGCAGTTATTAAACTCAGGGTCGATGCTAAAACTTAAAAATTGCACGCCTCCTAGCTCACAAAGCTCAGTGTATTGTTTGAATAGGGTTGGGACTTGCGCGCCAATATTGGCAAGCACATGCTTAAGTTCAACAAAATCTTCTTTAATATCATTCCCAGCAAATAACTGAGCACATTGCTCCTTTTGAGATTCTGTATGGCGATATTCATTATTGGGGATAGCTAACACTTGTTTAGCACCATAATAATGCTGGTAATAGTGAACAAGTAACGATTTAGCTTGTTCTGGTAGTGCATTAGATACACTGACCGCACCAAACAAATAGCGGTATTGCGGGTAACGGTTCACAAATGCGCCGATGCCGAACCACAAATAGTCTAGGCTCTTTCTACCCCAGTATTTGGGTTGCACAAAGCTGCGACCAAGCTCAATACCTTTTTCAAAATACGGCGCCATATCATCGCTGTAGCTAAATAGGCTGTCGGTATATAAACCTTTGCGGCCATGTTTTTCTATAATGTCTTGTGCGCAGGCAAGTCGGTATGCGCCGACTAGTTCAAGTTGCTTCGCATCCCACAGTACAAGGTGTTGATAATCCATGTCGTATTTATCTATATCTCGGCGTTTGCCGCTGCCTTCACCGACTGCACGAAACGCAATTTCACGAAGTCGTCCTAGCTCACGGAAAATCGGTGAGCTACCACAGTATTGGTATAAGTAAATTTTCATACCATCAGAGGTTTCACCTAATAGCTCACACTCTTCAATGGCTTTTTTAAGGTCTTTAGTTGCCTCTGGACTGGCAATGGGGGTTTGCGTTTTTAACGGCAGCGGTTTTTTAGTGATAAGTCGATACAACTGCTTTCTTATCAGCTGAGCTATTTCTTTATCTTTTAAATTTTCAATTAGATATGACTCAGGTGGGATGGACGCGCCAATTTCAAACTCTAATGATTTTTGTCGTTGTTTAAACATCTCTTTGACTAATAACAAACTGGCTAAGGGTTTGTAGATCATTGAGGTGCCGTAGAATAACGGGCTGTTTTTCGCTTTGATGTAAATAGGCAAAATAGGTGCGTTGGCTTTTTTTGCCATACGTAAAAAACCACTGTTCCATTTACAGTCTTTAATTCCCGTTGGACTTAAGCGCGATACCTCACCTGCAGGAAAGATTAATAATGCACCGTCTGATTTTAAATGCTGTTGGATATTAGCAAGCTCTTTCTTTTTGCTTGTACCAGAGAGGTTATCAACGGGAAGAAGTAATGAGTGCATCGGAGTGATTGACATCAGCATGCGGGTTGCAACGACTTTTAAGTCAGGGCGTACACTTGATAAGACTTTTATCAGCGCTAATGCATCAAGAGAGCCGATAGGGTGGTTAGCGACAATAACGACATTATCTTCACTAGGAATATGTTCCATTTGCTTTGGCTTGTAGCGCGTGTCAAAGTCTAGCTCATCAAGTACTTGCTCTACAAACTCAAGTCCTTGTAAATGTGGGTATGCATCACCAAAGGCAACAAACTCTTGCTCATGTAATAAATAACCCAGACCTTTCTTTACTAAGCCTTTTACTTTTGGTGAATTTTCTAACTGTGGTAAATTTGCTTCTATTACTTTATCAACACTGATCATACAAACCTCAAACATAAACGCATTCAGCGATGAGATTAGGGTAAGAGTTCGCTGTGACAGTTAGGTTGCAGTTGTGTGACTTTTTAAAGAGCGCTTCGAGTACGAGGCAAAATGGAGAAGACAATGATTTTACTTGTAGCTGTAACAGGCCGAGATTGCAGCCAATTAATTGCCCGATTACAAGCGTTATTACCAGAGGTTGACGTGCAGCTTTGGTCTGAGTGCACTGATTACCAAGCCGTTGAGTTTGTACTGGCTTGGAATGCCCCTGCTGACTTATGGCCTAAGCTGGTAAATTTAAAAGCGGTTTCTTCATTTGGGGCTGGCGTTGATAGCATCGACTTAACGAAGATAGCGGCGCACGTCCCCGTTGTTAGAATTGTTGATGATAATCTTGCAAATGATATGGCAGAGTACGTGTTGACCCATGTGTTGGCACACAAGCTGAGACTCAAAGAATATTATTTAAAACAATCAGCCAGTACTTGGAAGCCAAAGCGAGCGTATTCACATCAACATGTGGGTATTTTGGGTTATGGTGAACTAGGTAAAGTCTGTGCTAAGCGGTTACTCGCAAATGGCTTTAGAGTGAGTGCTTGGTCTAATAGTGAAAAACACGATGCTGAAGTAAGTACCTATTACACACAGCAGGGGTTAGATGACATGCTTGGTCAAATTGATTATCTCGTGTGCTTGCTGCCACTTAACCAACACACTCAGGGTATCATTAACAAATCACTGCTAAGTAAATTGCAAAATCATGCGGTGCTTATTAATGTTGCCAGAGGCAAGCATGTTGTCGATGAAGATTTGCTTGAAGCACTTGATAGTGAGCAATTACTCGGCGCTACCCTTGATGTATTTAGCGAAGAGCCTTTACCTAAGTCGCATGCTTACTGGTCTCATGAAAAGGTGACCTTAACACCTCACTGTGCTGCATTATCAGATTTAGAGACTGTGACTTTGCAAATTGCGGGTAATGTCAAAAGATTAATTGAAGGTAAAAATCTAATAAATCAGGTTGATAGAACAAAAGGTTATTGACACATTACAAATTAGTTTAATGTACACCTTGTTAACATCTGTAACTTTGCTATTCTGTTGTTGCTCAATAAAAAAACAACAATAAAAAAGAGGCGTTATGAAATCTAATCAAGGTGGAGCTAAATTTAGTCTAGTCGTAGTGTCAGTAATCGTTCTTGGTGTTTCAGCATGGTTTAATCAAGCGAATGCGTCGGAGCAGCCACCTCAGGCTATTGAAGTTAGCCAATCATAACCAAGCAATCATAGTTAGTATGTGCAGCATAATTTAATGCTGCACTTTAATCACTTTGTCTATTAACTTCTTTTTGAATGGATTTCTCTGTTCTCGTGTTTCTTCTCGTCTGACTTTTTAATCATCACATATGTTGCACCGCTACCACCATGATGCTTAAGGGCGCTATGAAAGGCTAAAACCGCTGGAATTTCTTGCAGCCACTTATTTGTATAACTCTTTAAAATGCCCGGCTGTGATTTATTTTTGATGCCAATCCCATGGCGAATAAGTACGACACGAATATTTCGTTTATGACAGTCATCAATAAAATTAAAAAGCGTACTGCGAGCTCGCTGAAGAGGCTGACCATGCAAATCAAGCGTGGCATCGAGTTGATATTTAGCTAAACGCAGATTTTTATATACTTGGCCTTGTACGCCATCTTTTTTGAATGCCAATATGGCATGAGGATCTAATAGCTCGACAAACTCACTGCGTAAATAGTTTTCATCAATGGCTAAATCACATTCAGCTGCTTTACGTTTTTCTTGTTGCGCTAAAGAAGGGCCTTGTTTCGTGGAATCAAATTGAACAGTGTCATGCTTAAGAGGTTTTACGTCTTCCATTGATGAGAGAAATAAGTCGAAGTCGTTTAATGACATAATGTACCTCCAAAT
This sequence comes from Pseudoalteromonas shioyasakiensis, assembly GCF_019134595.1. Lineage (NCBI taxonomy): Bacteria > Pseudomonadati > Pseudomonadota > Gammaproteobacteria > Alteromonadales > Pseudoalteromonadaceae > Pseudoalteromonas > Pseudoalteromonas shioyasakiensis. The sequence continues at coordinate 2,533,453 of NZ_CP077770.1, read as the reverse complement.
TATCAATACCCAAACCACCTCAAGGTGCGAGTTTCAGTTGGAATTAAAAGCGATTTAGGCAAGGCATTGATCGCAAATAATAGTGGTTCTATTGTTAAAATCAATAACGCAGTATAAATCGCTTTTAAACCAACCCTCTGGGCGTTTCACAGGCACTTACTCTCATCGTTGTTACTTCTTAAAAGGGACCACCATTCTTGCAAAGTAACGCCTTGATATTAAGCACCTATGAAACGCTGAATTCTGCATCTTGAGGTGGTTTGGGTATATATACGCCGTTAATGGTATCTCAGTTCAATCATTTTGTAAGTAAAAAAAAGCCCAAGCAGAGGGCTGCTTGGGCATAAAAGCTGATAGATGGGATAGCCTATTCTATCAATTTATCTTAGGAGAAGATTAACCCTGATTGATATTCAACTGGCCAAATGTGTAGACCTTGAATAAATAAAATGTGTTGATCAACACCAAGCTCATATTTGAGATAACGCTTGAAGACATCAGATCTAAACTAAACGATAAAAATAATAAACTACACGCGCTAATCGCTGCAAAACGCAGTAATGTAAGCTGGTTAATAAAAAATGCACCTAGTCCTAGTGCAAGTAACGTTAAGTTTAAAAGCCAATCTAGCTCGTTTAGCATGGTCGTATCTGATCGTGTCTGTGTTGAAAAAGGAGCGCCATTATGGTGATCTTTTACACAGCTTTCAACCAAGTAATTTTAAATTTTCGGATTAGATTTTTTAATCCATTATTAGCTTTTTCATGGCTGCAAGAAATCCACTTTGCTCTGTCACACGATACTTCTGGCAGGTATCTGGTTTGCGCTTATCTTGGCACAGGTAAATAACGTTGCGGCTAAGGTCTGCACGGGGGCTAAGGGTTGAATCAAATAAGTTTGCACCATACCCAAAAACCCCTGGCCAAAATACACTTTGCGAGACCATACCTAGCTTTTCATAAGTGATTAACACAGGTTTGGGCGTAATTAGCAGAATTAATACAACTGCTGCGAGTGTATACCATCGTGTTTTACTTTTTTTTAGCTCAATTTCAGGTGCACTATGCTGCTTAGCTTGTGCACGCGCCTGTTGTTGGGGTGCTGGTCTTTGACGCTTTGCTTGTGTTGGTTTTTTTCGTTCGGGGGTTTTACCAAGCAAAGATTGTTTTTTTATTTTATTAGACATAAAGCTTATCTGGCCTTTTAAATATAGGTCTCTATAATGAGATTATAACGAAGTTTTTGATATAATAGTCAAATTCAAATCACTTATAGCTTAAATGCGTTACACTCTACAGTGCAATGAGTGTTTATCTTCATAGTTTAAGAGGAATAGTATGGATACGCAGCTTTCAATTCTTATTGTGGACGACGTAGGCACAGTTCGCAGTTTTTTAAATCAAACATTGATGCACCTAGGTATCGATAATGTGCGTGAGGCTTCTACGGCCGCGCAGTGTTTAAGCTCATGCAAGGAAAAAGAGTTCAATATTATCTTTTTAGATATTGAATTACCCGATGGTGACGGCAAAGAGATTATCTCGCAAATCAACGAAATTTCGCCTGAAGCGAATGTAGTGATGGTTTCGGCTCATTCAACAGTCGAAAACGTTAAAGAAGCGATTGAGAAGGGCGCTAAAGGGTTTGTAGTAAAACCTTTCACACCTAAGAAGATTGCCGCTATGCTGAAAAAGTTTTACCCAGAGCTCGAAATTGTCTAGCTAACTACTTTAATGAGGCATATAGATCACGTGTCCTGTTAAATTACAGATAAAAAAAAACCGGCAAAAGCCGGTTTTTTCATATTCATCAAAAACAAATTATAGCGCTTTGATTTTAGCTGCTAAACGGCTCTTATGACGAGCTGCTTTGTTTTTGTGGATTAGACCTTTAGTTGCGTAACGGTCTAGGATAGGTGTTGCAACAGCGAATGCTGCTTGTGCAGCTTCTTTGTCGCCCGCTTCAATAGCAGTAACTACTTTTTTGAAGTAAGTACGCATCATTGAACGACGGCTTGCGTTATGTTGACGATTTTTTTCGCTCGTAATAGCGCGTTTTTTTGCAGACTTGATGTTAGCCAAGGTTTGCTCCTAACAATCTTAAAATAAGCTTAATTTAAAGGCCGTGGAATATGCCTGTTTTTATCATGAATGTCAACGAAATTTTGACATCTCAAGAAAAACTGCTCCTTATAACGAACATCAATTTGCCGCTTTAGCAGTTAATATCGCTATTGTAACAAAGGGTCGGGTTCGAGCCTAGTGCTTTAAAGATATTTTAGGCATAATCGCCCATCTTAGAAGTTTTTTGATAATAGGTTTAAGGTGGCAAAAGGATTATTTCGTTCTGGGATGATTGTTAGTGCAATGACGATGATCTCGCGTATTTTAGGGTTAGTACGAGATGCTGTTGTGGCAAATCTGCTAGGTGCCAGTGCTGCTGCGGATGTGTTTTTATTTGCCAATCGAATTCCTAACTTTTTAAGACGTTTGTTTGCCGAAGGAGCCTTTGCCCAAGCTTTTGTGCCGGTTTTATCTGAAATAAAAGAACAGCAAGGCGATGATAAAGTCAGGCTGTTTGTGGCTCAAGCTGCCGGTACCCTAGGAACTATTTTATTAATTGTTACCTTGTTTGGGGTGGTTGCCTCTCCTGTCATAGCAGCCTTATTTGGAACTGGCTGGTTTATCGATTGGTGGCAAGGAGGCGAAAATGCTGAAAAGTTCGTATTGGCCAGTGCACTGTTAAAACTGACTTTCCCTTATTTATTTTTTGTAAGTCTGGTTGCCCTGAGCGGTGCGGTTATGAACGTATATAATCGCTTTGCTGTGGCGGCATTTACGCCTGTGCTGTTGAATGTGTCAATTATCACGTGTGCTGTTTTTCTACACGATAAATTTTCGGTGGGGGCATACGCGCTTGCCATTGGGGTGTTTGTAGGGGGCTTAGTACAGTTATTGTTCCAGTTGCCATTTTTGTATCGTGCCCGTATGTTGAGCCGCCCTAAATGGGGCTGGCAAGATGAAAACGTTAAGAAAGTCCGAAAACTCATGCTACCAGCCTTGTTTGGCGTATCTATCAGTCAAATAAACCTGTTACTCGATACCATGATTGCCTCGATGTTGATGACTGGCTCTATCGCGTGGCTTTATTACTCTGACCGTTTAATTGAGTTTCCTCTTGGCTTATTTGGTATCGGTATAGCAACGGTCATACTGCCTGCATTGTCTAAGTTACATAGCACCAATAGCACAAAAGATTTTCAACTAACCCTCGACTGGGGGGTGAGATTTGTTATTTTCTTAGGCTTGCCGGCCATGTTTGGTTTAATGGTGATAAGCCCGCTCATTATTACGGTTTTATTTGATCATGGTGCGTTTCAAAACGGTGAAATTGATCATGTAAAAGCGGTAAGTTACGGTGTGATGGCCTACTCAGTGGGACTGGTTAGCTTTATGTTAATCAAGGTATTAGCTCCGGGTTTTTATTCACGTCAAGATACTAAAACGCCGGTAAAAATAGGCATTAAAACACTGGTGTTAAATATGGTGTTTAACATTATGTTAGCTCCATTTATTGGCTATTTGGGGTTAGCGTTAGCAACCGCGATGTCGGCCAGTTGTAATGCCTATTTGTTGTATCATCAATTACGTAAAGAAGGCGTTTATCAGTTTTCTACGATGAGTCTTGGCTTCACCTTTAAGTGTTTGTTTTCAAGTTTATTAATGGCTGCTTCAGTGTGGTATGTTGGCCAGCAGTTTGCGTGGGAAACATGGCACTTTACTGAACAAGTGCTGCTGTTGAGTGGGTTATTAGTGCTGGCGGTTTTTGTTTACTTTACGGCCTTATTCATTTTAGGTGTGCGACTAAATACGATAAAAAGTGTTGCAACTACTGAATCAAACTAAAAAAAAGATTATAATCGGCGCTTCAAGCCCGATATCAATGTTTTGGGCTCGCTGATAAAGGCAAAAAGGTGGCATGGAGTTAATTAGAGGTATTCACAATATTCGTGCGCAGCATTATGGCTGTGTGTTGACCATTGGTAATTTTGATGGCGTGCACTTAGGTCATGCAGAAGTGATTAAAGGCTTGCTGCAAGATGCAGAAAAGCATCAATTGCCAAGTACCGTGATGTTATTTGAGCCTCAGCCACAAGAGTTTTTTGCTAAAGATAATGCACCTGCGCGTTTAACTCGACTACGTGATAAGCTCAGTTTGCTTGCTAAATTAGGCGTGGAGCGAGTGATTTGTATTAGCTTCAATCAGCAATTTGCCAACATGGAAGCAGAACAGTTTGTCAGCCAAGTACTGGTTGAAAAACTAGGTGTTAAAGCATTAACTGTTGGTGATGACTTTTGTTTTGGCAAACGTCGTCGTGGCGATTTTGCATTACTAAAAACCATGGGCACTGAGCTGAATATGGATGTGAAAAGTACTGCAAGTTTTCGCAGACTCAATGATAGAGTAAGTAGTACCCTTATTCGCCATGCGCTTGCTGCAGGGCAATTAGAAGATGCAAAAACCATGTTAGGTCATGGTTATGCGATTTCTGGACGCGTTATTCATGGCTGGGCGAAAGGTCGTGAATTAGGGTTCAGAACTGCCAACATAGCACTAAAACGCCAAGTATGCCCTGTAAATGGGGTATTTGCGGTTCGAGCTAAAGTGGGTGATAAAGAGTTATATGGGGTTGCAAATATTGGCAACAAACCCACATTTAATGGAACACGCGCATTGTTAGAAGTCCATATTTTCGACTTTGCGCAAGACATTTACGGACAATTTATGCACGTGGAGCTAATTAAAAAGCTTCGCGATGAGAAAAAATTCGAGACATTAACACAACTGACGGCGCAGATTGCAGATGATGTAACCGCCGCTAAGCAGTGTTTTGGTTTAAATTAGGTAGCCGATACGGAAAGTAGGATTAATGAGCGACTACAAACATACTTTGAATTTACCGGAAACAGCGTTTCCAATGCGCGGCAATTTGGCACAACGTGAACCAAAGATGCTTAAGACATGGTATGAAGACGATCTTTACGGTCAAATTCGCAGCGCTAAAAAAGGTAAAAAAACCTTCATTTTGCATGACGGCCCTCCGTATGCAAACGGTGATATCCACTTAGGCCACTCGGTAAACAAAATTCTTAAAGATATTATTGTTAAGTCAAAAACCTTGTCTGACTTCGACGCACCTTACGTGCCGGGTTGGGACTGTCACGGTTTACCAATTGAATTAATGGTTGAAAAGAAAGTAGGCAAGCCGGGCGTGAAAGTGTCTGCTGCTGAGTTCCGTGAAAAATGTCGCGCATACGCTAAAAAACAAGTCGAAGGTCAAAAAACAGACTTTAAACGTCTTGGTGTATTTGGTGACTGGGACAAGCCTTACTTAACAATGAACTTTGACTTTGAAGCGAACGCGATTCGCGTACTTGGTCGCATCATTAAAAATGGTCACTTACACAAAGGTGCTAAGCCTGTTCACTGGTGTACAGATTGTGGCTCAGCACTTGCTGAAGCGGAAGTTGAATACCAAGACAAGCAGTCTCCTGCAATCGATGTACGTTTTCAGTTTGCTGATCAAAATGCAGCTATTAACGCGTTTGAATTAGCTGAAGGCCATGAAGGTACAGGTGCTGTTAGCACAGCAATCTGGACAACAACACCTTGGACATTACCAGCTAACCGTGCAGTAGCGGTTCACGAAAAGCTTGAATATGCTCTTGTTCAAATTGATGATGAAGGTGCACAGCAACGTTTAATTTTAGGTTCTGAGCTAGTTAAAGATGCTATGGACCGTTATGGCTTCAAACATTACCACGTACTAGGTTATGTAAAAGGTGCTGCACTTGAGAACTTACAAGTTGCTCACCCATTCTATGACTTCACAGTGCCTGTGATTGTTGCTGATCACGTAACGACTGATTCTGGTACTGGTGTTGTTCATACTGCACCTGGTCATGGTCAAGAGGATTTCGCGGCAGGTCTTGCTTATGGTTTAGAAGTGGCTAATCCGGTTGGTGCTAACGGTGTTTACTTACCTGACACACCAATGTTTGCAGGTCAGCACGTATTTAAAGCGAATGCGAGCGTTATTGACGTATTAACTGAAAACAATGCGTTATTGCATCATCATGCGCTTACGCACAGCTACCCACATTGCTGGCGTCATAAAACACCTATTATCTTCCGTGCTACGCCACAGTGGTTCGTAAGTATGGACCAAGCTAACCTTCGTCAAGATTCATTAAGCGAAATCAAAAAGACTGAGTGGTTACCTGAGTGGGGCGAGAGCCGCATTGCAAACATGGTTGAAGGCCGTCCTGATTGGTGTATTTCACGTCAACGTACATGGGGTGTGCCAATTGCATTATTCGTTGATAAAGACACTGGTGCGCTTCACCCGAATACACAGGAGCTTATCGAAGAAGCTGCGAAATTGGTTGAAAAATCAGGTATTCAAGCTTGGTATGACTTAGACCCAGCTACTTTACTTGGCGATGACGCTGAGCAATACATGAAAGTACAAGATACGCTAGATGTATGGTTTGACTCTGGTGTGACTCACGCATGTGTGGTTGATGCACGTGAAGATTTAACCGGTCCTGCTGATCTTTACTTAGAAGGTTCTGACCAACACCGTGGTTGGTTTATGTCGTCAATGATGACATCGGTTGCTATCAATGGTCATGCGCCATATAAGCAAGTCCTAACACATGGTTTCACGGTTGATGAAAATGGCCGCAAGATGTCTAAATCATTAGGCAACGTAATTTCGCCACAAAACGTGATGAACAAACTAGGTGCTGACATCTTACGTTTATGGGTTGCATCAACTGACTTTACAGCTGAAATGACTGTATCTGATGAAATCTTTAAACGTTCAGCTGACCGCTATCGTCGTATTCGTAACACGAGCCGTTACTTACTTGCGAACTTAAATGGTTTTGATCCAAAATCGGATCAAGTTGCTATTGAAGACATGGTTGAGCTTGACCGTTGGATTGTGGGCCGTGCAGCTGAACTTCAAGATGAAATCTTAGCGGCTTACGACAAGTATCAAATGCTACTTGTAACGCAAAAGCTAATGAACTTCTGTACTGGTGAGCTTGGTTCGTTCTACCTAGACGTAATCAAAGATCGTCAATACACAGCGAAAAGCGACAGCCACGCACGTCGTTCATGTCAAACTGCGCTTTACCACATTGCTGAAGCAATGACGCGTTGGATGGCACCGATCTTAAGCTTCACCGCACAAGAAATCTGGGAAGCATTACCAGGTGAACGTGATAATTTTGTGTTCACTTCAGTGTGGTACGATGGCTTGCAAGCCTCTTCACAAGGTAAATTCAGCAACGATGATTGGTTAACAATCCTTAATGTGCGTGATGAAGTAAACCGTGTACTAGAAGCAGCTCGTAAAGAAGAAGTTATTGGTGCAACATTACAAGCAAATGTAAGCATCTACGCAAGCGAAGAGCTAAGCGCGAAATTAGCAGCATTAGGTGATGAACTGCGCTTTGTGCTATTAACTTCAGGCGTAACCGTCGAAACTGTGACAGCACAGCCAGAAGATACGCAAGCTACAGAAATTGATGGCTTATACATTAAAGTTGCTGCAACAACCGCTGAAAAATGTGAGCGTTGTTGGCATTACTGTGATGATGTAGGTGCTGATCCTGCTCACCCTGAGATCTGTGGCCGTTGTGTAAGCAATGTTGATGGCGATGGTGAACAGCGTCAGTTCGCATAGGAGTTGTTTGTGAGCAAACTAGCCGGAAAAAGTGGCTTGGTTTGGTTATGGCTTAGTCTACTACTTTTGGTAGTAGACTATGCGACAAAATCACTTGTCGTTAGTACCATGGCCTACGAAGAGTCGATTGATATTCTGCCATTCTTTAATTTCACTTATGTACATAATTATGGTGCGGCCTTTAGCTTTTTAAGTGATTCAGGTGGCTGGCAGCGTTGGTTCTTTAGTTTGATTGCAGTGTCGATCAGTGTGCTTTTAGTGTGGTGGCTGAAACGCTTACCAGCGTCTAATAAAGTATTATGTTCTGCTTATGCGTTAGTATTAGCCGGTGCGATTGGCAATTTATATGACCGCATCGCTTATGGCTATGTCATTGACTTCCTGCATGTATATTACGAAAACTGGCACTTTCCTGTTTTTAATATTGCCGATTGTGCAATTTGTATCGGTGCCGCATTACTTTTATTTGATGCCTTCACAGGCGAAAGTCCTAAGGAGCAACAAGCATGAGCCAAGCTGTAATTGGTGAAAACTCTGAAGTGATCTTTCATTTCTCAATTAAATTAGAAGATGGCTCAGCTGCCGATTCAACTAAGGTACATAATAAACCTGCAAAATTGCGAATGGGTGATGGTAGCCTGACAGCAAACTTTGAAAAGTGTTTACTCGGTTTAGCGGCTGGTGACAGTAAGTCATTTGCATTAGAGCCAGAAGATGCATTTGGTCAGCCAAACCCAGATAACATTTATTATGTTGACCGCAGTAAGTTTGGTGCAGACACTCCAGCTGAAGTAGGTAACATTATTGCCTTTACTCAGCCTGATGGCACTGAGCTTCCGGGTCTTGTTCGTGAAGTTCAAGGTGACTCAGTCACGATTGACTTTAACCACCCACTTGCAGGGCAGCGCTTAACCTTTGAAGTTGATATTTTAGAGGTAACAGGCTAATGGACATTTTATTAGCAAATCCACGTGGCTTTTGCGCAGGTGTAGACCGTGCAATTAGCATTGTGGAGCGTGCACTGGATATCTTTGAAAAGCCAATTTATGTGCGCCATGAAGTCGTTCACAACCGATATGTTGTTGATGGCTTAAAAAATCGCGGTGCTGTGTTTGTTGAAGAGCTAGATCAGGTTCCTGACGACAGCATTGTTATCTTCAGTGCGCATGGTGTATCGCAGGCGGTACGTAGTGAAGCAAAACGCCGCGACCTTAAAGTGTTCGATGCCACTTGCCCGCTTGTGACAAAAGTACATATGGAAGTAACACGCGCAAGTCGTAAAGGCACTGAGTGCGTGTTAATTGGTCACCATGGCCATCCTGAAGTAGAAGGCACAATGGGGCAGTACGACAACGAAGCGGGTGGTATTTACTTAGTAGAAACCCCTGAAGATGTTGCTGGCCTAACGGTTAAAAACCCTGAAAACCTGTTTTACTGTAGTCAAACGACGTTATCAGTAGATGATACGGCAGATGTGATTGATGCACTTCGTACTAAGTTTCCGGCAATTGATGGCCCGCGTAAAGATGACATTTGTTATGCCACGCAAAACCGTCAAGATGCGGTTCGTGACTTAGCTGACAAAGTGGATGTCCTGCTTGTAGTAGGGGCTAAAAATAGTTCTAACTCAAATCGTTTACGTGAGCTTGCTGACAAAATGGGCACCACTGCTTATTTAATTGATGATGCAAGTAACGTTGAAGCGGAGTGGTTTAACAGTGTCAATGCAGTGGGTGTAACTGCAGGTGCATCTGCACCAGAAGTTTTAGTTCAACAGGTTATTGCTCGTCTAAAAGAATTGGGTGGTAATCAAGTTGTTGAAAATCCTGGCGAAGAAGAGAACATAGTATTTGCCGTTCCTGTTGAGCTACGCTAATCTAAGCAAATAGTAGCCAACAGTTAAAAGAGGAGCCCATGAGCAAACAGCCTAATTCAAACGGCTTGCTGATTGCGGCTCTTTTTCAATCCCGTGGTGTCCTTGCCACACTGATCGTCAGCCAAGTCATCGCTATTTTGCTTGCTTTCTCACCCATGAGCTTAGGTGATGTTTGGTTACGCCTTGCTATATTTAGCTGTTTTTTACATCTAATCTTTCTATCAAGCTTGTCGTTACTGTATTTATGCCGAGCTTTACTTACAAAGCTGTCACATCCTAAACAGTTATTCATTCTGATATCTACTTTACTGGCATTAACGTCTGTTTTTAGTTGGCTGTTTTTGTCCGTGTTTTCAGATGTATTCTCTATGGAGTCGAGAGCTAACTTTATTGTCAGTAATTTACTGATCATATTTTTAGTAACGGCACTATTTAGTCAGTTTTTGCTTATTCATAACCAAAAAGAGCAGCAAACGAAAGCGCTAGCGCAGGCTGAGCTTGATGCATTACAAGCAAGAATTCGCCCCCACTTTTTGTTTAATAGTTTGAACACTGCTGCTGAGCTTACCCATTATGATGCTGATGCGGCTGAACAAGCCATTTTGGCGTTGGCGGCGCTGTCACAGGCTGCTATGCGTAGTGGTAAAGCCATAAAGCTTGCTGATGAAATCACTTTGTGCCAACAGTATGTAGCTCTTGAGCGTTGGCGTTATGGTGAGCGACTAGCATTAAGTTGGAAATTACCTGAAGAGTTGCCAGAGATTGATATTCCGTGTTTGACAATACAGCCAATTATTGAAAATGCGGTATTTTATGGCGTCGAGCCAGCAGAGCAGGGCAACATTTCTGTCGAGATGCATCAATCGGATAAAGCTTATACCTTCATTATAACTAACCCAGTAGCAAAACAAGTGAGCCATTCGCGGACAGGCAATGGTATGGCACTGGATAATATTCGCCAACGTTTGGCGCTTTTCTATCTACAAAAAGCGCAACTGACGACGACTATTCGTGATGGAATTTTTAGAGTGAAGCTGGTTATACCAAAGCAGAGGGGCACATGATAAAAGTATTGATTGCTGATGATGAGCCTTTAGCAAGGGCGCGTATCAAACGTTTATTATCTACTAATGAAGATTACATCGTTGTTGGTGAAGCAAGTAATGGTGAGCAAGCAATAGTGCTATGTAAGCAACTACAGCCCGATTTAGTGATGCTTGATATTAATATGCCTAAGCAGTCTGGCCTTGAAGTGGCCGCAGAGCTAAAACAGTTTTCGATCCCGCCTGCAGTTATGTTTTTAACGGCCCATTCAGAGCACGCATTAACTGCATTTGAGCTCGCTGTTGATGGCTATTTAGTTAAACCTGTTTCTGAGCAGGCATTAACCAAAGCAATGACGCAACTGAGTAAATTAAACCGTACTCAAGTAACTGCCCCCGAAAATAACTACATTAGTTATCAACTTGCAGGTGTAATACGACGAGTTAATGTAGATGATGTGGTTTGCTGTATCGCAGAGCAAAAATATACTCGAGTAGTGTTTTTTGAAGGTGAGGCACTTGTTGAGCAAAGTTTAAAGCAACTAGAGCAAACCTATCCGCTGCAGCTACTTAGAATTCACCGAAATACACTTGTGAATAAGCAACATATTGTTAGCCTTAATAGCCCATCTTCAGGTGGGCATACAGTTACGATGAAGCAGTTTGAAGAGCCTTTGGCAGTTAGTCGCCGAGAGCTTAAAAATGTAAAAGCTGTAATGGGTAAATAATAACAATCTTCATTGCAGCATCTTATCTTCAATAATTACTTTCTTATTAGTCACTATCTAACTTTGAGCAAAGTTTAAGTACCGTTTATCGCGCATTTTGACCGCTCGTCCATATACAGATTGTTATTTATTTGTGTCGTAATACTCTTACTGTATGTAAAAGTATCCATGAACTTCACCATGATTAAACATTCTGAGCAGCAAGGCTTTACCCTTATAGAAGTACTTATTGCCTTTGTTATTTTAAGCTTTGGTTTATTAGGCGCCGTGGCCCTGCAAGCAAAAGCGAAGCAGGCAAGCTTTGATTCTATGCAGCGTGCAGCTGCTGTAGCACTTGGTAATGACATTATCCAGCGTATGCGAGCGAACGACTCACCTGGCTTTGCAGCGTTATATAATGGCACTTTCGATAGTGATACAGCTCTAAATACGAGTTTGAGTTGCTATAACTCAGCATGTAGTGCTCAGCAATTGGCAGAATTAGATAAACAACAGTGGGTGCGTGCAATTCAGGCTCGTGAAAACACCGGCGCTTTAGACGATGCAACTGTGTGCATTAGTAGTACTCCCGTTGCTGCAGGCAATGCCAGCGAATTCAATATTGAGGTTGTGATCAGTTGGCAAGGCCGTCAAGAACTTAGTGCTAATAAAGATACAGCTGCAATTAATTGTGGTTCTAAAGGCGATAAGCGACGTTTGATTGTTCTACAAAGCTATATTTATTTAAGGTCTTGATATGAAAAAGCATAATGGATTTACTCTCGTCGAGATGATGGTTGCTTTATTCATCGGAGGTGTGGTGCTCGGCGGGGTGATGTTTACCTATATAAGCATGAAATCAACAACTCGTGACACGATGACAATTGGTGAGCTGCAAGAAACTGGTAGACTGGCTATGAATATCATGCAACGTGATATTGAACAGATTGGTTTTTGGGGCACGTTTTATGAAGACTCTTTCTCAGATGCAAATACAAACAGTTTAGGAAATCCCGGTAATGATTGTTCAGAAGGCCTTAATAATGGCAGCTTTCCAGATACAGCTGCAACCAGTAACTTTCGCTCCGTTTATGCAGTGCAAACAAGCGGTAACTCAGCCCTTGGATGTATAAACAATGTTGAGAAAAATACAGATGTACTGCAAATTAAGTTTTTAGAAGGCTTACAAATTCAACCTGTCGATACTAGCGATAACTATTACTATTTTATTGCCGAGCAAGAGCTTGCTGAGTTTCAGCGCGGCCCAATCGCGGCAGCAGCTGTAAATGGTAATGCTACGATTTGGCGTTATCGACATCATGTTTATTACATAACAAAGCAAACCTACACCATTAATGACCAAAGAGTGTCTGTTCCTTTACTTAGACGTAAACGCTTAACTCCTTCTGGGGGCATGACAACTGAAACGGTTATGGAAGGGGTAGAAAATATGCACTTTGTGTTTGGTCTTGATACTACAAATAACAGTCGTGTTGATACATATAAAAGTATCAGCCAGATGACCAACACTGATTGGGAAAATCGCCGTGGTATTTTGACAGTGCAAGTATTCTTACTTGTGAGATCGCTTTTACCAGATTCAAACCTTAAGTTGAAAAATCAAACTTATACATTGGGTGAAGACGCAAATAGCCGCGTTCTTACATTTGACGATAACTACCGACGCGCACTATTTACGACCACTATCCGCTTGAACAATGTTGGGGCAAACTTATGGCGCATTTAACTATGATGCATAAGCAACAAGGTGTTGTATTAATCGTTGCTTTGATCATGGTTATTGCGATAACCGGTATTGCTGTGACTTTGATGAGCAGCAGTAGTGTAGATATTAAAATCACAAATGCCGCTCAAGAGAGAGAAGCGGCAGAGAATGAATTAATTGGTGATGTACAAAACGTCATTGCTAATGAAGCAAAAAAATTAGGTAACAGCCGGTTTTTCTTTAGTAGAGGGCAAGTTCCGGAAACAGGCCTCGATCTAGGTAATACAAATGACACATCTAATACCATGTTTAACAAAAATGAAGGCCCTATGGCTTTAAGGTGCCCAAGACGTTTTGATGATACTGCAGGCTTAAGATGCAATATGGTTGAGATTAATTCAGTGATTGAATATGGCTCTAAAAGTAAGCATAACCTCACTATTACAACAGGGATTGCTCAAGAAATGCTGAGCTTAAATAGTGGAAATTAATGGAGTAAGGCGAGTATGAAAATGAAGTTAAACAGCCTATTTTTTATTTTTGCATGTGTATTTTGCCAAAACCTTTATGCTGAAGATATAGATCTATATGTAAATTATGACGTAGCGGAAGACGAAAAATTACGGGTCTTACTTGTTTTTGATACATCAAATAGCATGGCATTCTCTATAGAAACGGGCAAAGCCTGTAGAGATAAAGGAAAACTAATACTATGCCCTGAAGGAAGTCGTTTAGAAGTCGCACAGGAGGCGATGATTAAATTAATCAATGACAATACTGATATTGAGTTTGGTTTAATGCGGCTTATTAAAGGTACTGGTGGTTATATTGTCCATGGGATTGGAACAAATCATAATGCGATTAAAAATACTCTCAGAAATTGGGACATCACTGATCTAGAATTAGGAACCCCATTAGTTGAAACTATTACTGAAACATGGCGATACTTAATAGGAGATGACCTTTTTTTCGCGAATCTGGTTGAACCAGCTAAAAGAGATAGTTCAACAGAATCAAATGGTAAGTATATTTCTCCTTTCAAGCAGAACTTAGGTGATCCAGTACGATGCGATAATAGCGTAAATATTATATTGATGACAGACGGTGAACCTTACTATGATGTCGGTCAGGATAAATATATAGAAAACTTATATAAAAGTATTTATGGCACTTCACCTAAAAAAGTGGGTAATAGTCATTTACCCTCAATGGCAACAATTCTTCATGGTAAAGAGAAAGAAAATAGGGATATATACCCTGAAACAAGTGTTGTAGATGGCGCAAATGTTTACACGATTGGTTTTGGTAAAGGCTTAGTTAAAAACGCAGGAGACATTTTACAGGCGACTGCTGATAATGGTGGGGGTAGTTATATTTTCGCAGAGTCTGCAAAAGCGCTAAGTGATGCATTTGATGATGTTCTTACCGATATCAGAGAGGTCAACTCAACTTTTTCTTCGCCATTGGTAGCATCAAATAATTCAGATAAATTATCACATCGTGATGCAGTTTATTTTCCTATGTTTTTACCTTCAAACGATGCTCGGTGGCGAGGGAACCTTAAAAAGCTAAAAGTATCTGGTGGTGTCGTAGTTGATGTTAACCTTGCCTCCGCCCTTGGTAATGACGGGGCGATTCTATCAACAGCAAAAACGTATTGGCAATCCAACAGCAATCTCATTGCTGATGGTGGATATGTTGAGAAAGGCGGTGTAAATGCTTATCTAGCTGAACAATCGAGTATTCCAAATAAAGGCCGGAAAGTGATCACAAACTTATCTGGTGGTCGAATGCTCAACTTTACGGCTTACAGAGTCATAATCCATTATGGAAATCGATTTAAGGCTGCAGTTGATTTTGATTCAGACCCCGATGAAGTCTTTGATCTTATAAACTGGTCTCGTGGACTTGATGTTGATGATGAAGATCAGGACGGTTCAACAGACGATTCTCGCCATGATATTTTTGGTGATGTACTGCACTCTAAGCCTGTTACGATAGATTACGGCTACAATGATGTTCGTATTCTTATTGGTACTAATGCGGGCTATTTACATATGTTTAGGGACAGAAACGATGTATTAATCGAAAGCTGGGCATTTATGCCTGCGGAACTGTACTCAATTATTAAGCCATTACGCGATAAAAAGTTACACACAAAAGTGTATGGAGTGGATGGCCCTATAACCGTTTATTTTGATGATAAAAACGAAGACGGCATCGTTAATAATGATGACAGGGTATGGGCATTTCTCGGATTACGTCGAGGTGGTAGTAGCTATTACGGTTTAGATATAACTAACCCTAATTCACCTTCTCTGATGTGGGGAGGGCCATTAAAAAGTGGTGATGGAAAATTTTTAGAACTAGCACAAACATGGTCTAAACCTCAAATTACATTTATCAACCTTAAAGGCTATGAAGATAGACCGCTATTGGTTTTTGGTGCTGGCTACGACACGAATAAAGATAATTCAATCTCAACAGATTCTAAAGGGCGAGGCTTATACATTGTTGATGCAGAAACTGGAAAACAAGTTTGGGCTTTAACAAACTCAGAAGGTGGCTTTAAAGGGCAGCACAGTATAGCGTCAGACATACATTTACTTGATTCTGATTACGATGGTTACACTGACAGATTGTATGCAAGTGATACTGGTGGTGGGATCTGGCGAGTTGACTTGGCAACAAACAACAAAAAAAATTGGACGCACTTTCAACTTGCAAAATTAGGTAATAATAACCGCCGCTTTTTTTATGAGCCATATGTTTCAAGAACTCTGTTCAGTAAAGTAACAGAAACAACACTTGATGATGAAACAACTTACTCAAGAATTGATACCCCATTTGATGCAGTACTGATTGGTAGTGGTGATCGCACAGATCCATTGAATTTAAAAGTTGCTGATAAGCTCTATATGATTCGAGATGTAAATACAGTAACTCGAAGCTTTGAAGAGGATGAAATTCCAGATTTAATTTGGCAATCAGATTTAATGAATGTAAATAGTGATCCGTTTGCCAAAGTGACCGACAGTTTGGAAGACTTTGTTGAATTAGAAGCTGATTTAGCTGAAAAAGATGGTTGGTTTTATAATTTGGGGTGGGGTGAAAAGGCTACTTCGAAGGCTACCGTGTTAGGAGGCGTTGCTTACTTTACTACCTATAAACCAGATACCAGTTCATCATCGGATTCACAGTGCTCAATTGCAGAAGGACAAGGTTATCTTTATGCATTTCATCTTCACTACGGGACTAAAGTGTATGATTGGTTAAGAACCCCAACAGCGGCAGAACTACCAGATACACCAACTATGTATGTTGAAGATGGTGATGTGTATATATTTCCATTACCAAATAAAGACCCAAATTGTACTGAAAACTGTGAGAAAATTGCGGCTAAAGTAGTTAATGGGCCAACTCCTAGCGTTGATGAAAATGGCAATGTTCGGCTTTATGATGAGGAACCACTTAAATTAGAAGTTCATCAAAGTTATATTTATAAGCAAGAAAGAAATGATAATAGCTTATAATTAAACTGTTTGTTTCTTAATTTTTATATTTAATTTTTTCTTTATTGAAAATGTGTTTTCAACCCGGGAATTTGTCTGGGTTGAATGTTTTTTATAATCGCTATTTTATTGCTGGTTATCTAATTCTATAACCTCCTCTCGTAACTTTGTCCTGAAAAGTTTACATTTAACCTGTTGTAATTTGGTTGATTTTTTCTCTTGATTCTAGGCGTTTTGTAACATTTTAAATTAATTGAGATTTTATTTTTTAATTTTCTTCTTTTTATTTTATTAAATCTTTAAATATTTTAATAAATGACTGGAATGATGTTGTGTATTTATTATAATACTAATTAGTTAGCATTAATTGGTTGCGTGTTTTAAATTTAAAAACACTTTTACCTGATTTTGTTTTGCTGACTTGGATATTACTAGGCGAGATGTAGATGAAATATCAACACGAAGGTTTGCTATGAAAAACTTTTCAATTAATCGAAATAGAAAAAACAGTGTTCCTAATATACGAAAACAGCAAGGCATTGTGCTTATTATTGCTTTGATTATGGTCGTTGCTGTGACAGGTATAGCTGTGACTTTAATGAATAGCAGCAGTGTAGATATAAAAATTACAAACTCAGCTCAAGAGCGTGAGACTGCAGAAAATAGTTTAATTGGTACAGTGCAAAAAGTTATTGCTAATGAAGCGGCAGCAGGTGGCAATAGTGCTTTTTTAATGAAGGCATCTGAAATACCTGAGGGCGGTTTTGGTATGGATGATATGGATGGCGCATCTAATACTATGACAAATCTAAATAATGGTGCGCTAGATTTACCATGCCCACGTAAATTTAACTTTACCGCCGGTGTGTCATGTAACATGGTCCAAGTAGATACCACTATTACTTATGGCACTAAGAGTAAACATACCTTAACGATCAGCACAGGCGTTGCCCAAGAAATGGCTAGCCTCAATACCGGTGGTTAGTGGAGAAAAGTGATGAATTTAGAAAAAATAACTCAACGTATACTGCTAACTTCTTTAGCAGTGTTTAGTTTTTTGGGTCACGCTGAAGATATTGAATTATATGTCAATCACAATGCCAATCTAGATGAAAAGCCTCGGGTTCTTATTGTTTTTGATACCTCAGGTAGTATGGCTTTTTCAACTAGTTCAGGTAACAGTTGTGGCTTCTCAAATGGTTTATACATTCCATGTTCAGATAGTCGTTTAGGCGTTGCGCAAGATGCTATCACTAAACTGGTTGATGGTAACGATGATATCGATTTTGGCTTAATGCGTTTTAACAGCACCAATGGTGGCTATGTGCTTGCTGGCATTGGCTCAGATATATCTGCCTTAAAGACTACAATTGCGGGTCTTCCAGCCGATGGCGGGACACCACTGACCGAAACGCTTTGGGAAGCCTATCTTTACATTACTGGGCAAAGCCTTTTCTACGGCGAAAAAGTTAATGCCGCACTACGTGATACCACAATAGAAAGAGGAACGCCTTATACGACATCAGTTAAGGTGTGCTCAGGTAAGGGGTGGAGAAGATTTTGTTGGTACGAGCCACGCATTGAATATACCTATTCATACATTTCACCATTTGATAATACTGAAGAAGTAAAACGCTGTGATAACTCAGTTAACATTATCTATATGACTGACGGTGACCCGTCAGCTGGTTCTGATAATGAACAAGACTCTAATATTAGCGCGTTACACAAGTCGTACTTTGGTAGTTCTTTGAGTGATGACGATAAAATTGCCGGAGTGTATTTACACAAGCTTGCAAAAGTCATTCACGGTACTGATGATGTAGAGGTGGACTTAAGGCCAACGACGACAGATATTCACGAAACAGGTCGAGTCTATACCATAGGTTTTGGTTCTGGAATGAGTGACAATGGTAAGCGGTTACTATCTGAAACAGCAGCTGATGGTGGTGGTAAGTACCTACATGCCAATACTGCAGAGCAACTTTCTGAAGCCCTTAAAAATACGATTACTCAAATTCGAGAAGTGAACGATACTTTCACGGCGCCATCTATAGCAAGTAATAATGTTGACCAAACACGCAGCCGAGAATCAATTTATTATGCGATGTTTTATCCTAAAACTGGGGCTCGTTGGCGCGGAAATCTGAAAAAGCTAAAAGTATCTGGCGATCAAATTATCGATAAAGATGGTAAATCTGCTTTAAATGAAGATGGTTTAATCGATAAAGACGCTAAAACCTTTTGGCTGCCTAGCGGTGAAAGCGCTGATGGTAATTCAGTTGAGTTAGGTGGTGTAAATCTGTATTTGTCTAACTCTTCTAGCGTGCCGAATGAAGGGCGTAAAGTACTAACGAATGTAAATGGTCGCATGCTTAACTTTACCCGTTATCGTGTTGTATTCCATTATGGAACTATAGACAAGGCTGCTGTTGATTTCGAAGCTGATGCGGGTGAAGTTGAAGACCTTATTAACTGGTCAAGAGGTCTTGATGTTGATGATGAAGACAAAGATGGATCGACAACCGATTCACGTAAAGACATATTTGGTGACCCACTGCATTCAAAACCTGTAACAATTGATTATGGTAATGATGACATCCGAGTTTTAATAGGCACTAATGCCGGTTACTTGCACATGTTCCAAGATAAAAATGATGTGTTAAGTGAAAGCTGGGCGTTTATCCCTAGAAGCTTGTATAAAATAATAAAGCCGCTTCGTGATAACCAAGCAGATACCAAGGTTTATGGTGTTGACGGGCCAATCTCAGTATTCTTTGATGATAAAAATAGTGATGGAGTAGTAAATGGCTCAGACCGAGTTTGGGCATTCTTTGGCTTAAGACGCGGTGGAAATTACTACTACGGGCTCGACATAACTAACCCAGACTCGCCAAGTTTACTGTGGGATCAACCAATTGTAGGTGGCACAGGTGACTTTAAAGAACTAGGGCAAACTTGGTCTAAACCTTCTGTTACTTATGTGAATCTAGATGGTTATAAAGACAGACCAGTGCTTATTTTTGGCGCGGGTTACGATACAAACAAAGACAATGTTATTCGTACAGACGACACTCATGGACGTGGTATTTTTATTGTTGATGCTGAAACGGGCAAAAAAGTGTGGGCATTAACGCCGAGTGAGAATGGCTTTTTAGGTAAGCATAGTATTGCGTCAGATATTAGTATCTTTGATTCTGACTATGATGGTTATATTGACAGGCTATATGCAACGGATACAGGCGGTGATGTGTGGCGTGTTGATATGCCTTCTGACAGCCCCACAGATTCAGAGAACCCATGGACACATTTTAAATTAGCAAGCTTAGGCAGTGCACTTTCAACCCAAGATCGCCGCTTCTTCTATAAGCCTTTGATTGCACGAACTATGTTCAGCAAAGTATCAGAAACGGCCGTCAATGGTGAAACAATAACTACACGAATTGATACGCCATTTGATGCTGTGCTAATAGGTAGTGGTAACCGCTCTAAACCAACGGGCACTGTTACCAATGATCAGTTATTTATGATCCGTGATATCAATACGGTAACTCAGCCATTCCTAGGCAGTGATGTACCAGCAGCAATTACACAAGCAGACTTGATGAATATGGATTCTGATCCATTTGGAAATGCACTGGACGACGTGGATAAATTTACTGACTTAGAAATTGAGTTAGGTGAGTATCACGGTTGGTATTACAATTTAGCTTCTGCAGGTGAAAAATCCCTTGCAGCAAGTACAGTTATCGGTGGTGTCGCTTATTTCACAACCTATACACCAGCTTCATCTACAGAAACAGCGAATCAGTGTTCACTAACTGGTGGTTCAGGAAGTTTATACGCTTTCCACTTACATTACGGTACAAAAGTGTATGACAGCTTGAAATTTACTACCTCGAATGATGTTCCTGATACTCCTCAACTTTATTTTGGCGTAGGTGACAGCTGTGTTGATGGTAATAGCGATGGTTACTGCGATGACAACACAGATGAAAAGGTTAAAGAGCAAAGCCAGTTTTTAACCATTGGTCCAGGTATCAAAGGTGAGCAAAATCCACTGAAAGTACAGGAGATCCAAGGTCCAGGTTTAGTTATTGAAGATGGTAAAATTAAGCTTGTTAGTGATGCAGTGCCTATTGGCTTTGGCTTTAAAACACAACAAACTTTCATCTATAAACAAGAGCGAAACGATAATAGCCAATAAAGCACTAAGTGAATGCTCTGCCTTACATGTTTAGGCAGAGCATGTGGTAGCTATTTGAATACTCGCCTTAATTGCATAATTATTGTTAGGCATCTAAGATAAGAACAAATAGAGGTAATTCCTCTAAAAACAATTATATAGGTTTTTAAAAAATGAACTTTATAAGAACAAAGAGTCATAACGGTTTTACGCTAATCGAGTTGATGATTACCGTAGCTATCTTAGGAATCATCGCAAGCATTGCTATTCCTAGTTATTTTGAGCACGTAAAACGTACCGCTCGAACAGAGGCAATTACTTCGTTATTAGATGCAGCTAATAAACAAGAGCAGTACTTTGTCGATAATCGAGAATATACAAGCACAATTGCTGATTTAGGTATTTCTACGACAACAGAAAGTAACTTTTATACCATTAGTGTCGAGGTAGATAATGACGCAGGTACATTTACATTTAAGGCAACACCTAAATCTGGCCCACCGTTACAAGATGATGAATGTGAAACATTGTCTATTTCTGATACGGGTTTAAAAACGTCAACAGGGTCTGCTGACTCAAGCACCTGTTGGGGTAAATAAGCTTTATCAATTATCAGTTTGACATTTATCTGTATCAATTAATCTAACTCGGCCTATTGGGCTGACTCTAATTGCAAGCCCTTTGAGGTTTGTTTTTATGTATTCTGGGCAATAGATAAAAGTACCATTGCCTAATCCCATCGGCATACCCGCTGGACTAAACGTAACTGCATGGCGTGGGTATGTTAGCATGTCGAACTTACTTATTGCTTCGATTTCCATTAGTTTAGTATCACCACTTTCAAATACACCTAGCACGCCTTTGTCTACAAAAATGGTTAACGATTTATGCCATATAGCTTTATTGCATCTGTTATGTTTTAAGGCGCAGAAGGTGACATAGGCATCATTTGTTTGCGCTTTTAGACGAGTAAATTGCAGCGCTCTTTTCACCGTTTGCATGTTGTTTTCTAAACGGTTTGTAGCCAGAAGTGGCTTATATTCAAATAAGGCGATATGCAGCAGGAGTGATAAAATTGATAGCACTACGAGGCTTTCAATTAACGTCGCTCCATTGAGGCTGCGCAGAGTTGTAAATGCCTTCATCCTTGAAGACTCCAAAATTGCGACTGTTTATTTAACTATAATTCGAGACTGTGGGCTGTCAATTTACTAAGCTTAATTACAGACATCTGTCGTATTACCAATATATAAAGCAGTCCCTGAGGTAAATACTTCTAGTTGTTTGTTATTATCGTCATCAGCTTTTGAAGGGCAATAAGTGAATTTTCCAGAATTTGATGTGAGCATTCCGCTGGTATCAAAGATGATAGAATTATCACCAGTGAAATTTAACTGACTGTTCTCTGGAACTTCTTCCATGACTCTTAAAATGATATCGCCAACTCTTGGGTTGTAAACACCATTTTGGTTTGAATCGAAAAAGACGAATACAGTACCTTGGCTCCAATCGTTTAAGCATGGAACTCGTCTGTTACTTTCAACTCTTGAAGTGTTGCCACTACAAACAACAATAATTGCATCACTACTTGTTGCTTTTGCGCGTGCAAAACTGAGTGTGCGTTTTAACTCTAATAAATAGCTCTCTGCACGGTCATTTTCAAGCATGTCTGAGCTATCCCATAGTGCTATCAGTGCAACGATACCCACAATGGCAAGCGTGACCATAAGCTCCAATAATGTAAAACCCCGTTGTAATGATTTCATTGATATCTCTATTTTGAATCACTTTGTTTAATAATATCATGACTGCTGATTTAATCACCGTAATTCATAGCTTTGTTTGCCATCAGCAATGGGATTGTCTAAAATCGAGGCAATCGAGAAATAATAAGTAACCTGAAAATGAAAAAAATCGAAGCAATTATTAAACCATTTAAGCTTGATGATGTACGCGAAGCATTATCAGATGTTGGCATCACAGGTATGACGGTAAGCGAAGTCAAAGGCTTTGGCCGTCAAAAAGGACACACCGAGCTTTATCGCGGTGCTGAGTATATGGTGGACTTTTTACCTAAGGTAAAACTAGATATCGTATTAAGCGACGAAGATGTTGACCGTGCTATCGATGTTATCGTTAAAACATCGCAAACAGGTAAAATTGGTGACGGTAAAATCTTTGTTACTGATGTAGAGCGTGTAGTACGTATTCGTACTGCTGAAGAAGATGAAGACGCGATTTAATTAGTATACCCAAGCCACCTCAAGATGCAGAATTCAGCGTTTCACAGGTGCTTAATATCAAGGCGTTACTTTGCAAGAATGGTGGTCCCTTTTAAGAAGTAACAACGATGAGAGTAAGTGCCTGTGAAACGCCCAGAGGGTTGGTTTAAAAGCGATTTATACTGCGTTATTGATTTTAACAATAGAACCACTATTACTTGCAATCAATGCCTTGCCTAAATCGCTTTTAATTCCAACTGAAACTCGCACCTTGAGGTGGTTTGGGTATATTCGATCGCAAACATTAAAAAAGGCGCCTAAGGCGCCTTTTTTGCTTTTGGTCTATTTTAACGCTTGTTAGCTTCTCGCGTTGCTTTAGCGTGTTCACTTAGCTCAGGTAAGCCAAGTTTGTTGTAGCTTTTTTCCATGATCTCTAGTGCTTGATCAAGATAGCTGCTTTGTGAGTAGTGCTCAACCACATATTTACCACGGTTTGCTGCAGCAAGGTATGCCTCACGCTCATAGTAGTATTCAGCAACTTTTAACTCGTAGCGTGCCATTTTGTTCAGTAACCATACTAAACGCTTTTTCGCTTCTGGTGCATACGCACTGTTAGGAAAACGTTTTAATAACGTTGATAAATCAGTAAAAGCGACACGAGTACGGTTTGCGTCTCTGTCGGCACGGTCTACACCAAAATATTCTTGGAATGCGTTTTCATCCGCTTTGATATTTACCAAGCCACGCATGTAATACATGTAGTCTAAATCTTTGTGGTTTGGGTTTAAACGAATGAAACGGTCGATAGTTGCAAGTGCTTGTTCAGTATTACCTGCTTGATAATGCGCAAACACTAAGTCCATTTGTACTTGTTTTGATAGAGGACCAAAAGGGTAGCGAGAATCAATAGCGCTTAATAGCTCAATTGCACGAGCATATAAGCCAGAATCTAATGTTTGTTTTGCATCTTCGTATAAAGCTTGCGCAGATTTATTAGGAACGCGTTGGATATCTTCTTGATCTGGTGCTGATGAACAGGCACCTAAGCCAAGTACAGATACTGAAAAAACTATGGCGAACGCACGTTTCCCTATTTTATTTATCATTTTATTTCTTACCTTCGATGTCTTCGGCTAGGCCAAGTGAGGAAAACCGAGTAAACTATACGTATTATATTAAAGCGATTCTAACCCAGTCGAGCACAGCTTGCACTGGTAAATTGGGTAAAGTTACTAATGTCAGAGCAAATTTCTCTCCAAGCCGAGGTTCCAATTGACCTTGGCGGTAAACGTCTAGACCAAGTATTAGCGCAATTGTTCCCTGATTATTCTCGTTCACGTATAAAAACGTGGATTTTGGATGATAAAATCACTGTAAACGGCGAAATATTAAACACACCGCGCGAAAAACTACTCGGTGGCGAAACGGTGAGTGTAGAAACAACCATCGAAGCCCCTCGTGAATACGAGGCACAAAATATCAAATTAAACATCGTTTATGAAGACGATGATATTTTGGTGATCAATAAACCTATGGGATTAGTTGTACATCCAGGTGCGGGTAATCCAGATGGCACAGTACTAAATGCTTTGCTACACCATTATCCTGATATCATTAATGTGCCTCGTGCGGGTATTGTGCATCGTCTAGATAAAGACACCACAGGTTTAATGGTGGTGGCGAAAACTATTCCGGCACAAACACATTTAGTCTCTGCATTACAAAAACGTGAAAACTTCACTCGTGAATACGAAGCAATTTGTAATGGCACCATGACTGCGGGTGGCATGGTTGAAAAACCAATTGGTCGTCATGCAACAAAACGTACTCACATGGCCGTGCATGAAATGGGCAAACCAGCGGTTACGCATTACCGTGTTGCAGAAAAATTCAGAGCACATACACGCTTACGTTTACGCCTAGAAACAGGTCGTACTCACCAAATTCGTGTACACATGGCTTATTTAAACCATCCATTAGTTGGCGATCAACTGTATGGTGGTCGTCCGCGTCCGCCAAAAGGCGCGACACCTGAACTGTTCCAAATACTACGCGACTTCAAACGCCAAGCGTTACATGCTGTTAAGCTATCAATTGCGCACCCAATCACAGGTGAGCTAATGACCTGGCAAGCGCCAATTCCAGATGATATGGCAGCAATGACAGAAGCATTACGCGCTGATACTAAAGCAAACCCAAATATTGAGCTTTAAGCGTTATGATCACACCAGCATGGACTGCCCCAAAAACTGTTAGTGCACTAAGTACCACCCGACAGGGCGGGGTTTCGGTTGCACCCTTTGATAGTTTCAATGTGGGTTTACATGTTGGTGATGATGAGCAAGCTGTGCTTGCAAATCGCGCCTTACTTACAAATCAGCTGCCAAACCCAGCTGTGTGGTTAAACCAAACACATAGCAGCGATGTAGTCGAGGTTGATGAACTGTCTGATTTAAGCGAAGTACGCTCTGCAGATGCACTTTACACCCGTCTAGTAAAGCAGCCACTTGCGATAATGACTGCAGACTGTTTACCTGTGTTACTTTGCTCGAGTTCAGGCGATGAAGTCGCTGCAGTTCATGGTGGCTGGCGCGGTTTAGCGCAAGGTATATTGGCAAGCACGGTTTCTCACTTTCAAGCGCCAGCAAGTGATATTATTGCTTGGTTAGGCCCAGCTATTGGGCCTTTGCAATTTGAAGTTGGGCAAGAAGTAAAAGAGTGCTTTTGCTCGCAAAACCCAGTGCATCAACAAGCCTTTACAGCCAAGCACGAAAAATACATGGCTGACATCTACTTAATAGCACGTCAGCAATTAGCACAATTAGGCGTGGTTAATATTTATGGTGGTGAGCATTGCACCGCCACTGACAAAACACAGTTTTTCTCTTATCGCCGCGACGGACAAACAGGTCGTATGGCTAGCTTGATCTGGCGCAATTAATACGCCTTTTTTGCGATTAAATTTTCTTCTTTTACTTGAACAAATCACTAAGCATACCCATTAATTAAGCAATTAGATTTTTTAATAGGTAAACCTTTATGCGTTTAGATAGATTTACAAGTAAATTTCAATCTGCGCTTTCAGATGCGCAGTCATTAGCACTTGGGCGCGATCATCAATTTATTGAGCCTGTGCATTTGATGTATTCATTGCTTCAGCAAAACGGTTCAAGCGTGCGTGCGCTACTTGCACAAGCAGGTGTCAGTGCTGATGAGTTAAACACCAAGTTATCCCAAGAAATCGAAAAACTGTTTAAAGTTGAAGGTATTGGTGGCGATGTTCAGCTGTCAAATAACCTGATTTCGTTAATTAACTTATGTGATAAATATGCTCAAAAGCGAAAAGACAAATTCATTTCGAGTGAGTTATTTGTCCTTGCAGCGTGTGATGATAAAGGCCCATTAGGCGACATTTTTAAAGCGTTGAATATTACTTCTAGCAAGATCGAATCTGCAATTGAAGCTATTCGTGGTGGCCAAAAAGTAGAAGACCCAAATGCTGAAGAAACTCGTCAGGCATTAAAAAAATTCACTATCGATTTAACAGAGCGTGCAGAGCAAGGCAAGCTTGATCCTGTTATTGGTCGTGATGACGAAATTCGTCGTACTATCCAAGTGTTACAACGCCGAACTAAAAATAATCCGGTGTTAATTGGTGAGCCGGGTGTAGGTAAAACAGCGATTGCTGAGGGCCTTGCACAACGTATTATCAATGGTGAAGTACCTGAAGGCTTAAAAAACAAGCGAGTATTATCGCTCGATTTAGGTGCTTTGGTTGCTGGCGCTAAATACCGTGGTGAATTTGAAGAGCGTTTAAAATCGGTATTGAATGAACTTGCCAAAGAAGAAGGCCAAGTCATCCTTTTTATTGATGAAATCCATACTATGGTAGGCGCAGGTAAATCAGATGGTGCAATGGATGCGGGCAATATGTTAAAGCCTGCACTTGCCCGTGGTGAGTTACATTGCGTGGGTGCTACAACCCTAGATGAGTACCGTCAATACATCGAAAAAGATGCGGCACTTGAACGTCGTTTCCAAAAGGTGTTTGTAGATGAACCATCGGTTGAAGACACCATTGCGATTTTACGTGGTTTAAAAGAGCGTTATGAGCTGCATCACTCAGTTGATATTACCGATCCGGCCATTGTTGCTGCGGCGCAGTTGTCGCACCGTTACATCAGCGATCGCCAATTACCAGATAAGGCGATTGATTTAATTGACGAAGCAGGTTCTTCAATTCGTTTGCAAATTGACTCAAAGCCAGAGTCTTTAGATAAACTAGAGCGTCGTATTATTCAGTTAAAACTGGAAGACAATGCGCTGGCGAAAGAAAAAGACGAAGCGAGTCAAAAGCGCCGCACCGAAATGCAAGAGCTGATCACTGAACTTGAAGTGCAATACCGCGAACTAGATGAAGTGTGGAATGCTGAGAAGGCTTCACTGCAAGGTACGCAAGTTATCAAAGCTGAGCTTGAGCAGGCACGTCTTGATTTAGACGTGGCACGCCGTGCCAGCGATTTACAGCGTATGTCTGAGCTGCAGTATGGCCGAATTCCTGAGCTTGAGCGCAAACTAGACCTTGCTTCACAAGCAGAAATGCAAGAAATGAGTTTGCTTAAAAACCAAGTGGGTGAAGACGAAATCGCAGAGATTTTATCGCGTTGGACAGGTATTCCGGTATCGAAAATGCTGCAAGGTGAACGTGAAAAGCTACTGCAAATGGAAGATCAATTACACCACAAAGTGATTGGTCAAGATGAAGCCGTTGTAGCTGTTGCGAATGCAATACGTCGTTCTCGCGCAGGACTTGCTGATCCAAATCGCCCAATCGGCTCATTCTTATTCTTAGGCCCGACAGGGGTGGGTAAAACTGAGCTGACTAAAGCACTCGCCAGCTTCATGTTTGACACTGAAGATGCCATGGTACGCATTGATATGTCGGAGTTTATGGAGAAACATTCGGTGGCACGTTTAGTTGGTGCACCTCCAGGTTATGTTGGCTATGAAGAGGGTGGCTATTTAACTGAAGCGGTACGCCGTCGTCCGTATTCCGTCATTTTATTGGATGAAGTCGAAAAAGCGCACCCTGATGTATTTAACATCTTACTGCAAGTTCTAGATGATGGCCGCTTAACGGATGGTCAGGGCCGTACCGTTGATTTTAAAAATACGGTGATCATCATGACCTCTAACTTGGGTTCAGATATTATCCAAGAGCAAGCAGGTTCAAATGACTATGCTGGATTAAAAGAAAAAGTGATGGGCGTATTAGTCAGTCAGTTCCGTCCTGAGTTTATTAACCGAATCGACGAAACTGTGGTATTCCATCCACTTGCTAATGAGCACATTAAGGAAATTGCTGACATTCAGTTAAGTAAGCTACGTGAGCGATTAACTGAAAAAGGCTACATTCTTGAAGTTACGGATGCAGCTTTAGACCGCATAGCAGAAAGTGGTTTTGATCCTGTGTATGGGGCAAGGCCTTTAAAACGTGCTATTCAACATACCATTGAAAACCCATTAGCACAGCGCCTGCTCGGTGGCGATTACCAACCAGGTGCCATCATCCATATTGATGCTGATGAGAATGGACTTGTTTTCTCGAGTCGTTAATTAGCCCTAAAAACAAAAGCCGCATCAATTATGATGCGGCTTTTTTGTATCAGTTAAGTTTAAACTTTAAAAGTTAACAGCATATCGTTAACTTTGCGTGAGCCTTCTACAAGCCCCGCTGCATCTTTAGCCACGTTGTAGCTAAGCTTTAAGTTCTCTTCGCTGTGTCCTTTAATGCTTTCTACATTTTCGCGTATATCGGTGCTAACAACTTGTTGTTCCTCAGCAGCCGTCGATATCTCAGTCGCAAGGCCTGATATTTCATCAATTTGTGCGAAGATGCTCGCAAGCTCAGTTTGAGTGTGAGCAGTCGTATCAACACAACTATCTGCTTGCGCTTTAGTTGATTGCATCACTTTAGACCAGCTAAATAACGTATCTTGGATCTCTTTAATTGAGCTATGAATTTGTGCTGTCGCATTTTGAGTACGTGAAGAAAGCGCGCGTACTTCATCTGCTACAACCGCAAAACCACGGCCATGCTCACCTGCACGTGCTGCTTCAATTGCTGCATTCAGCGCTAATAAGTTTGTTTGTTCAGCAATGCCTTCAATTTCACTCATTACTTGGCCTATTTTGTCGGCTTCACTAGCAAGAGAATTAGCGGTAGTGGCTGCTTGCTCTACTTGGTTAGCTAGATCAGACACCATGCTGCTATTATCTTCAATATGCAGTTTGATATCGTTACAGCTTTGGTAAGTGGTTTTAACCTTATCAGCAGTGTGATGAGTATTTGCTGAAATCTCGCCAATAGTTGCACTCATTTGTGTCATTGCCGTAGCAATATCACTTAAACGTTGACCTTGTGCAGCAATACCTTGCTCGGTTAGTGACGATTGTTTATCTAAGTTGGTAGCAATGTCTTTGAATGAGTAAGTAGAGTCTTTAACACGACCCAACACAGTTCTAAGCTTAGCGAACAGCATTTGCTGATTATAGGCAGCAATACTAAATGGGTGAGAGCCTGAATATACATAACGTGATACTGAATCAAACTCTGCACGTTGCTGCTTCAAATGGCTTGGCGTAACAACCAATTCGTCATAATTTAAAGCAAAAAGTAGTGCTACAAGGACACATGCGGCTAAAGCAACCATCCATGAGGCGGTCATTGCTAACCCAACAATACCTGCAAGCAATAAAATCGCAGACACTATTTGTCTAAGTGAAATATTCTCACGTAATGATGCGATTGATTTACCGTCATTAATTTTAGTGTACAGAGCCATCGCACGGGTTTTTAATTGTTCCGACGGTTTAGTACGTACTGACTGATAGCCAACTAGCTGACCATGCTCATATATTGGTGTAACGAACGCATCGACCCAATAGTAGCGACCATCTTTACAGCGATTTTTTACCATGCCACGCCAAGAGTGGCCCTCTTTAAGTTTTTCCCACATCTCTTTAAATGCCGCTTTAGGCATATCAGGGTGGCGTACAATATTATGATTTTTTCCGAGAAGCTCTTCTTCGGTGTAACCTGCTATAGTACAAAATTCCTTATTTACGTATGTGATTACACCGCGTAAATCTGTGGTAGAGACAAGCTCTTGATTATCTGAGTATGTCACTTCTTGATTGACGATTTCTTGCCCACGACGCATATGAGTCCTCGAAATATACTTTTTTATGGTGTGCGGATTATAGTCTCAGAAAAATGTAAGGGAAGGGGGAGCATATGGTTAACTGTGAAACTTTTAATAATTTCACCTTCCCTTTGATCTAAAACAATATCTTACCTAAATTATTATGTTTAGCCTCAGACTTTTATATTAGTTAAAAGGTCTAATATCCTCAAGGAAAAAGCCTAAATTGTATTTTTAACCGTTTTAGCAACAATGAAGTGCCACCAAAGCAATTGTATATTGTGACTCACAATGGCAAGATTGAGCTTCAAGTGTATGGGTAAATAATGAAACTGATATTTCTGACTTGAGTAATTGTTTTTTGCCCCCATACACTTAGGATTACAGCCACGCGGCTCGAGGAAGCATTTTTGATAAAACATGATTTAAATAAAACGCTAGAAGCGTTAACGGCACAATTTCCTAACGCAATTAATGGGATTCAACGTGGTATCGAGCGAGAAGCATTAAGGATTAAACCAAGTGGTGTTATCTCACAGCAAGGTCATCCACAAGGCGTGGGTAGCGCTTTAACGAATGATCATGTCACCACTGATTTTTCAGAATCACTTTTAGAATTTATCACTCCGGTTAGTTCATCTGCAGAGCAAACACTCGCGCAGCTAAAAGACTTGCAAAAGTTCACCTTATCGCAGATGGACGATGAGCTGTTATGGCCGATTAGTATGCCATGCTTCATTGAACATCAAGATGACATTGTACTCGCACAGTTTGGTGACTCAAACATTGGCCGCATGAAAACACTTTATCGTGAAGGCTTAAAGAACCGTTATGGCAGCATGATGCAGGCCATTGCAGGTGTGCATTTCAATATCTCTTTCCCTGAGAGCTTATGGCAAAGCCTGTATAGCTTAAACGGCAACCAAGGTACTCTCGCTGAGTCTATTTCGAATGGCTATTTAGGGCTTATTCGTAACTTTAAGCGTGAGCTTTGGTTAATAAGCTTTTTATTTGGTGCATCACCAGCATTATGTAGTTCATTCTTACAAGGGCGCGAAACTGATTTACCATTCAAAAAGCTAGGTAAAGGTACCCTTTATTTAGAAGTGGGCACAGCGCTGCGTTTGGGTAACCTTGGCTATACAAATAGTGCGCAATCGTCTTTACGTGTTATGTATAACTCACTAGAAGAATATGTAGCAGGCTTAAAAGAAGCAATTCATACGCCATCAGATATCTATGGTCATATTGATGATTACACGAGCGCGGAGCCAAAGCAGTTAAATAAAAATATTCTGCAAATCGAAAACGAGTTTTACTCGCCAATTCGTCCTAAGCGCAATGCAGCATCGGGCGAAACACCGACAGATGCATTACTCCGCGGCGGCATAGAATACATCGAAGTACGTGCGCTTGATGTTAACCCGTTTAGTGAAACGGGTATCGATTTACAGCAAATTCGTTTCTTAGACGTATTCTTAACTTATTGCTTATTGAATGACTCGCCAGAAATGGATTGGCAAGAGCAAAAATTAAGCACTACTAACCTTGACGCGGTTGTCAATGAAGGTCGAGACCAAGAGCTAATGCTCAACAAGCAGGGTGAGATGGTGCGTCTAACAGATTGGGCTGGGACAATTTTTACTCAGTTAGCAGCCGTTGCTCGTTACATGGATAATGCATATGGCGTGAGTTATTACAGCGAAACCATAGCTGAGCTTGCAACTTGGGTGAACAATCCAAGTAAAACGTTCTCTGGCAAATATGTTAGTGCGCTGGCAAAAGAGAACCAAGATAATGGTCATTTCGCTTTAGCACTTGCACAGCAGTACAAGCAAAGTCACCTTGATGCTGATTACCAATTTTATGATCAAGCATTTTTGGCAAAGCAAGCGACTGACTCTGTACTTAAAGAGCGTGAAGTTAAAGCGGCAGACAGTGTATCTTTCACTGCATTTTTAGATGACTATTTTGCTAAAGCTTAGTATTGTGAAGGCATAAAAAAACGCAGCCTAGGGAGGCTGCGTCAAAGATTCTTCAGGGATGAAACAATGCTATACTGCTGCATTCATAAGTTCAGACTGACCTGATGAGAAAAAGTTCAGCGAGATCCATAAAAAAATGAAAAAAAGTATAATTATTTTATCGCTGGCCGCATCTTTGGCTGGTTGTGCAACGGCTCCCCCTGAGCAACCTCATGATATATGTAAGATTTTTGAAGAAAAACCTGACTGGTATTACGATGCTCGTGATGCACAAGAAAAATGGGGTTCGCCAAAACATGTGTTAATGAGCATGATGTATCAAGAAAGCTCATTTCGTCATGATGCAGCGCCGCCAATGGAATATTTCTTGTGGGTTATTCCAATCGGCCGTGCCAGCTCAGCATATGGCTACTCTCAAGCGAAAACCCCAACATGGTCGGATTACATTCGCGAAACAGGTAACAGCGGTGCAGACAGAGATGATTTTGACGATGCTATCGACTTTATGGCTTGGTTCGTTTACAAAACTCATAAAGTAAATGGTATATCGAAATGGGACGCCTACGCGCAGTACCTAAATTACCACGAAGGGTGGGGCGGCTATAAGCGAGGTACTTATAAAAGTAAAAAATGGCTAATGAGCGTTGCTAATAAAGTTAAACATCGAGCAAGCCGTTATGGTGCACAACTCAAAAAGTGTGAAGCTGATTTAGACAAAAACTGGTTTGAACGTTTATTTAGTTAGTAAATTAACACAGTTTTTGGATGTTAAGCATTTTACTACACTGATTCATAAAAAAAGGCTATCAAAATTTTGATAGCCTTTTTTATGCTTTATTCGTATTCGAGAGGGTCTGTAACCTTATTTAATGCAAAGGCTTCTAAGCGCTCTTGGCAAGCACCACATTTACCACAGGCTTTGTCGCGGCCGTTGTAACAGGTCCATGTTTGGCTGTAATCAAGACCCATTTTTAAACCGTCTGTCAAAATGTCGATTTTGCTATTGTTTAAGTACGGGCTGAAAATTTCAACAGCGTCGTAATTGGCAATACGGCAAACATCATCCATTTTTTGTACGAACTCAGGGCGACAGTCTGGATAAATTGCATGATCGCCTGAATGGGCACCGTAATAAACTTTGCTAGCTTTTAAAGACACCGCATAGCCCACAGCAAGTGATAGTAAAATCATGTTGCGGTTAGGCACAATTGTGCTCTTCATGCTTTCTTCTTCGTAGTGACCTTCT
This sequence comes from Pseudoalteromonas shioyasakiensis, assembly GCF_019134595.1. Taxonomy (NCBI): domain Bacteria; kingdom Pseudomonadati; phylum Pseudomonadota; class Gammaproteobacteria; order Alteromonadales; family Pseudoalteromonadaceae; genus Pseudoalteromonas; species Pseudoalteromonas shioyasakiensis. The sequence continues at coordinate 2,499,989 of NZ_CP077770.1, read as the reverse complement.
GGTACTTCGATATCATCAGTTAGTGATGAGCCACCAATTAACTGGTTGATCGCTGAAATATCAACAATCTTGTGAGAAACACCTAACTTTTCACATACTTGAGCAGCTACTTTAAGCTCTTTAACATGACGCTGGCCGTAGTCGAACGACAGGGCATACACTTCGTGGCCTTGTTGCAGGGCTTTATTTAATACGGTAAACGAATCCATACCGCCGGAATAAATCACAACTACTTTTTGCGTCATATCTGTTTTGCTCTTACTTTTGATAGAGGTTTACTTCAGGGCGCGATATACTACACGGCTCGGGCCTAAATAACAATTTTTGCGCGTGTTTTTGGTTTTTTTGATGGTATGTATTTTATACCGTTGCGTCGTAAGTGAGATGTCTTTTGTACAAAATTAACGAAGTGTTTGAAACAATTCAAGGTGAAGCGAGTTTTACGGGTACACCTTCAATCTTTTTACGTTTACAAGGCTGCCCAGTGGGTTGTGCTTGGTGTGATACCAAACAAACATGGGATGTTGATAATGTATATAAAGTGTCACTTGATGACACTGTTGAGAAAAAAGCAGACTCAGATCATTGGGCTGAAGCAACAGCTGAGCAAGTGTTAGCGCTATTTATAGAGCGAGGCTACAACGCAAAGCATGTGGTGATCACAGGTGGTGAGCCTTGCATGTATGACCTAAATCCAGTGTGTGAATTATTACACGCAAATGGCTATTCGACTCAAATTGAAACCAGCGGTACATTTGAAATTTTAGTCCCAGAGCAGACATGGGTCACTGTATCACCAAAAATTAATATGCGTGGTGGCTATAAAGTATTACGCAGTGCTATGCAGCGCGCTGATGAAATTAAACACCCAGTGGCAATGCAAAAGCATGTGGAAGAACTCGAAGATTTATTCTTAAAAACAGGCGTGAATCCGCGTTTAGTGTACTTGCAACCAATTAGCCAAAAGACCTCAGCGACCAAACTTGCCATTGAAACTTGTATTGCAAAGAACTGGCGTTTATCGGTTCAAGTACATAAGTATTTAGGAATTAGCTAGGGTTTAGCCGTCAGCCGTCAGCCGTCAGCCGTCAGCCGTCAGCCGTCAGCCGTCAGCCGTCTGATCTGTGATCTGACCCCCGATAAAGTAGACACGGGGTTTAATATTTCCAGTTAAAACAAAAAAGCGTTGCACTATGGCAACGCTTTTTTACTATGTTCTCGTAACTCTTAACTATCAATTCTGCGCTAAATAATCCAACACTACCTGATGATGGTCTTTGGTTTTAAACTTATCAAACACATGTTTGATTTTACCGTCTTGGCCTACAAGGAAACTAATACGATGAATTCCTTCGTATTCTTTACCCATAAACTTCTTATAGCCCCAGATACCAAAGGCATCAGCAATTGCGTGATCTTCGTCAGCTAACAAATCAAAGTTAAGCTCTTTTTTGGTTTCAAAATTCTTTAAACGCTTGATTGGATCTGGGCTGATACCCACAACACGCGTATTTAATTTAGCAAGCTCAGCTTTTTCATCACGTAAGTTCTCTGCTTGTACAGTACAACCTGGTGTTGACGCTTTAGGGTAGAAATAAACCAGTACTTGCTGCTCTTTTAAAAGATCAGCTAGCACGATAGTTTCGTCATTCTGATTTTGTAAGCTAAAAGCAGGGGCTGTATCGCCTGCTTGTAATGGATTAATTGTTTTCATGCTTTGCTCCTTAGCGAATGCGTCTGAAAATATAATCTACGTTCAAACTACGAGAAAGATCTTCAAAGCTCACTTTAAAGTTATCAATATCGACTTCAACAGGAATATTAAACTCTAGTTCGCAGCGCATTTTAAGTTCGTCATCTTCATCGTAAGTGTCTGACTTAAGTGAACAAATACTGATGTTGTTATCAGCAAAAAAGCGTGTCACTTTACTTAATGTTCCTGGTGTATCAATACCTGTGTATTCGAGTGTGTAACCGGCACAAAATTCACATGCAACATGGCTTGCTGTGCGTTTCATCATGGTTAAAAGACCAAGTTCCATACCTTTAGTTGGCAATGTATGTTCAATACGGCTAATTGCCGACATATCACCTGCTAATAGCATGATAAAGGTAAATTCGTTGCCCAAAATAGCAATGCGACTGTCAATTATATTGCAATGGCAATCACTCACTAACTGAGTTAATTCGCTAACGATACCGGGTCTATCTTCGCCAATCGCAGTGAGCACTATCTGATGATTTGTAAAAGCAGTCATGGAATTTTAAATACCTAGTAAATAACAATACCAATGGATATAAGCTTAAATAAGCTTTGATTTCACGTGAGTTTAATACCGCACGGCGGCGAAGTTTAACATAATTTGCTCCGTTAACGATAGCGGCGATTAATTAAGCCGTGAATAAAGTGCGCTCTTTCTTGTTTTTAGGGGCATCAGAAAGTACCATAGTTAAAATTTTGCAAGGCGATAAGCAATCAAATACGTTACGCTAGCCCAATCTATTCGGGTTTTTTGCATAAAAACAATAAATGTAAAGTTAAAAGTGATTTTACAGTGAACCAAATCGGCATTACCCACTCATATATTTGTTAAAAAATTAAGGGTTTGCTAAGGAGAAATATCTGTGCAGTATTGGATCTCAAAGGCGCTTGCTGTAAGCGTAATGGTAAGTTTAACAGGGTGCGGTGTTTTTACCGATGAAGCGCACCACAAACGCAATTATCGTGCTAACGAAGCGGTGAAAGCTCCAGCAGGATTAGCGCAACCAGCTCAAGATCCAACTTATAAAATGGATGTTGCGCAATACGACAACAATCCTGAAGCTAAAAACTATCGTCCGCCAGCGCAAGTAGTTACCATTGCTCAAGGTACTTGGGTTGAAGAAGGCGACACAGAAGCGCGTGTCTATTTTGATAAAAACGATGGTATCGAAGATTTAGATGTATTTATCTGGGATTCTATCAAAGCCGTTCTAGCAGAAAAAAATACCGCCGCTTTAAAAGAAGACAAAGCCTCAAATTCAATTGAAACAGGTTGGTATGCCATTATTAAACCTGAAGAAGGTTGGTTCTGGGAAACTGAAACTGAAGTATCACAGCAGCGCTTTATCTTTACAATTGAAGAAAAGTCACATCAGCGTACAGCTTCGTTAACATCTAAGCTTGCTGATTATAAAAGCGACTCAGTACCGTTAACACCATTACTACAACAACAGCTTGAAGTGCGTGCATTAAACCAAGTGATTGCAGAGTTTGATTATCGTTACCGCCAACTTGAAGTTGATATGCGTAAACAACAAGGCATTATTTCATTAGAAATGGGCTTTGATAACAAAGGTAATGCGGCACTGGTTACAGAGCAAGATTACAACATGGTGTTTGATCGTTTCTCAGGTTTCTTAGAGCGCTTATCTTTCACTATCGTAGAGATTGACCAAGAGCGTGGTTTGATCACGGCTGATTACAAAAAGCCTGAGTCAAGCGTATGGGATTCAATTTGGGGCGAAGAGTTAGCTGAACTACCAATTGAAGATGGCCAATACCAAATTCTTGTTAGTCGTACTAATGATGGCGGCACAAGTTTAACTTGGATGGACTCTGAAGGTTCGACATTAGAGCCTGGTACAATGAATGACCTCCAGCAAGCATTAGAAAATGCACTGCGTCAGCGCGGTATCAATATTTAATAATTAAAAAAGTCAAAACCACCACAAAAAGAGCTTAGCCGCTCTTTTTGTGGTTTTTACAGGTTGAAAATATGTCTAACTTAAACACAGCAAATCGCAGTGACTTGCGAACCTTGTTTACCTTTTTCGTTCCTTCACTTATAGGTGTCTTTTTGTTTATGACGCCGGTACCCATAGGTGAAGCAATGACCATTCCGATTGCTGTTATGGCAAAAGCAGTGCAAGAATGGATTGGCCCATTTGCACTGGGTTTAATTACCAGCATTGTTTGTATCACCGGTATTTTATCTTTAGTGATAAAGTTGTTTAAACCACAGCCATTACTTAAGTTCTTTATAATTAAACATTTATTTGATGTTAGTTGGCTTTGGCTGAGTGTTCGATTACTGGGTATGGTTTTTATCGTTTTGACCTACACCAAACAAGGGCCAGAAATGATTATTTCCGGTAATACCGGTGCACTGGTTTTGAACGACTTGTTGCCAGTATTGTTTTCTGTGTTTGTTTTAGCGGGATTATTATTACCGTTATTATTAAACTTCGGCTTGTTAGAGCTAGTTGGTACCTTATTAACTAAAGTTATGCGCCCACTTTTTGGTGTGCCAGGCCGAAGTGCGGTTAACTGTGTAGCATCATGGTTAGGTGATGGCAGTGTGGGTATTTTGATGACCGCTCGTCAGTATGAAGATAAACATTATACGCAACGCGAAGCGGCCATTATTGGTACCACTTTCTCAGCTGTATCAATTACCTTTTGTTTAGTTGTGATTGGTCAAGTAAAGCTCGAGCACCTTTTTGCACCATTTTACTTAACAGTGTGTTTAGCAGGTTTAGCCGCAGCGCTAATCGTGCCTCGTTTACCACCGCTACGCTTTAAAAAAGACCTTTATGTAGATGGAACTGAGCCTGATAAAGACGCAGAATCAGTGCCTGAAGGTAAAACATTAGTTTCTCATTCACTTGATGTGGCGCTTGCTAAAGCACGCACTGCGCCGGGCTTTGCTGGTACAGTAAAAGAAGGCTTACATAACGCATTTGATATGGTATTTGCTGTATTACCTGTGGTTATGGCTGTGGGCACATTTGCCTTGATTATTGCTGAATATACGCCAGTTTTTGAATATATGGGCAAGCCGTTTGTACCGTTCTTAGAGCTATTACAAGTACCAGAAGCTGAAGCTGCTGCACAAACAATTATGGTTGGCTTTGCTGATATGTTTATTCCGTCGATTCTTGCGGCTGGTAGTATCGAAAGTGATGTAACACGCTTTATCGTTGCTGCAATGAGTGTGACGCAATTGATTTATATGTCGGAAGTAGGTGCACTGCTTTTAGGTAGCAAAATTCCGGTTAATATTATCGAATTGTTCTTTATCTTTATTTTAAGAACCTTAGTGACATTACCAGTTATTGTCTTAATGGCACATTGGTTAGTGTAAACTAAGCTAAAACCTTAAATAGAAAAGCCCTGATTATTCATTAGGGCTTTTTTTATCTTCATTATCATCGCTTTTAGGCACTTTGAAGTCCATTTTTGCTGCATGTTTTAGCAACATAAGGTTACCAATTACTACACCAAATACGGCAACAACAATGGCTATAATTTGCCAAGTTTCCATCTTGAAATCCTGCCGATATACACCGCAGTATAGTAGCACTTAAAATCGTCTTGCATAAGACAGTGAAATAAAATCAAGGCCGGGGTTAGGGCTTTTGAAGCCCGCATTTGAGTAATGTAAATATCTAAGTGCTAAGGTTGAGTTGTCACCTAAGTCTGTAACTAAACCCAGTCTATCCTCAAATTGATAGTGAGTACTAACGTTTTTTCCTGCAAAATGGGTGTCATCTAACAGTGAAACGCCAATCCCAAACTCCACATAAACAGGCATGTTTTTCACATTAAATACAGGGTATTGGATCACCGGAGACATAGCTAACACAATATTAGTTTGATGTTTGTTGTCTTTGCCATACTGCCAAATATTAAAACTAGACTCGAAGTACAAACGGGCGTGTTGAAAGGGCAACTTTTCAATGGGGATATGGTATTGGTAGGCCAGCTTTAAGCCTTTTACATCACCTTCACCTTGAATGTAATCAACGGCATAGCCATGGTTTGAAGCAGCATAAGTTGGTGTTGCTAGTAGGGCGGCTACACTTAACATAAGTGCTTTTAGTGGGTGTTTTAGTTTCATCTCGGTACTTCTGATTATGACTGTGAGCAAGTAGATAAGGGCGGGGGTAAGAGCTTTTCAATGTGCGTAAAAACACAGATGCTGTGCACACTCTCATATTTTTTAGCAATTAACTGAAAACTATGGGAAAAATAGATTGGTGCTTAATTGGCATTAAAACGGTGTCAGATTGTTTCTTTTTTTATGGGTTTAATATCGGTATATTAGCGAAAATTTTCGTTGAGAGGTGAATACGATGACCAAACTAGTTAACTCATTTTTGCTAATTGCAGCACTTTTTACTGCATCTGCTTTTGCCAGCGAAGACCGTTCGCCTAAGCAACTATTAGAATCAGTCACAGCCGATTTATTTGTTGATATCGCAAATGTAAATGCAAAAGGCGATGCAAGCTCAGAAGCAATGGCGAACATTGTAGAAAAACGCCTATTGCCGCACATGGATATTAAGTTTGTATCGTATAAGCTTTTAGGTAAGCATATTAAGGGCCTTCGTCGTGAACAAGCCGTTGATTTTATTGCAGCGGTTGAGCATTACTTAACAATAACTTATGCTGGCGCGCTGATGAAATACACAGGCCAAAAAGTTATTTTTGATCAATCACAACTCATCGACGATGGTTATGCAACAGTTAAAACGCAAATTGTTGATGACAATGCGCCAGCCATCGATTTGCACTTTAAATTACGCCAAGGCAAAGATAAGCAGTGGAAAGTATACGATATCGTTGCTGAAGGTATTTCACTGTTAAGCGCGAAGCAAAAAGAAGTGCTGCAGCGCATCAGCCAAGTAGGTATTGACGAAGTCACACACGAATTAGCAAGTAAGTAAGTTAGTTTAAAGCTCGATTACCTTCACCTCATCGAGCATTTTAGCTACTTTCAGTCTCCAACCAAGCAGTGAGTACCGTCCATGTGCCGCTGCTTTTCTATTTTCTTTAAAAATCACCTACTTTGCGCTAGCACCTGTAACCCTCTGTGGTAGAATCATGCTACTTTACTTGTTTACCAAAGTATCTGTTCAGATACTGTGTTATTGGTCGCAATATTAAGCAAACTGTCAGTTAAATTTTGCTATAACTAGTTGCTTAATAAGACATCGAATAATGTGCAGCGGAGTTGTGTTTTTTTAATGGAAAATGTACTGATTTGGCCAAAGGAATACCCGTTACTGATCAAAGGATTAGCTGAGCAAAACGGGGCCTATATTTTAGATGCTTTAGAAGCTTGGCCGGCATGTCGTTCTACTAATGAAGATGACGGTGTGTGTACGACGGTTCTTCCGCCTATTTACTACCTTACTTGGTTGACTCCTCTTGAACCGTTTGAAGAGTGTTATTTCCAACATATTTCTGAGTTTGATGAAGCTGCGTTGCATTATATTAATGCTATGAAAACGCATTTTTTAGAAAACGACTACACCCCTGAAAGTCTCGTTTTAATGTTATGCCAGCGCTTAGAGAAGTACGCTAGCGCATTTGCTCAATCGGCCCTTAAAACCCCTATAACTCTTATCCACCAGTTATTTAATCGTCGCTATTTTACTGTGATTGAACATGTACTAAATCACGGTGCAAAAATGTCTGCGGACGATGTATTAGAGCTGTGGACCGAAGTTGACTTTAGAGAGCGCTTTAGTGGTTTTATCCCTGACTCAGTGGCTGATCTTGAACCATTAACAGCGCTTGCGGCTGAAAAAGTTGCTCACGGTGAAGATTACTTCACCTTACTAAAACTTGTATCACCAGATGTTGATTCAGCATCGTTACTTGAACAAGCTTTACTTGCCCACTTAAGCCACGAAAATGCTAAACAAACCATGGCAAAGCGTTTTATTGAGCAAGGTGCAACAGGTGCATTAGCTGACGAAAACGGTAAAACAGCGTTTATGTGGGCTACTGAAAAAGGCTATGTGAATGTTGTTGAGACAATACTTGAACATCAAGATAAGAAGGCCCAAGACAATAAAGGGAACACAGCATTACATTACGCTGTGTTAGCCGAGAATGGGCCTTTATTGGTGTTGCTTTTAAAAGCAGGCTATGACTTTAGGGTTCGTAACAACGACGGCCTAAGTTGCTATCGACTAGCAGTTAGCATTAAAGCGGATAACTTAGTGAAGTGCCTTGAGCATGACTTTGGCATTAAAGAGCTTTCGCCAGAAGGGCAGTTTGATCGCGTTAAAAAAGTACACTTACTCCATGCGATTGTAACCGTGTTACTACCTGTGCAGTTGTTCTTCTTTTTTGACGATAGCATTGCTATTAAAAGTGAGTTAACGCTAAGCTTTACGTTGGTTTCGATCTTATGCTTTTTCTTTGCCACAAGCTTGAAACGCTGTGCGCTTTACCCGCATATTCGCCATCCATGGGGGCTGTTTATTTTAAGGTTGTTCTCATTATTTAGCTTAATTGGCCAAGTCGGTCTGGCAAGTATTGTCGCGCTAGCCACCTTAGCTGAGTTGGTGTGAACGCATAAAAACCATATAAAGTGACATAAAAAAACGGCAACCTAGGTTGCCGTTTTTTGTTTCATTTTTGATAAACGAATCGGTATTATTTATCGTGTTCATGTGCGGCTTTTTCTTCGGCCAGCTCTTCTTTTAATTTACGTATCTTAAGGCCAAGCTCTTGTCCGCGATGGCGAGCATAATAGGTGCAGCCAATAAACATCAGACTAGCAAAGATTAACTCAAGTAATACCCAAATCAGCTGCTCTTGTGCGACCCATAGTAATGTAAAACCATGAATAAAATAGAACATCACGATAAAGTTCGCCCACGCGTAGGTGTAAGGTTTATCTTGAATAATGCCCTTAAGTGGTAACAGTAGAGGCAGTATATAAACAACAAAGATAAAGGCGTTACTGTGGCCTTCTCTTGGGGCAATTAAAAACAACCAAATTGGCATTAAAACTAATAAGCCGATATAGCCAATCAGCGCAAAACGTTGGAATCGTTTTGTAATTGGTTTTTTGGCAACTGGCTGATTTAACTCAGGTTCCAAGCTCATTGTAATTTACTCGCAATTAGTGCCAAGCGTTTACCAACGCTTTGGCAAATTTTAATTTCGTCTTTACTTAATACATTGCTGTTATTGCTACCGGCCACATGAGTCGCTCCGTAAGGTGTACCACCGGTTTCAGTTGCTAATAACTCAGGTACCTCATAAGGCACGCCAAGCAACATCATGCCGTGATGTAACAAGGGCAGTGATAGATTCAACAAGGTGGCTTCATTACCACCATGCATACTGCTTGATGACGAAAAAACGCAAGCAGGTTTATCTATTAGCTGACCTTTGAGCCATAGATCACTGGTGGTTTCCCAAAAGCTCTTTGCTTGTGAGGCCATCATGCCAAATCGAGTAGGGGTGCCAAAGGCTAAGCCATCACAATGAATTAGATCATCTTTACTGATCACAATATCGTGTGGCTGACGCTTAACAAACGTGCGCAATAAGGCAGTAGCACCTTGTTGCTCAATCGACTCGGCTATCTCATGTGCCATTGCTTCTACAGAGCCATGGCTTGAGTGGTATAGCACAACAATGTTTATAGACATTAAAGTACGCTTAATACGTTTTCTGGTGGACGACCTAGAGCAGCTTTGCCGTTATTTTCAACAATTGGGCGCTCGATTAGTTTTGGATTGGCAGCCATTGCAGCAATTAATTTGTCTTCGTTTTGTTCGTTTTTAAGCTCAAGCTCTTTGTAGATGTCTTCTTTAGTACGCATTAACTCACGCGCTGAAGTAAAGCCCAGTTGGCTAATTAAAGTCGAGATTTGTTGCTCATTAAGCGGTGTTTTTAGGTATTCAACAACACTTGGTTGTACGTTATTGCTTTCTAATAGGGCAAGTGTTTCACGCGATTTTGAACAACGTGGATTATGATAAATAGTCACAGACATGGTGTGTTCTCACATTTAATAATTTGGCTTATTTTAGGGCAAGCGCCGCGAGACTTAAAGTCTCGCAAGCTCTTTTTGTAATTGACGGTATTGTGTAAGTAGGGCTTTTAAACGTTGTTGTTTAACTAGCTCTTCAGGCTCAACAAAGTTTAGTGCTTTTTGAATTTCATCAGCTGCTTTTAAATAAGCGCCATATTGGGCAAGTACATCGGCATGCGCTTCATGGTAGGAAGCCATATTTTCTTGCTTTTTATAGACATCAGCAATGAGCTCTTTGGCAAGGTTGTTCTCAGGTTTTGCTAACAAGTAAGATTTTAAAATACGTTCAGCAAGCTCAAATTGTTTAGCTTCAATAGCGGCATTTGCATAGTTTAAGGCAATTACCTGATTGTTAGGTCTATCGATATCTAGCTTAGCTAAAAACTCTACTGCTTCATTCGCTTTACCTTGCGCAATGAGTAAGTCGGTGTGGGTATCGATATAAAATAAGTTCTTCGGATCTTGCTCAAGCAATGGATTCAAAATGCTGACCGCTTCATCAAGCTTTTTTTGATCCAACAAACTAATACCTAAACCATATTTAAGTGCAGTGTCGTTATGAACTGTATTTTCACGCATTAATTTACGAAATAAATCTTCAGCGGCTTTTGACTTTTGCTGATAACGAGCAATAACACGACTTTTAGCTAAATTGAACTCTAGGCTATCGGAGTAGTGCCTTTTTGGATACTGCTCGGCACGTAATCGCACATCAGAAACACGGCTTTCAGGCAATGGGTGAGTTAGCAAAAAGGCTGGCGGCTTATATTTGTAGCGAATTTGAGCAGCAAGTTTAGTTAAAAACTCGCTCGATTGGCGAGGATCAAACCCTGCATTGTTTAAGGTCTGCATACCGATACGGTCTGCCTCTTGTTCAGCAGCACGGCTATGAGTTAATTGACTAAATGCTGCTTGTGTTTGGTTTGCTGAGATAATTGCTATGCCAGCATCAGGTGCAACAACGGTAGCTAAAATACCCGCAATCATACCTGCTATAGTTAACGCGCTGTTATCCTGCTGTTGTTGAATACGGCGGGCTAAATGGCGCTGTGTTACGTGAGCAATTTCGTGCCCAAGTACTGAGGCAAATTGGCTTTCGTTATCGGCTTGTGCGATAAGACCCGTATGCACACCCACATGTCCACCATAAAAGGCAAAAGCATTAATTTCAGCGTTGTTTAACCAGAAAAATGAAAATGGAAAACGCACATCGTTGGCGTTTGCGACTAAACGACGGCCCAAAGTGGTCAGGTACTCATCAAGAACAGGGTCACTGACAACGGGTGATGAGCCACGAATTTGCATCATCATCACTTCACCGATCGCTTGCTCTTTTTCAATCGGCAAAGCTTGTAAAGCTGAGGTCCCTAAATCGGGCAGCTTAAAGTTTGTTTGTGCCTTCAACGGCTCACTATGCAGTATTGAAAACGTCAGTAATGCACTGCACAGTGTAATAAAGGCTGATTTTAGTCGCATCTTATTCCTTGTTGATTTGCTCACCTAACATGACTTTTGCTATGTCTATTTCGTCGCTGCATGCTCGGCTGTCTTTTTCGCACAATTGATAGAAATCTTTTATTGTGACTCCATCTAGCTTAACAACGTTCAACTCTCGTTGTAAAAAAGTTATGATTTTATGCGCTACTTTATGGGCGTGCAGAATTAAGGCTTTGTCAGCTTTATCGCCTCTTTCAAAGTAAAAAGCGATGAATTTATGAAGCTGGTTAAAGCGAATAAGGTTTTTCATGGTGTGCGGATCCCACACCTTAAACTCCATAAAGCGATTGTCTTTGATGTATTGGTCTACCGTAACATCTTTTGCATAAGGGTAGGCCCATAATTCGAAACCTCGGTCCGTAAAGCTTTGATGCAAAGCAATGCGTGGTTTTTGCTCACAGACAATTTCGCCCATGTCAGTCTCATGACCACCTAATAAATCAAGGTTCCAGTTGCGTGGATCAATTAATTGTTTAACGGCATTATCAAAACCGTGGTCTAAAATCCCTTCAGATTCGCTAACTGATGATGCGACCATATGATAAAAAGGCGGCAGCTCGCCCCAGTTTATTTGTTTTTTATACCAGTTTATCTCTTTAAGAGTTGGATTCGCAGGTAATTGCGCTTTATTATGCGAGCCAGGCATCGTGTTTCCTTTACTACCAGTTATTGATTAAGGATAAACTATTGTTTTGCGTGTTTTAAGAAAAAAATGAGTTGTTTCTCATTATAAAGACTTATTTTCGCAAACGGCCTACACCTTATACTTATTATTCATATTAATAACGCAGTTGATTCGCTATGTTAACGGTTGATTTAAGAGGCTATAAGTGCCCTCAACAATTTATTCAGTTTAAATTAGGGTTGAATAAGGCAACATCAATCAAACAACCCGTGACTTTTACATTTAATGCTGCTGAGGCAACGGACGATATGCAGCGATTTTTAGAAAAACATCATTACCATTTTAAAATTGACCTAGAATTAGGTGTACTAACTGTGGAGCCCATTCGTGTTTGAGTATGTAAAAGCCTGGTACGAAAATAAATTTTCTGATCCCCATTCAGTAACCTTGTTGTTACTGCTTATTGCAACCTTTGCATTTTTCTATTTTTTTGGTTCGTTAATCGTGCCTGTTTTAGTTGCCTTGGTGATTGCCTATTTACTAGATTGGCCTGTTGCTCACCTAGAAAAGCTGGGTTTAAAACGTTTTACTGCAACGATTCTTGTTATGTTGGTATTCAGTGGCTTGATGATCATGATTATTGTCGGCATGGGGCCTGTACTTTGGCAGCAAACCAGTAATCTAGTTCAAGAAACGCCGTATATGATTGAAAAAGGTAAAGCGCTGCTTTTACATCTCCCTGAAGATTACCCAAGTTTGATTACTGAAGATCAGGTTAAATCAATTGTTACCAGTGTTGAAACCAAAGCTATTGAGTTTGGTCAGTTGGTGTTATCGGTGTCATTAACTTCGATAAAAGACGTGGCAGCTTGGCTGATTTATCTGATTTTAGTGCCGCTTTTAGTGTTCTTTATGCTTAAAGATAAATTAGAGCTGACGCAAAGTGCTGAGCGTTTATTGCCTAAGCAGCGCCGCTTGATCATTCAAGTTTGGCAAGAAATGAATCAGCAAATCATGAACTATATTCGCGGTAAGGTATTTGAAATTTTAATTGTTGGTACTTCATCTTTTATCGCTTTTGCTGTGCTTGATCTTCGCTATGCTGCTTTACTAAGTGTGTTGGTTGGCTTATCGGTGCTTATTCCATTTGTAGGGGCGGCATTGGTGACCATTCCTGTCGCTGCGGTGGCGTTATTCCAGTTTGGTTTAGAAACACAATTTTGGACCATATTAATTATCTATGGCGTGATCCAAGCACTTGATGGCAATGTGTTAGTGCCGTTACTGTTCTCTGAAGCGGTAGATTTAAATCCGGTGTTTATCATCGTTGCTGTGCTGTTTTTTGGAGGGTTGTGGGGCTTTTGGGGCGTGTTCTTCGCAATACCGCTGGCTTCATTAGTAAAAGCACTTATAAATGCCTGGTCTTCTAAGAAGGTTGAGCTAATAGAAGGTTAGCTTAGTCTTAAAAAGTATAGAAAACGCACTTTACTGATTAATTGATTATTATAATTTAGCCGTGAAAAATGTAAAATAGGTTATAAGATATATCTTTTAGTAATATGGTGCGTTTTACATGGCAAATTTTTACCTTCCTGACGATGCTAATCAGCAAATTTATTTAGATGCGAATGCAACGACTCCTGTACTTCCTGAAATTGCCGATGTGGTTTCGCACACAATGCAAGTCTGTTTTGGTAATCCATCAAGCTCTCATATTACGGGTATTCAAGCAAAACACTTATTAGAACAAACGCGTAACAAAGCGCGTGAAGTCATTGGCGCTACCGACGGTGATATTTTATTTACCTCTGGTGCAACCGAAGGTATTCAAACGGCGGTTGTTTCAACGCTTATTGCTGCAAAAAATCATCAAATCGAGAATCCGGTATTACTTTATGGGGCAACAGAGCATAAAGCGGTGCCAAATACCCTAAAACATTGGAACAGCGTGCTTGATATCAACGCACAGGTGTTAGCTATTCCAGTAGATAAAAACGGTATTTTAGATCACGAATTTATTCGCAAACATGCTGCAAATGCATTGATGATTTGTACTATGGCAGTAAACAACGAAACCGGTGTATTCCAGGATTTAAGCGTTATTGAGCAGGTCATTCGTAGTGAAAACACCCATGTGGCTTGGATGGTTGACTGCGTACAGGCATTAGGTAAAACCAGCTTAGCGCTAAGCCAAACAACCATTGATTACGCCCCTTTCTCTGGCCATAAATTGTATGCCCCTAAAGGCATTGGCGTACTTTATATTCGTAAAGGCAGTGCGTATACACCATTTATTGCTGGTGGCGGCCAAGAAAGTGGTATGCGTTCAGGCACCGAAAACTTACCGGGCATTGCCGGTTTAAATAAGTTGTTCTCGTTATTACTTGATAAACAAAATCAAACATTTAAGCCAATTGAGCAGCTACATGCTTTTCGCGAGCAATTATTAGGTGCATTAACAGACACCTTTGGCAGCATCACGTTTAATCACAGTTTCGAGCATTCAGTGCCAACAACATTGAACTTTGCTGTGAACGAATTAACCAGTAAAGAAGTGATGGATTTATTTGATGCGGCGGGTATCCGTGTAAGTGGCGGCTCTGCGTGTAGCTCAGGCGCAAACCGTAGCTTTGTTTTAGATGCGATGGGAGCCAGTGATTGGCAAAGTGAAAACGCGATACGTATGTCGTTTGGCCCTGCTGTTAACCAACAAGAGATTGACTTTGCTTGCGATAAAATTCGCTCTTTAAAACCGATTCTAGAAGCAAACTGCTTAGTTGTATCTGATAGTACATCGCCTCAACACGAAGTTTGTGCGATTGGCTTAACACAGCTTCGTCATCAAGCAGCGTGCTGTTGGCTATATGTAGACAGCGATAAAAACGCAGTGGTGATTGATCCTATTATCGAGCTTATTCCACGTATGGCGAAAATTGTCGCAACACAAGGTCTAACAGTAAAAGCGATTTTAGATACTCATAATCACCAAGAGCGTTTATCGGCTCGTTGTTTATTATCAAAAGAGCTCGCAGAACGTTTTGTTGCTGACGAGATAGATGAACTTGGCTGGCCAAAAGACTCAGCAACCATCGAATTAAGCGATGCACGCTTAACTAAAGTAGCGACACCGGGTCACAGTGACGATAGTGTTAGCTATTTATTATTAGATACGCAAAGCGGTGATATCAGCTATTGCTTCTGTGGTGATTTAATCTTACCAGGTGGCTTAGGTAACACAGCAATTAGCGGTGGTGATGCTGCGAGAATGGCTCAGTCAATAAAACAGCTTGCTATAGCAGTTCAAGATTCTACGGTAATTTGTTCAGGACATGATTATCAGCAATGTTTTGCTATGGATTGGCATGCACAAAAGGCGACGACGCCGTTATTAGCAAAGCTATTAAATGAGCAAGTATCAGATGATGAGTTTGTTGAATTAAAGCAACAAGCGGATGAGCAAAAGCATACTGTAAGTCATTCTTTATGCGGCTATGTTGAAACACTTGAAAGTGCGCCAATGAAACAGCTTGTTGCAAGCGATGCTAAAGCAATGCTAGACGATAAGGCAGCTTACCTAATTGATACACGCGAACCGTATGAGCATGGTGCGAATAATTTAGCTGAAATATTCACTGTTGCTGATAGCAAAGTGATCAACATTCCACTCAGTCGTATGGCAAACGCTATCGTGCAAGGGCAGCTTGATAAAGACCATAGCTACATTTTGGTTTGCCGAAGTGGTAACCGTTCTAAACAAGCGGCAAACAATTTGTCGCAGTTAGGGTTTGAAAACGTTTATAACTTAAATGGCGGTTTAGCATTGCTTTAATGTTTAGTGAGTACATATAAATTAGTCATTAAAAAGCCGCTATAAAGCGGCTTTTACGTAACTTGAATAAATTAAGCTGAGGTTGGGCCTGAGCTTTCCCGTACCACTAATGAAGGGGTAAAGGTCGTGATGATGTCTTTGTCTTGATTACGTGCACCACGGGTTTTTCTAAACAGTAAACGCGCTGCATGCTGCGAAATCACATCGTTCGCCTGATGAGCTGTAGTGAGTTTAGGCCAAGTTTGACGCGAGAACGGTGAGTCCTCGAAGCCGGTAATTGATAACTGCTGTGGAATTTCGATACCCATTAAGCGTGAGGCGAATAACGCGCCTGCTGCCATTTCATCGTTACCGCCAAGAAGGGCAGTGATGTTTTTCGGGTTATTCTCACTTAATAATGCTTTTGCACCTTCTACACCTGATTCGAAAGAATACTGGCCTTCATAGATCAGCTCATCATTCATCGAGATGCTGTGATCTTTTAATGCGGCCTGATAACCCTCTAAGCGTTCAGTTGTTGATTTATGCTCTTTGTCACCACATAAAAAACCAATATTTTTGTGGCCAAGCGAGAGTAGGTGAGAAGTAATTTCGTATGCAGCGGCGTAGTCGTTCACATAGATACAAGTGTCTTGGTCTTCTTCTGTAGGGCGACCAGAGAGTACGCGTACATAATGAATGCCCATTTCATCAAGCATATCGATAATGCTATTTTGTTCTGACAGCGGTGGTGTTAATACAAGGCCTGCCAAGCGAGAGCGCTTGATCATGGTTTTAAAGTCTTCTTCCATGTTGCCATCAAGGTAGTTACATGGATGAATTACCAGCTCATAGCCTTCTTCTTTACAGCGCGACAACACACCATTTTGCATATCGATGACATAATAAGCATTAGGGTTGTCATAAACTAAACCAACAGTAAAAGACGATGTGCCTGCTAGGTTACGAGCTGCAAGGTTTGGTTGATAGTTCAACGTGTTAACAGCGTCCATCACTATGTCGTACGTTTTTTTTCTGACCGATGGCTCTTTATTAATTACTCGCGAAACGGTTTTCATTGAAACACCAGCGAGCTTGGCTACATCATTTATGGTTACTTTCATACTGTTACTTTATAGTTAGTTATATTTGTATTATAATAATATCGAAAAGTGTTCACCAGAGCGCTTTTTCTTAATAGGTACATTAATATTTAATATAAGTTGGTTAGTGTATCTAATGTTCTACCAAATTAGCAGTAAAATAATTGAGATAATTTTTATGATACCGGTGTCAAAAGAGAAAAATTGCGCTATTATCTCGACTATAAAATGTAAAAGTAGAACATTGACAGCGTTGTCATTTTAACTTAGTGTTAATTTTCATCGTATTTTTAATTGCTGTCTTTATTCAACATTAATAAAAAGATAGTTAAAGATCAGTTTGTTGCAAGTTTTGAGGGGATTATATATATGAGCAGCCGTTCGCAATTAGCTAGTTGGCAAGCACTATCTGAAAGTGCTAAGAAGATGAAACAAATTCATCTTAAAGATTTATTTGCCAAAGATAGCACGCGTTTCGAGCAATTATCTGCTCAGATCCCAGGTGTATTATTCGATTACTCAAAACAACAAATTGATAAAACTGTTTTTGAACAATTAATTGCTTTAGCGAAAGAGTGTGACATTAGCGCATGGCGCGACAAAATGTTCAGTGGTGAGAAAATCAACATTACTGAAGACCGTGCTGTACTTCATACTGCTTTACGTAACCGCGCTAACTCAGCTGTGATGGTTGATGGTGAAAATGTAACAGACGCTGTGAACGCTGAGCTTGCTAAAATGAAAGCTTTTGTTGGCAAAGTACGCAGTGGCGAGTGGTTAGGCTACACAGGTAAAGCTGTAAAAGATGTTGTTGCAATTGGTGTAGGCGGTTCAAACCTTGGTCCGCAAATGGCAACCGAAGCGCTTGCTGCTTATGCTGACGACACATTAAATGTTCACTATGTATCAAATGTTGATGGTGTTCAGATTGCATCTGTTTTACAAGGTTTAGACGTTGAGACAACATTATTTGTTATCTCATCTAAAACATTTACAACCTCAGAAACCATGACTAACGCTAAATCGGCTGTTGAGTGGTTTTTACAAACAGCACAAGCGCAAGAACATATTGCTAAGCACTTTGTAGCTGTAAGCACCAATTTAGAAAAAACAGCGGCCTTTGGTATCGCTGATGAAAACGTATTCACAATGTGGGATTGGGTAGGCGGTCGCTTTTCTTTATGGAGTGCGATAGGATTACCAATCGCCTTGTACCTAGGCTTCGACGCGTTCGAAGAGATCCTAGAAGGTGCGTTTGAAATTGATGAGCATTTTAAAAATGCTGAATTTGAAAATAACGTACCATTGTTAATGGCGCTTTTAAGTGTTTGGAACACTAGCTTTTTAGGTTATACGGCACAAGCTATTTTACCGTATGACCAAGCACTACACATGTTACCGGCGTATTTACAGCAAGGTGAGATGGAAAGTAACGGTAAGCATGTTACTTTTGCTGGTGAAACGGTTCCTTACACGACGGTTCCAATTATTTGGGGTATGACAGGTATTAATGGTCAACATGCTTTTTACCAATGTCTGCACCAAGGTAATGTAATAGTACCTGCTGACTTTATTGCCTCAATTGAGCCGCAAGTAAATGTTGGTAAGCACCATGATATTTTATTATCAAACTTCTTTGCACAAACCGAAGCGATGATGGCCGGTGTTGATGCAGAGCAAGTAACTGCAGATTTAACCGCAAAAGGTAAATCTGAAGCAGAAATTGCAGAATTATTGAATCATAAGATTCACCAAGGCAATCGCCCAACAACGTCAATGTTATTAGATAAAGTTGATGCGAAAACGGTAGGACGTTTAATTGCGCTTTATGAGCACAAGATCTTCTGCCAAGGCATTATCTTAGAAATCTGTTCATTTGACCAATGGGGTGTAGAGCTAGGTAAGGGACTTGCCTCTAAAATTGAAGCTGAATTATTTGATGAAGCAGTCAGTCATCCACACGACAGCTCAACCAACGGACTGATCGCTTACTATAAAACACATCGTAAGCAGTAATAGATTCGCAGCAACAGCTGCAAACCGAATACCTTTGAACGGGTAGCGCTGGAGTTCTTAGGGCCTGTATTTTTGTGAGAGGATTTACAGAGCCCCTAAGACTCATTTACTTCAGCCAACATAAGAATAATGAGTAAACTACTTACAACAAATTCAACAGGCTTTGTTAAAGGGATCATTTAACACAGCCAATCAACCAGATAACAACACGCACTGCCATACTGCATGAGTCGATTAACATGGCATTGCCAATGTAGAGAGTGATATATGTTAAATCCATTTGATATCGTAATTTTTGGGGGCGGCGGTGATCTTGCGTTACGTAAGTTACTTCCTGCAATGTATCGCGCTTATCAAGAGGGCAACCTTCCTCAAGGTTCTCGTATCCTTCCTACGGTACGCGAAGAAAGCAAACGTAAAGAATACATCGAAACAGCACATAAAGCGTTACAAGACTTTTTAGGTAAAGGTGAGTACAACGCAAAAGATTGGAAAGCATTTTCAGCTTATCTTGTGCCGGTTGTAACTAATGTAACTGAAGCCGATGACGACTGGGACAAACTAAAAGATATCCTTGATGAACACGATGCTGATAAGTCTCGTGTTTTTTACCTTTCATTACCACCTGCAGTGTACGGTAGCTGCTGTGAAATCTTATCTAAGAAAGGTCTGATCACAGAAACGTCACGCGTTGTTGTTGAAAAGCCGATTGGTTACTGTGGTGAGTCTGCTGAAGCAATCAATGCAAAAATTGCTGAATACTTCAAAGAAGAGCAAGTATTCCGCATTGACCATTATTTAGGTAAAGAAACAGTACAAAACTTAATGGCACTGCGCTTTTCAAACTCACTGTTTGAAAACCTGTGGGATGCTAAATCAATCGATAATATCCAAATCAGCTTATCAGAAACGGTTGGTTTAGAAAGCCGTGCTGGTTTTTACGACAAAGCAGGTGCATTACGCGATATGGTACAAAACCACTTGCTACAATTACTTTGCTTAGTGGCAATGGAATCACCAAACAAATTAAACGCAAACAGCATCCGTACTGAAAAATTAAAAGTACTTGAGTCGTTACGTCCGTTAGTGGCTGAAGATGTTGATGCAAACATTGTACGTGGTCAGTATGTACCAGGTAACTTAGACGGTAAAATCGTCCCAGGTTACTTAGAAGAATTAAACGAAGGTGCGAGTAAAACAGAAACTTTTGTTGCTATTCGTGCGCATATCGATAACTGGCGTTGGGCAGGTGTGCCTTTCTATCTTCGTACTGGTAAACGTATGAAAAAGCGTTGTGCTGAAATCGTTGTTGAATACAAAAAAGTATCTCACAACGTTTATACCGACAACGTAGGTAACATTGAGCCAAATCGTCTTGTTATTCGTTTGCAACCAGAAGAAACAATTCAATTAACACTGATGTCTAAGCGCCTTGATAACCTTGAGATGCAATTAGAACCAGTAACCATGAACATTGAGTTATCGCAAGCGTACAGTAATGGTTTCCATTCAGATGCTTACAAGCGTTTAATGTTAGATGCCGCAGCAAATAACCCATCACTGTTTATTCACCGTGATGAAGTGCGTCAAGCATGGAAATGGATTGACCCAATCATTGAGCGTTGGCAAGAAAAAGGCGCACCATCGTTATACCGCGCTGGTACATGGGGCCCTGAAGATGCAGATGAGCTTTTAGAAGAAAACAACCACGTTTGGTTTAACACAGGCGATAAGGCGTAATTAAGATGGCAACAATTGTTGAAAAATTCTTTGCAAACAAAGACGAATTAACAGCTGAGCTTTCTTCAAGCCTTGAACAAAGCCTTGTTGCTGGTATTAAAGAAGATGGTCGCGCGGTACTAATGGTATCGGGTGGCTCATCGCCAGCACCTGCTTATAAGCACTTATCAAACCTTGAGCTTGATTGGGCAAACATTGATGTTGCTATGGTTGATGAGCGTTGGGTTGATGCTGATCATGAAAAAAGTAATGAAGCATTTATCAAAAGCACGCTATTACAAAACCATGGCGCAGCAGCTAATTTCGTGACAATGAAAAATGATGCATTAACGGCGCAAAACGGTGTTGCTGAATGTGAAGCTGCATACAAAGCATTAAAGCGTCCTTTTGATGTGACAATTTTAGGCATGGGTCCAGATGGTCATACGGCTTCACTTTTCCCACATGCTGAAGGTTTAGAACACGGTCTTGCGACAGATGATTTAGTATGTGCAATTAACGCCATTGAAAGCGACGTGACGGGTAAAATCACTGAGCGTATGACGTTAACTTTAGCTGCGATTGCAGACTCTAAAGTAGTGAAGCTTTTAATTAGCGGTGAAGAAAAGCTCGCTGTTTACAAGCAAGCGAAAGAGGGCGGTGCAGTTGCTGACATGCCTTTACGTGCAGTATTGAATCACCCACATATCAATATTGAAGTTTATTGGGCGCCTTAATCGCCTGATTAAACTCAATGTCAAAAGCGAGCTATTATGCTCGCTTTTTTGTTTTAAATTCTCATCTTTAACAAACAGTATTGAATAAATACGCTTTCTTTAAATAGCCCGATAAAGTGTTAGACAAGTACTAAAGGGCTCTATACAATAAAAAATGACAACGCTGTCATTGTTATTGATTGTTATTTGCAACACCCCCTTTAACTCATTCTGCCCAGAAAAAGTTAAAAATAATTTGAACATGACAGCGTGCTTTTAGAAATAGGTTAGTTTACTAAGCTAATTTATTGTTAGATAACAGGTTTTATATAACTTTTAGTTATGGTTAATAAACACCCAATGGAAACTAAAGCTTACAAAAACACATGTAATTTTTAGCAAATTTCAAAAACTCATCCTTTTGGTCTTTTCATCTGCAATATCACTCATGCTATATTTGCGCCGTTTATTTGTAACAATTCTTAAAAACTCAATATTAAATATTAGTTATATCAATTACTTGATTATTTCGTTGTAAATTTTTTGCACAAATTAACCAAAAAGATGTAGCACAAATGTAATTTAGAGTGTATGGTTTGTTACTAGATGACAGCGTTGTCATCATCACTGGGCAGAAGTGATATAAAAAACCAACAAAATGATTCAAGGGGAATCCTGTGTTAGCTAAAAATTTTAAGAAAAGCTTATTAGCAGTTAATATCGGCCTCGTAATGAGTGCTGGGTTCACTGGCGCTGCATACGCAGCAGAAGAAACTAAAGTTCAAGAAGATGTTGAAGTAATTGAAGTTCGCGGTATTCGCCGTTCACTTGAAGCTTCAATGAATACTAAGCGCTTCTCTGACAGCGTTGTCGATGCTGTTTCTGCAGAAGACATCGGTAAATTTCCTGATGGCGATGTAGGTGAAGCACTTGGTCGTATTTCAGGTGTTGCCGTTAACCGTCAATTCGGTCAAGGTCAGCAAGTGTCTATTCGTGGTGCATCAAGCCAATTAACACGCACACTTTTAAACGGTCAAACTGTTGCATCTACAGGTTGGTATGACCAACAATCAATCGACCGTAGCTTCAACTACACGCTTTTACCACCTGAACTAGTTGGTGAAATCCAAGTTTATAAATCTTCTCAAGCTGACGTTGTAGAAGGTGGTGTTGGTGGTACTGTTATTGTTAACACTCGTAAGCCACTTGATCTTGACGCAGGTACGACTTTCTTAAGTGTAAAAGGCGATTACGGCACAATCTCTGAAGAAACAGACCCTCAAGTTTCTGGTTTATTTAGCTGGAAAAATGACGAAGAAACATTCGGTTTATTAGGTTCAGTATCTTGGGCTGAAACAAACTACCAACGTAACGGTATCGAATCACTGATCGGTTGGGGTGATATTGTTCCTACTACGTTCCAACAAGAGCGTGAGCGTACAGCATTAAATGCAACTTTCCAGTATCGTCCTACAGAAAACCTAGAGCTAGGTTTAAACATTATGAGCCTTGAGTTAGATGCAAACAATGCAAATACCTCAAACTTCGTAATGTTCCCTGACGACAAAGAAGCAGCTTGTGAGCAAACAAATGCATCAGGTACATGTACTTTCTACCGTCGTACTGGTGAAGGTGCAAATCCAGGTTGGACTCAAACTTGGGCGCGTATCGCAAGCATGTCATCTGACACAGCTGATTTCAGCCTTAAATACGAAGGTGAAAACTTCACATTAAAAGGTCGTTTCGGTACAACTGAATCAGAAGGTGGTACAGACCTAACTGCAAACTACGGTAACTTCATTGGTGTTCCATCTGATTATGCAGGTACTTATGATGCGACTGGTGATGTGATCAAAATTGATATCAATAACAAATACTTTGAACCATCAGATTTTGCAGGTCCATTATCTCCAGCTGGTTGGGCACTTAAAAAGCAACCTAACACAGATGAAGAAACTTACGCACAGTTAGACCTTTCATTCCCTGTTGATTTTGGTGCTATCACAGCAATCAAAACAGGTTTCCGCTGGGCTGACCATGAAGTAAAACAAGAGACTTACTCAACTACTTTAGTTGATACATTACCAAGTGGTGATGGTGAGACTTACTACTCAGGTACAATGTCATCAGGTGCAGGTTTCACTTTACCTGAGCCAGATTTTGACAAAATGGTAGCTGATGCACGTGCTGCAATTGCAAGCTTCGATAATGATTCAGCTGTATACCGCTCAGGTTACGGTACAATCGAAGAGGAAAACTTCGCAGTTTACGCAATGGCTGAGTTCTCTGCAGAATCTATCCGCGGTAACTTCGGTTTACGTTATATCTCTACAGATGCAGAATCAGATTACTACGGTTTTGCAAATGGTGAGTACGAAAGCTCACTAAGCACAGATAAAGCGAGCTACAACGACGTATTACCTAGCATCAATATCGCTTTCGATTTAGCTGAAGATGTAATTTTACGTACCTCTGCAGCACAAGTTATTGCTCGTCCTAACTACACAGATATGTTCTCAGCATCATCTTTTGCAGGTTACGCTGATGGTACAGCAAATAACGAAGTACTAACTAAAGGTAACGTAGGCCTTAACCCATTCAAAGCAACTCAAGCTGATTTAGGTATCGAGTGGTACTTTGATGGTGACGGTATGGTAAGTGCAACTTACTTCTTCAAAGACATCACATCATTTGTTACTTCAAGCCAAATCTTGAATCAACAAATCGGTGTTGTAGACCCAGATACTCAAGGTGATAACTGGACGCTATCGACTAAGCTTAATGCAAGTGGTGGCCAAATCGAAGGTATCGAGCTACAAATTCAAGATGGCTTTGACAGTGGCTTTGGTTACTCAGCAAACTACACATTCGTAGATGCACCATCAGAAGCTGAAAACTACCCAGATATGATCCCATTATTCTCAGATTCGTCTAAGCATACTGTGAACTTAGTGGGTTACTATGAAACAGATACTTACTCAGCACGTTTAGCTTATAACTGGCGTTCAGAGTACATGATCCGTGAGCTTCCTGGTTTCTACGGTAACCGTGAGCACCAATCATACGGTACGCTTGATTTCAGTGCTAACTACAGCGTAACTGATAACATTGACGTAACGTTTGAAGCTGTTAACTTAACTGAAGAAGACAGCGTACAAATCGGTGTTGCTCCTTCTGATGCAGAAGTAGTTCCTGAGCTTCGTAACGGCTACCCAGCATGGAGCTTTGAAGGTGAAGCACGCTACAAGCTAGGTGTATCACTACGTTTCTAAGTTTATTTAGATAACGAAATTAAGAAAGCCCAGCTCGCACTGGGCTTTTTTGTGAGTAATACCAATCCGCAATAATACTTAGTTATTTTGAGGGATTAAACCTGTCGCTACCTGCGTTAAAAATTTCTGATTTACGACTGCATGGATGCAGAAGGTAGAGCAATGCAGGAGCAATTGCCGAGAACAACTAAATAACGAAATTTTTGCTTTGTTATCAACGAGGTTTTATTGCCTCAAAATAGACCATTTAATTAAGCGAATTGGTATAAAAAGTGGGCGAGTAAAAATGATAAAAAAAATCGCAATTGTTGGTGGCGGAACCGCAGGTTGGTTAGCCGCTAACCATTTGGGTCATGCGCTTTTGCAAAGTGGCATTGAGATAACGTTAATCGAGTCTCCTAATATTGCCAGCATAGGTGTCGGTGAAGGTACTGTTCCTTCGATGCGCAACTCTTTGCAAAAGTTTGGTATCAGTGAAAGTGACTTTATCAATGAATGTGATGTTACTTTTAAACAGTCAATCAAGTTTGTAAATTGGCTAGATAAACACAAACATGGTGCTAACTTTTACCATCATTTATTTGATCACCCACATATATTCGGTGAGGAGTTAACGCAGCAGTGGCTTGCTGAGGGTAACGGTAATGATTACGCAGACTTTGTTTCTAAGCAACATGCGTGTTGTGAAAATAACCTAGCACCGAAAACAATTGCGACACCTCAATATGCAGGTATAAACGGGTATGCCTATCATTTTGATGCTAAAAAGTTTGCTGCATTCTTAGGAAGCCATGCCACGCAACATTTTGCTGTAAAACACCTGTTTGCAGAAATTAAAGATGTCAGCTGTGATGAGCAAGGTTTTATTACACACCTAATCGACTCAGAAGGTAACGCCTTAGAGTTTGACTTTATTATTGATTGCTCCGGTTTTTCGGCTGCCTTTATTGGGCAAAAACTAGGGGTGGGTTTTGTTGATAAATCAGCTAGTTTATTAACTGATACTGCAATCACATTGCAAGTACCGACACAAAGCGATGATGAAATACCGCCTTACACTATTGCTACGGCACACCAAGCCGGTTGGATCTGGGATATTGCGCTCACAGAGCGAAGAGGAGTGGGGTTTGTTTATTCATCTAAGTATATGAGCGATGAGCAAGCACACGCTAAATTGCATCATTATTTAGGTAATAAATTTGAGCACTTAACGCCAAGAAAGATCCCGATGAAAGTAGGGCACAGAGAAAAGATGTGGCACAAAAACTGTGTCGCTATAGGCTTGTCGCAAGGATTTGTTGAGCCACTTGAAGCAACTGCCATCTTAATTGCAGACTTTTCTGCGGGGTTATTAGCAAAGCGTTTTCCGCGTACTCGAGATGACATTAACTTAGTTGCAGATGATTACAATCAGCAGGTGAATTATGTATGGCAACAAACGTTCGATTTTATAAAAATGCATTACTGTATTTCGGATAGAACTGATTCAGCCTTTTGGCGTGATAACAAAAAAGCCGACCAGTTATCAGACAAACTAAAAAATAACCTAGCACGCTGGCAGCGCTTTACACCAGTACGTGAAGACTTTGCCAGTAAGTTCGATTTGTTCGACTTAGAAAACTATTTATATGTATTGTTTGGTATGCATTATCTACCTGCCAAACAGCAATCTAAGCAGAGCGACAATCAACAAGTTGCTGAATTTAAACAGCAGCGCGTTAAGCAGTTATTAAGCGAGTTACCTAAGCACAGAGAGTTGTTAAATAAAATAAAGAAATTTGGCTTACAGAAGTACTAATTTTATTAACTGAGCTGGCTAAAAAGTGTTAGCCAGCTTAGCTAATTCTAAAAAACGAAGAGATAGATAAACGGCTGTTATTTAGATCATTGCTGTACTTTTTGTGATTAAAAAGAGCTGCGCTATGTAGTAGGTTGCTCTTATAAATTACGAGCCTATTGATCTTCGCTTCAATATCCACCACTTTTTCAAAAAGCGCTGTTGTTTCATTTAAATAGCCTTGATGAGTTGCGCTGTGCTTTTCTGTATCAGCAATCATTTTATGCACGCTATTTTGGTTATCAGCTGTCACTTTAATGATGTTGTCGGGCAGGTATTTGTATATGCCTGTGCCGCCCCATTCTTTATCTGACAAATAATGCACTGCTGCAAATGTTTTATCATCCGTTGAATCAATATGTGGTATACGCTGCAAGGTATTTAATTCATCCGCATTTTGAGTAACTAATGAAAGCTTACAGCGGTGAAGATATAAATTATTTTCGCCGCTTGTAATGATTCCTTGCTCTAAAAGTTCATTAAGTAGCTGCTCAAAAGCTCGGTAGTAAGGCGCAGGCATTTCATCTCGTTTGCCTGGGTAGAGTGTGCCATCGCTGCCAAAAGGCTGGAAATAGGCCGTATCTGTGGCAAATTGATAAATAGGCTCAAGGCTGTGTAAAAAGTTATCAACAATAATAACGGATTCATTAATTTCACCAATAAACACTTGGCTTACTTTATAGTCTTTATTTAATTGATAGCCTTCCATTGTTTGCCTCATTCTTCCCATAATTTTTGAATATACTAACAAAAATAGTGGCTTATGCGTGATAATATTTACTTGCTTAGAGCTTGTTTTTTCATCATTTGGGGTTGATTGGTAATGTAGGTAAATTTGTTAATTTATAATGTACAAACTGCCACAAAATTTTCACTTCCTTTTTGTTGCCAAAACCTTTAGGCTTTGGGCACTAACAGCAAAAACATATTATAAAATTAATGGAGCAGTATCATGGCGGAGCAACAAGTACAGCCTTTACATAACGAAAAACATGCCAACACTAAAATTCAAAATGGCATCAACATTGAGTTCATGAAAACTCAGCACTTAGTACCTGTGGTTGCACACGAATTTGCACGCATCGCAAATGAATTCCCAATGGCATTTGTTAAAAACAACGAATCAGGTCAATTCCAAGCAGTTGCTTTATTTGGTCTAGAGCCAGGCGAGAACCTTTTCATTCAAGACGACAAATGGACAGCTGCATTTGCACCTATGTCTATGACTCGTTACCCACTTGGTCTTGTTAAGCACCCAGAAGCTGACCAATTTGGTATCGTAATCGATGAAGCAAGCCCACTTGTAAGCGAAGAAACAGGTAATGCACTTTTCGAAAACGGTGAAGAAACTGAGTACCTTAAGCGTCGTAAAGAAGCACTTGTTTCTTTCATCGAGTTCTCTCAAGTAACTGAAGCATTCACTAAGTTCCTTGCAGACAAAGAACTACTAGTAGCGCAAACGCTAACTGTAGAAATCAAAGGTGAGAAAAAAGACATCAACGGTATTTACCTTGTTGATGAGAAAAAACTTAACTCACTAAGTGATGAAGAGTTCTTAGAGCTTCGCAAGCGTGGCTACTTAGCACCTATCTACTCTTTCTTAACGTCTACTCACCAAGTAGCACGTTTAGCACGTTTAAAAGCAGCTCAAGCTTAATTTTAAACTGCTGAAAAAAAGCGCCATTTGGCGCTTTTTTTGTTTCTTTCATCGGTTAAAGCTTGAAATGCAGCGCCGAATTATTCACATTGGGCTTACAAACTAAAATAAATATAAGTGCCCTTATGCTAAAAACATTACTCACCTCAGCCATTGCGATTAGCGCATTATCATTTAGTACTTTAAGCCACAGTAGTGATCAACCTTTTGCTATCGCCATTCATGGTGGTGCAGGAACGATCGAAAAAAGCCGCTTCACGCCAGAACAAGAAAAAGCTTACCGTGCAAAACTAAAAGAAGCCGTTGAAACAGGCTATGCCGTGCTCGAAAAGGGCGGTGAGAGCCTAGATGCCATCACTGCGGCAATTAATGTGCTGGAGAACTCGCCGTATTTCAACGCTGGTCGCGGTGCTGTATATACTTATGACGGCGCACATGAGCTTGACGCATCGATTATGGATGGTCGTACACGCCAAGCAGGAGCTGTTGCTGGGGTTAAACATATTGAAAACCCAATTAACCTAGCGCGCTTAGTGATGGAAAAATCAGTGCATGTTATGCTCAGCGGTCAAGGTGCTGAAGAGTTTGCAAAAACTCAAGGCGTGCCACTGGTTGAAAACAATCTATTCGATACTGAAAATCGCTACAAAGCCTTATTAAAAGCAAAAGAGAAGCTCGATAAACAAAAAGTCACTAGCAAAGACTACCAAGCTGCACACAAAGCCTTGCCAGTTAATTATAAAATGGGCACTGTTGGTGCTGTTGCACTTGATAAAAACGGTAATATCGCCGCTGGTACTTCTACAGGTGGCATGACAGCAAAACGCTTTGGTCGTGTGGGTGATGCACCCGTGATTGGTGCAGGTACCTTTGCTGAAAATGAATCATGTGCAGTATCTGCGACAGGCCATGGCGAGTACTTTATTCGTTACAATGTGGCAGCTGACATTTGCGCTCGCGTAAAGTACCAAGGTAAAACCATTATGGAAGCGGGGAACGAAGTGATCCACGATGTATTAATGCCTGTAGGGGGCACAGGCGGTGTGATCATCATTGATGCTAAAGGTAACATTAGCTTGCCGTTTAACACCGCTGGCATGTACCGTGCGAGTAAATCAAATACATCACCAACGTATGTGGGTATTTTTAAAGACGAGTAATTATCTGTAACGAATATTCAGACAATAAAAAACCGAGTTCACAACTCGGTTTTTTATTGTCACCAAAGTTATTGGCGATTAATTTTTACCTTGAAGGGTGTTTCATCTTGATTCGTTGAGCGATAAGGGTTGATATCTAAACCACCACGGCGTGTATAACGGGCATACACTTCTAACTCTTCGAGATTTAACTGCTGCATTAAATCGCAGTAAATACGCTCTACACATTGCTCATGAAATTCGTTGTGAGTTCGAAACGAAATTAAATATTTTAATAAGGCTTCATGGCAAATCGCTTGGCCTTTATAACGAATAATCACACTCGCCCAATCAGGCTGTGAGGTGATCAAACAGTTCGATTTTAGTAAGTGACTGTGTAGGGTTTCTGAGACAATCTCATCACCATTATGGCGAAGTGAGCTTGCATCAATATCATAGCTGGTGATTTCGATATCCAGATCATCAATACATTCGCCCGGTAACGCTGAAAATGGTAAACAATTGAAATCATCTGCTTGGTATAAAGTAACTAAGACCTGTGCATTTACCGCATCTGACAAGTCTTTGCTAAGTGCTTGATGTACGTCATCCAGCGTCTCAAATCGAGTCTGATTAAAGCTATTTAGGTACAGTTTGAATGACTTTGACTCAATGATATGACTGCTTTGACAAGGAAATACAAATGTTGCCACAGCGACCATTGGCTTACCCTTGCTATTCAGCCACGATAATTCATAGCCAGTCCAAATATCTTGGCCTTTAAACGGTAAGTTATCTTCGCTAACACCTAATGCATCACGGTTTAATTTACGGGCAATAGGAAACAGTAAACTTGGTGTGTAGGTATCTACATACTCTGTGCTTTTACCAAGAACGCTGTTTTTCAGTTCGGGTGAGTTGCTGTAATCTGTCATCTTTACACTTTTGTAGTTACAATGAAGGCATTATACCTAAAGCCAATGAGTTTCGCAGTATGTCTGTTTCTACAAAACTAGATAAGTTACATCAAGCATTTAGTGAAAAATGCCTCGAACGCACAGGAAAGCTTCCTGTTATTGAACATGATACAGCATGGCCAAGTCCATGTGAGCAGGGCGAAGTCGATGAGCAAGGGCTTATTCAGTGGTGTGCAGTTCCACAACAACCTGCTGGCAGTTTAGAAGACTTAGCCAAGGCACTCGAGTTATCGTTTCCTGAAGATTTAAGCCCATTGTTTGGTCATGTCTATGCGGGTAATTTGTTATTGAGTATTGATGATCATCACATTGAACTGCTACAAGCATGGAATGAAGATGATTTTAGCCGCTTACAGCAAAATATTACCGGTCACGTGTTAATGAAGCGCAAGCTAAAGCAGCCAGAAACCGTATTTATTGGTCTTACAGAGCAAGATGATCTGCTGATCACTGTATTAGTCGAAAGCGGTGAGGTTTGTTTAGAGTATGTGGGTAAAAAACCACATCATGTGCTAGCAACTAGCATCAGTGAGTTTTTAGACAAAGTAACGGTATAAATTTAATAAGTAAAAAGGGGCGATTGCCCCTTTCGTGTATCTGGTTATTGCCTTTATTAAGTTACTGAAAATCCCACGAGATATTCGAAACAATGCCACAGGGCTCACAACGAAAATCAAATAAGCCAAACCATGGCTCTGGTAATTTCCACTCGCCATCGCAGCTTGGGCAGCGACGTTTAAGCTCTGACTCTTTGTCAACGCCGCCTACACGGTATAAATAGTAATAAACCGGCTTCTTGGTCAGAAAGCTAATACGTTTAGTGATATCACGACCACGGCGGTATAAGTCACTCTTGATACTAGTTAGCTCTTCAAGCGCAGGAAATTCACAACGGGTTGCACCATTGATCTGAATTTGATCGCACGCTTGCCAGTCTTCTTGCCATTTAATGAGTGTTTTGTAATCGCCATTGGCAATTGCTGGAATGCGAAATAACGGCACAGGCAAAAAGTCATCACCACAATAAAGCGGGCTACAGGTGTGCACGTACGTGGTATACAAAATATAGCACGACGGATCATGACACATGTCAGCGCCATTTGAGTGAATGTCTTGGCCGACCACTTTAACTTTTGGTGCCAGTAAGCCTGCAGTGTTTAATTGCTCAATGCTATGTTTTACAAACGGACTATGGTTGAGCGGATGCATCGCATCTTCGGTCGGGCACATTACACGAGTAATGAAAAATCCATCTTTTAAAACCGTTGGAAACTCATCACCAATAATTTGGCCGTTAAAACGAAGCGCATTGACCAGGCGGTTAATCGCCTGCTCAGCAAGCTCTAGGGTAGTATCTTGGTAGCAATCAAAAGTCAGATCGACAACAAACATTATTTTTTCTCAAGCAGTGCTAATAACCTATCTAATTTAGCTTCAATACGATCCAATTGACTTTCTTTTGGTGTACTCAGTTGTTCATTTGACGGGTTATTGATGAAATTATTAATTGAATCCGGATTGTTTTTATATTGGCTAACCGCAGCGATGATCACAGGCATCGGCATAGGTTGGGTTAGCTTACTTTTAGTTAAGGCAACAGTTGGGGTTTTACCTTCATCAAGAAGGGTTTTAATTGCATCAAATACAACGGCATTCATTTTTGTATAAACTCTTTTATAAAGACTAAAAAGCACCGCAGTATATGGGCTGCAGTGCGCGCGTATGGTAGCAATAATAGATGTGGAGTGAAATTACTTTCCTAATTTACGAGCTAAAAGAATGTTATTTAAGCTCGTAAATTAGGTCGCAGGCGTTACTGGCGTAACCTTGCGTCTAATTCATCAATCACCTCGCTCCAAGCACCATCTTCTGCAAGTGATTCTGCTAAAAAGTGTTGCTGAGCTTCATCCCAAAAAGGCGCTTCCTGCAATAGGGTTGTATCAGACAGTTGATGGGATGCTATAAAAGCATCTATTTCACTTTCTTTGCTCGGTAAACCAAGTTGTGCAAATAGGGTCGAAATATCATGTTTTGTCGTATCCATAGTTCTGCTCCTTGTGTATGGCGATAATTATTACTGCTTGAACTTAATGATGATGAACCGCAGTTTAACTTACGCTGAATTTGTCTTTAATCGCCGTTAGGTATATACCTTATAGTCTAGTACGAAAATAATAAAACAAATAAAAGGATGAGTATTTTGACAGTTGCTGAACCCGAAACCTTAAGTGTGCAATACCTGAGTGCTGAAGATATCAGCACTGCCGCAAGCCTTATTTATCAAGCCTATCATGATGATCCTGTTCTTCAGAATGTATTAGGTTTTCAACAAGATAATCCAAGTAAATATGAAACTAAATTACGTGCTTTAGTGCGTGAAGAGCTAGCAAGTTTCTGGCAAGAAAAACAGCCTCTAATAGGCCTTTACTCAGAAAGTAGATTAAAAGCAATTGCGTGTGTATTTGATTCGGCAAGTGAACTGCAAGCTGAGCGATACTGGCATTGGCGCTTAAAACTGATGCTTAGTGCGGGTTACTTGCAAACCAATCAATTGATAGAAAAAGAACGCACTATTCGCGAAGCGCTCTCGAGTAAAGGCCATTATCTGTTTTTAGCCTTTATAGCCGTTGACCCACATTTTCAGGGGCAAGGTTTAGGCAGATATCTGTTACGAGGTCTTGATTATTTAGTTGAATCAAGCAATCAAGCAAGTGGTTTAGCCGTATTTGTTACCCGTTCTGAACAGCGCGAATTCTTTAGCTCTGAAGGGTTTGAAGTGTTCAAAGCATTAAGCTTTAACCAAGTTGAAGGCGACTTGATGTTCAAAGCAGCAAATTGACAAAAGGACGTTTTGGAAATAGCAATGTGAGATAAATCTCACATTGCTGTGCGCTTTATCAGTTTAATGCCTTAAAATCTGTACCTATAATTGCTTATTTTAATGATTTTAAAGGATTTATTGTTTTTGTCATTTTTGTGACTTAGAAAAAATTACTTTTTATGCCTACCAAGATATCCGCATTTCTCTAAACTTAATCATGTCAAGAAGACGCAGGTTCAATGATTGAACTGATGCCAAGGATTAGGATTATGGCAACAAAGCAAGATGCTTAGCAGGAAGCAAAGGGACAAGAACTAGGGAAGCAAGGAAGAACGAGGACACTGCCAGGATGCAGCACAATCGCGGAGCGATTGAAAAGGACTAACCAAAGGATGATTTTAGCAGGAAGCTAAAGGAGCGTTTGGAAAACGAAGTGGATAGCCATTGACGGCAAGAGGACGGCACTAGGATGTGTTAAATGTTACATGAAGTAGCATGGTGGGTGTATCGGATGTATACCCGTTCAGGGGAAAGATAAAAAGGCAGCTTCGGCATAAGTAAGGATACTTAATCATGGAAGTAGCAAGATTGGGGCGTGGCTATTAGCTACGCCTTAGTTCTTTCTGGAGGTTGCACTTCTCAAACAGGCAATTATTCTTGTAAAACTCGCAACTCGCAACTCGCAACTCGCAACTCGCAACTCGCAACTCGCAACTCGCAACTCGCAACTCGCAACTCGCAACTCGCAACTCGCAACTCGCAACTCGCAACTCGCAACTTAAATCTTGTGTGGCGGTATAACTACACTTTTAAGTAATTCATTTTCCATGATCAAAACACCTTGATACACGTTTTGTCCATCACTTGAAAACTCAAAAATAAATTCGCTTTTGATACCTGGTTTGCCGCTTTTTAAAATGCCAAGTCGGCGTTTATTGCAAGCAACACTCATCAATTGCACATTTAATTGCTCAATTTGTCTTTGTGCATGAAGATTAGCTGCTTCGGCCACTTTTCTGTTTAACCAAAAAAAGTAGATGATGCTGCCAATGATGATGAGTGTCCACAAGCCTGCCATTTACGAAAATAACCTTCCAATTGCTCGAGCGAGTGTTTCGCTACGATTTTCTTTTCTTAATAAACCTAGTAGGTGAGGGCGAATACTAGGAATTGCAACTAAATCGGTGAAAATACTCACAAACAGTTGCTCAATCTCAGTGTGGTGTGCACAGCAATCCATAAACACATGTAAGCGTTCTGGGTCTTCTAGTGTGCTAAAACAACGCCCCGCAATCGTTAATAGTACATCTGACTGGGTGTTCATATCAGAGCGTAATACAGCATCAACCAGTTGCGCAGTTAAACCTTGCGCAGGTGTTTTTGATAAGCTTCTAAGGGCTGCAACAAGGGCGATGTCGTCTTTATGCTCTATGGCGTTTAAACCGTAGGCTAACAATTGTTCTGCAAATACGGGGTCGATTGCAACATGTTCAAGCATTGCACTTAGCGGCTGTAATACTTCGACTGGTAATTGCCCCCAAGCGGCTTGTAGATTTGCTAAATTGTTGTCGTTATCTAAACGCATCGCAAAGTCTGCAATACCTTGTACTGCAACACTTTGCCAGTTATCAAAACCCAGTTTGCCAGAAAAATACAGCTGCGCATATTCGTAATACTGTGAAGCACTTTGTTTAAGCAAACATTTAACCTGTGCATTAAAAGCTGCTAGCTTGTTGGCGTTTGGCGTAAATACATACGGGTTGTTGTCTAATTTGCCTTCAGCATTTTCACCGGTAATTTCTGTACCAAGTGCTTCAATTACCATGTTTGCGAAATGGTCGCGGCTTGCGCTTACTAGGCGGCTCTGCTCATCTAGTGGGAATTTTAAAAACCATACATAAGGTTCTTTAGACGCTTTTACATCCCAAAATTGAATAGCAAGCCAAGCATGACCTGCAAGCGGGTAAGGGTAAGGGATTTTTGTTTCTTCAATGGCAAGAAATTGTTTTTTGTCTAATTTAGTGATGTGTCTGCCAATATCGAAGGCACGCCAAGTGGTACCTGCTGCATCCAGAAGTTGCCCTAAAGTGGCGATCTGCTCAGTCATAAAATCTCAATTACCATTATTAATCTATATCAGCTGCGAATTATACGCCATACCATGGCGCCTTGGAACAGGGTATACTAAGCGCAAAGGTATTAAGAGTTTTACAATGCATCAACAGACTTTGGCGCTGCTGCGCGAATTAGAATCCACATTACAACGCCATTCACTTTGGCAAACAACACCGATTGACCCAAGTGCACTCAATTCTAGTGTGCCGTTTTGTCATGACACCATGGCTTTTGAGCAATGGCTGCAATTTGTTTTTCTTGAAAAAATGCACTCCCTCATTGCACATGCCCAGCCTTTACCTCGTAATTTTGCAATTGCGCCTATGACTGAAATGATGCTGGCACAACACAGCGGCGGTAATGATGTGATTAACGTTTTACAAAAACTCGATCAACTTTTGAGTGATGACTAAGATGCAAGAGAGTGTTAAGCCACAATTTGATGAGTTAACGATTCTGTACCGCGATGAAAATTACATTGCGATTGATAAACCATCAGGTTTATTGGTTCACCGTTCGTTTTTAGACAAACACGAAACCCAATTTGCTATGCAAATGCTGCGTGACCAAATTGGTCAACACGTGTTTCCTGTTCATCGTTTAGATAGACCAACGTCAGGCGTATTATTGTTTGCGTTAAGTTCAGAAGCAGCCCGTGATATGAATCAGTTATTTATTGATGGGCAAATTGAAAAGCGTTATTTAGCTTTAGTAAGAGGCTTTTTAAACGAATCAACCTTCTTAGATAAACCCTTAAAAGAAGAGCTTGATAAAATTGCCGATAAGTTTGCTGATCAAAATAAAGCGCCGCAAGAAGCACAAACACAATTTCATTGCCTGCACCAAGCAAGCTTACCTATTCCAATAGGTAAGTACCCAACAGTTCGGTACTCGCTGGTGGAGTGTTTTCCAAAAACTGGCCGTAAACATCAAATTCGTCGTCATTTAAAACATTTATCATTGCCAATTATTGGTGATGTAAATCATGGTGATAATCAGCATAATCAATTTTTTAGAGAGCATTTCCAGCTTCGTCGTTTAATGTTATTTGCCTCTGAATTAAAGTTTGTGCACCCTTATAGCAAGCAACCAATAACAATTAGAGCGCCTTTAGGCGATGCAATGTTAACGATTTGCCAGCAACTTGGCTGGCCAACAGAAGAAAAGGATTATTATGGCAACCATTAGTATTTTTGTCGGCAGTGTTTACGGCGGTGCTGAGCGTTTAAGCGAACAAGTTATTGAAGTCATTGAAAAGTCTGAGCATCAAGCGCAATTAGTTGAAAATGGCACGGTCGATGACATGCTGGCTGCGTCACATATTTTAGTGATCACTTCAACGACGGGTCAGGGCGATATTCCTGACAATTTAATCGCTTTATATAGCCAATTAAATGATCAATTTCCACTGTTAACAGGTAAGCAATACGGCATTATTGCTATGGGCGACCGCAGCTATGGCGATACGTTTTGTGGTGCAGGTCGCAGTTTTGATGAGCTGTTTCGCGATTTACAGGCAAAACCTGTTGGTCATCGTTTAGAAATTGATGCCTGTGAAGATTTTGAGCCTTGGCCTGTTACTGAGCCATGGTTAAATGAGTGGCTGACGAAAATTAGTTAATGCCTCTTATTAGCTAGTGTCTCTTAAAAGTGCTGATTGAATAAGCAATTGGCACTTTCCCCTTGGTTTTTCGAGTACAGAATCTGTGACCTTGGTGATATACTAGACCATCATTTTATGAGGCTGTTATGATTTCAAAAAACCAACTGAAACTAATTCGTGCATTAGGTCAAAAGAAATACCGTAAGCAATATAACCAGTACCTTGTTCAAGGCGAAAAAAATGTACTTGAATTACTAAACAGTGGTTTAAGTATTGCTCATATATTTGCGACTCCTGCATTTATTTCTGCGCACCAATCAGCACTTGCAGCCCATCAAGTCATTGAAGCAGACGAAGACAGCCTAACTAAAGCTAGTACGCTTGTTAGTAACAACGCCGCCATTGCTGTTGTTGATATGCCAAGCGAGCAAGCATTACCAACATCGGGGCTTATTTTAGCTCTTGATGGCGTGTCGGATCCGGGGAATTTAGGAACGATTATTCGTGTTGCTGATTGGTATGGTATTAAGCATATTGTTACCAGCACAGACAGTGCGGATGCTTATAACCCGAAAACTATTAGCGCAACCATGGGTTCATTTGCTCGCGTGTGTGTCTCACAAACTGATTTAACCAGTTACTTAGCTAACTTAAATCTTCCTGTGTATGGTGCATTTTTAGAAGGTGAGAACATCCACAAAACTGCTCTTAAACAAGATGCCGTATTACTAATGGGCAGTGAATCTCATGGTATACGTACTGATTGCGAAAGCTTAGTTACTGATAAAATCACTATTCCGGCTTATGGCCAAGCAGAGTCGCTTAATGTAGCGATGGCAACGGGTATTATTTTAGATAATTTTAAGCGCCACGCTTAACCTTTTACCCTAAAATGGGTTAAATTGAAGAATAACAATAAAAATCGGTAAAACAATTAGATGCGCTTAAGCACCATAAAATTAGCGGGTTTCAAATCGTTTGTTGAACCCACTAAGATCCCATTTCCTGATCAGATGACCTGTGTTGTCGGCCCGAACGGCTGTGGCAAATCAAATGTCATCGATGCAGTGCGTTGGGTGCTCGGTGAAAGCTCAGCTAAAAACTTACGTGGCGATGCCATGACCGATGTTATTTTTAACGGCTCAACTAATCGAAAGCCAATTTCACAAGCCTCTGTTGAGTTGGTGTTTGATAACACCAGTGGCCATTTACCGAATACCTTTGCTGATCGAAACCAAGTGGCGATAAAACGCTTAGTAACCCGAGATGGCCAGTCAATTTATTTTCTAAATGGCAGTAAATGCCGTAAGCGTGATATTACCGACATCTTTTTAGGCACAGGTCTTGGCCCGCGCAGCTATGCAATTATTGAGCAGGGCATGATCTCGCGTTTAATTGAGAGTAAACCGGCTGATTTACGTGTTTTTTTAGAAGAAGCAGCGGGGGTTTCAAAATACAAAGAGCGTCGTCGTGAAACGCAAACCCGCATTAAAAGCACCCGCGAAAACCTTGAGCGATTGCTTGATGTAAGGCAGGAGTTGCAAACACAGCTCGATAAACTTGCAGTGCAATCAGTCGATGCAAAAAAATACCGAGAGCTAAAAGCCACTGAGCGCACCTTAAAAGGGCAAATTGCGGTTTTAAAGTGGCAGAAGTTACACCAACAACAAATCGATAAAGCTGAGCAAATCAATAAACTTAAAGAGCAAATCCAGTTCTTTAAAGAAGCGCATTCTGGTCACGATGATGTTTTAGCAAGCCTTGAAAATCAGGTGCAGCTTGAGCAGCAAAAACTGCAAGACGCACAGCAGGCTCAGCATCAAACACACACTGATTTGACGCGCAAAGAGCAGCAACAGATCAGCTTAAAGCAGCAACAGCAAACACTTAGCCAAAACCTTATCAAACAGCAACAACTGCAGTTACAAAATAAAGAGCTGCAAGAAGAGCAACACGCCTCAGCCGCCATTTTACAAGAGCAGCTACAAGAAGCGATTGAGCAAAGTTTACTGTGCGCTGAGCAAGTTGCAGAGGTTGAAGAACAAGTCGCACAGCAACAGCAACAAACGCAAAGCGCCAATGAGCAATATCAAAGCACCTTACAGAAAAGCCAAGCTCATAGCAGTGATATTAATGTTGCAAAGAATCAACAGGCTCACTTTGCCCAGACTGTTGCGCAACTTGAAACTCAGCAGACACAACTTGCCGCTGAAATTAGTGAACTTGAAGCGACTCCAGTTGCAGCGCAAATTGCTGAGCAACAACAGCATATTCAATCACTGACGAAAGAGCTTGCGCAGCAACAAAGTGCGCTGAATAAGCTCACTCAAAATCTAGAACAAGCGGATAAAGAGCAGCAGCAATTAGAGCAGGATTTAAAGCGGGTTCAGCAGCACAGTAATGAAAACAGAGCCAGCATAGCGGCGCTTAATTCTGTGTTATCAGAGCAAACCGACAGCGACAGTGTCTCTTTATTAGCGCAGTTAAAGGTGGCTTCTGGCTTTGAGCCGCTAATTGAACAAGCCCTACTTGGCCTTGAGCATCTAAAGGTCAGTCAACATAAAGAGCCTAACAGTGTTTGGCCTGTAACTAATAATGCTGAGTTACCAAAAGAGTCATTAGCCAATTATATCGAATCGGGTGCTTACCCTGATTTATTAACACGGTTTGCTTTTCAACCTAGTTTTGATGACGCTATTTTAGCGGATCCATATTGGCTGGCAGTGATTGATGAAGAGGGCTGTATGCATGGTCGTAACTTTCATACCGATGCTAATAAAGACGCCGACAATTCTTTGCTTTTAAAGCATGCTCAGCTAAGTGATGCACAGCAGTTAGATGAAGAGCTCAACGAGCAATTAGAAACCAAGCAACAATTGCTAAATGAGCATCTAGCTCACAAGAAAACGCTCATCGCCGACAAAGAGCAATACAGAGAACGAATTCACCAAGCGGCTCAGCAGATTGCATCGGCTAGCACTCGACGCGATATGCTATTAGAGCAG
The DNA here is from genome assembly GCF_019134595.1 of Pseudoalteromonas shioyasakiensis. Lineage (NCBI taxonomy): Bacteria > Pseudomonadati > Pseudomonadota > Gammaproteobacteria > Alteromonadales > Pseudoalteromonadaceae > Pseudoalteromonas > Pseudoalteromonas shioyasakiensis. The sequence goes on along the minus strand of NZ_CP077770.1, from coordinate 2,460,252 downwards.
CAAACGCAGTGGCAAAACCAGCTTGTTAAGTTACAACAACGTCAAACGTTACTCGCTGAGCAAAAGCAAAATGCCGACCAACAGCAACAAACTCAGCAGTGTTTACTAGAACAACTGTTAGAGCAGCAATTAGAACTTGAAACTGAGTTAGAGCAAGCAAAACATCAACAAGCTGAGGCAAATAACAACTATCGCCAAGTGGCTTCTCAGCTTGAGCAATATAAAACGCAAGCACATCAAGCTAATTTGGCTGAACAAAAAGCTCGCAGTGAGTGTCAACTTAGCGAAACTAAACTACAGCATGCTAATGCTGCCCAAAGTGCTGCCAGTGAAGCAGTATTAGAGCTCAACGAGCAACTAGAAGAGTTAGTGATCCCGCTTGAAGAAGTAGCAGAGCAGATTATGCTATTGCTTGAAAAGCATCAACAAAGTGACGTTGAGCTGAAAAACTTGCATGCGGCCTTGAGTCAAGCTAAAAAGGAGCTTGCTGATAAGCAAACAGCGTTGAAATCATCGCAATCTGAGTTGGTGACGTTACAAGAGCAATTGCAAGCATTGGCACTGGATGAGCAAAGTTTAATCGTTAAGGCGCAAGCTGCGTTAGAGCCACTTGAAGAACTGGAACAAAATTTAAAAACAGTACTTGAAGAACTGCCTGACAATGCCAATTTAAATAGCATGCAAACTTTGCTTACAAAAACCACGCAAGCTTTAAATGAACTTGGCGCGGTGAACTTAGCGGCAATAGATGAGTTTGAGCAGGCTAAACAGCGCAGCGATTATTTAAATCAGCAGCTTGATGACTTAACACAAGCATTAAATACCCTTGAAGGGGCGATTCAAAAAATCGACCGTGAAACAAAAAACCGTTTCAAGGCGACCTTTGAACAAGTAAATACAGACTTTGGGGAGTTATTCCCAAAAGTGTTTGGTGGCGGTAGTGCTTACCTTGAATTGACCAGTGATGATCTACTAGAAAGTGGGGTGAGCATCATGGCAAGGCCACCAGGCAAGAAAAATTCGACAATTCACCTGCTTAGTGGTGGAGAAAAAGCGCTGACCGCATTATCATTGGTGTTTTCAATATTCAGGCTCAATCCAGCTCCATTCTGTATGCTAGATGAAGTGGATGCGCCATTGGATGATGCGAATGTGGGTCGTTTTTGCCGTTTGGTAGAAGAGATGTCACAATCAGTACAATTTATTTATATCAGTCATAACAAGATTGCCATGGAAATGGCAGGCAGATTGACCGGTGTAACTATGGCGGAACCAGGTGTATCACGTATGGTCGCTGTAGATATAGAACAAGCTGTGCAAATGGCACATGCATAAAATTTAGGCATATCAAATAATAAAGGTGAGGGGATGGCCGAAGAATTAAGATGGGCTTTAATCGTAATCAGTGTATTTGTCATTGGTGGTTTATTAATTCACGGCTTATGGTCGGTGCGTAAAAAGGACAGCCCAGATACGCCTTCAGTTGAACGGGTTGAACCGAACGAAACAACCAGTGAGGTTCAAGAGCCTGCAACTGCAAAACCGCAAGAGCGTGATGAGCCAGAGTTTGGTGATTTAAGCTTTTCAGCAGAAAGTAATGATGAACCAGCTGTTTCAGAACAGGTTGTTGAAGAGCCAGAAGCAGAAACTCAGCAACAAGAAGCAGAAGAAGAGCCTGCTGATGCACAAGCTCCAACCGATTTCATTATTGTGCATTTACAAATGCCAGAAGGTTTAACAATGGATGGCAGCCAATTATTGCCAGCCGTTAATATGTTAGGCTTTAAGTATTCTGAAGAAGGTTTCTTTAACCGTCACTTAGACCCAGCAGGTACAGGCCCGGTGTTATTCCGTTTAGTGAATATGTACAATCCAGGCACGTTCGATATTGATAATATGGAACAGTTTAGCACGGCAGGTGTTAGCTTATTTATGACCTTACCATGTGATGGCGACGGTCTAAGTGCATTCAACATGTTGCACAGTGCAGCTAAAAAGCTAGCCGATGAATTTGGTGCAACGATTTTAGATAGCAACCGTGAAGAAATGACGGTTGAAAGCGTTCGTGAGTATGTTGAGAAAGTTCGCAGCTTTTCAGCTTAAACGTTCGTTTGTATAAATGATAAGTGTTTGGCCACTTGGCGTTAAGTCGTCTAAGTGGCTTTTTTATGTAGATTTTTGAGGTTTTCATGTCCAGCCCTATCTTTGAGCAAATTAGCCAACTTCGTGCCCAGTTAGAAGAGCATAACCATAATTACTATGTGCTGGATGCTCCAAGCATTCCTGATGCTGAATATGACCGTTTAATGCGCGAATTAAGCGCCCTTGAAGAAGCTAATCCTGAGTTTCAAAGCCCTGACTCACCAAGCCAAAAAGTCGGTGGCGCTGCACTTGATAAGTTTGAGCAAGTTACTCACCAAGTGCCGATGTTGTCACTTGATAATGCCTTTTCAGAAGAGGAATTTGCTGCCTTTAACCGCCGTATCAAAGAGCGAGTAATGGATAACAAGGAGCTGACTTTTTGTTGTGAACCAAAGCTTGATGGTTTAGCGGTATCGATTATTTATCGTGATGGTGTTTTAGTTCAAGCAGCTACCCGTGGCGATGGCATGGTAGGTGAAAACATCACCCAAAACGTGAAAACAATTCGTAATGTGCCGCTTAAGTTACGTGGCGATGACTTCCCAGCAGAGCTTGAAGTGCGCGGTGAAGTATTTATGGACAGCGCTGGTTTTGCCAAACTAAACAGTGAAGCCGAAAAACGTGGTGACAAAGTCTTTGTTAACCCGCGTAATGCTGCAGCCGGTAGCTTACGTCAGCTTGACTCTAAAGTAACAGCAAAACGTCCACTGATGTTTTATGCTTACAGCACAGGGCTTGTTGCAGATGGGCAGTTACCAGAAGATCACTATCAACAGCTTGCTAAACTTACCGATTGGGGTTTACCACTTTGCCCAGAAACAAAACTGGTTGAAGGCCAGCAAGCTGCACTTGATTACTACCAAGATATCTTGACGCGTCGAAGTAGCCTTGCCTACGAAATTGACGGTGTGGTTATTAAAGTAAACGACAAAAAACTACAAGAGCGTTTAGGCTTTGTGGCACGTGCGCCGCGCTGGGCAATTGCTTTTAAATTCCCTGCACAAGAAGAAATTACCCAATTACTTGATGTTGAGTTTCAGGTAGGGCGCACTGGCGCAATTACCCCTGTAGCACGATTAGAGCCGGTATTTGTAGGTGGCGTAACGGTATCTAACGCAACGCTTCATAATGGCGATGAAATTGCCCGCTTAGGCGTTAAAATTGGCGATACCGTGATTATTCGCCGTGCAGGTGATGTTATTCCACAAATTACCCAAGTTGTCCTTGAACGTCGCCCAGACGATGCTAAAGACATTGAATTTCCTGCTACCTGCCCAATTTGTGACTCACATGTGGAGCGCATTGAAGGTGAAGCGGTTGCCCGTTGTACCGGTGGTTTAGTGTGCCAAGCGCAGCGTAAGCAAGCAATTAAACATTTTGCGTCACGTAAAGCCCTTGATGTTGATGGCTTGGGTGACAAAATTGTTGATCAACTTGTTGATCGTGAACTGATCAAAACGCCTGCTGATTTATTTATCCTTAAACAAGGCCATTTTGAATCACTAGAGCGAATGGGCCCTAAATCTGCTAAGAACTTAGTTAATGCGCTGCAAGATGCTAAGCAAACAACCTTAGCTAAATTCCTATACTCGTTAGGTATTCGCGAAGTGGGTGAAGCAACCGCGCAAAACTTAGCAAACCACTTTTTAACCCTTGAAAAAATCACTCAAGCAAGCGTTGATGCGTTAACTGAAGTAAGTGACGTAGGTGAAATCGTTGCCAAGCATGTACGTGGCTTCTTTAGCGAAGAGCACAATATGGCGGTTGTAAATGCATTGGTTGAGCAAGGTATTCACTGGCCAGAATTAGCAGCGCCGAGCGCCGATGCGCAACCATTAGCGGGCTTAACTTACGTACTGACCGGCACATTAAGCGAGCTTAACCGTAATGATGCAAAAGCCCGTTTACAAGCGTTAGGTGCAAAAGTATCGGGTAGTGTATCGGCGAAAACAGATGCGCTTATTGCAGGTGAAAAAGCAGGCTCAAAATTAACCAAAGCACAAGATTTAGGTATTGATGTGTTAACTGAGGCTGACCTTATTGCGCTTTTAAGTGAGCACAATGGATAGTCTATTACAGGCATTGTCGTCAGTTGCTTTAACAATTGGCAGTTGGCTGCAACCACACCTTTACAATATTTCATTACTGCTGGTGGTGTGTTTTATATCTTTGTATGCAAACGATATTATTAAAGTGACCAAGCGCTTTGTAGCGCGTCGTCACTTTATTATTCGCGTGCTTTGCTTTGTGTTGGTCACTGGGTTTGGCATGGGCTTACTTGTGGTGTTTGTAACCCCATTTTTAAGTAAGCTGCTAATGCTACTCGGTGTTAAATGGCTGGCGCTTACACTTACAGCTGCGTTTTTGGCACTTGGTATCATTGCCGATAAGAAGAACCAAATATGAATCGCTACGGTCCAGAATACTGGGATAAACACGGTGCTTATCGTACCCCAGTAGCGTTTCATTTAACGTTATTAGTGCTGTTACGCAGTTACTTTATTTGGATTATGGCGGCGCTGAGCCGTCGCCCTGATTTAGATATCATGTCGCTGTTTTTTAAATCGAAAAGTGATTTCTTTACAGCCATTGCCATAGCTGCAATCGCCTTATTACCGGCGGTGATCTTTTGTTTACGCCGACCTCAAGAAAATGCTGAAAGTGCGAAACGTCTCGCGTCTATTTGGCGATTTATGCGCTGGCCATTAATTTTGTGTGCAATCACAGATTTAAGTTGGTTAACCTATCAGGCTGCGCACAGTCACTATCAGTTTTCGTTTTTCTTAGCGTGCCAAATGGTACTGGTGTTATGGGTACTGTTATATTTATTAAAAAGCAGATATCTGACGGTCTTTTTTAATGATTGGCCAGATCCAATTGAAAAAAAGTAGGGCAACACTATGTTGGCAATTAATAAGCTTTTAGCAAAAATTTCACTCACTATCGCGCTGGTATTAATTGCTTTATGGGTGTTTACGCCACTTTGGCACAGTGCTGCATTTTCGTTGTTTGTGATGTTGTGGGGCTTTATTACTTTATCAAGCTTATATAGGGTAACTCCGTTATTTGTAGCGCGTAATCCCATTGCCGATTTACTCAAGCGCGATGTGAATCAGCTAGCACTGATAAGTCTGGCTGGTTTATTCGATTTTAAACGCAAAGCTGAGTTTGTATTAATTGGCCAAATTAAGCAGATTGAAATCGGCGAAGGGATCATTCATGTAACGGATGTCAATGAACAGCAGATAACCGCCGTATTGAGTGTTAATAGCAGCCAAATTAATAGCCATTTAGCACAGCTACTTTCTGAGCGTGAACGTGCACAAATAGATATTCGGCTGCAAACACAGTAATTACTAGACGCACGTTGCTTGCCCTTAATAGGGCTTGTGATGTACTGTGCAACTGTTGTATTCAACCCTGAGGGAGCACTATGTTAACTTGGCAAGATATTTTAGAGTTTGCCCATAACGGTAACCCAACACCTTCACGTCGAGTCGAAAAATCGCCATCTGAATGGCAAGCTGAGCTCGAACAAGATACATTCTATGTTACCCGTTTAAAAGGTACTGAACGTCCGCACAGCTCTGATTCATGTACGATATTTGAACCAGGTCAATATGCGTGTGTATGTTGTGACAACTTACTTTTTGATGGCGATGAAAAGTTCGATAGTGGCACAGGCTGGCCGTCATTTACTCAGCCTAGCAGTGTTGAAAGCATTGCCTATATCGCGGACTCTAGCCATGGTATGCAGCGTATTGAAGCTGTCTGTAATGTTTGCGATGCACATTTAGGGCATGTATTTCCTGATGGTCCAGCGCCAAGTGGCTTACGCTATTGCATGAATGCTATAGCGATGAAAAAACGCGACTAATGCGTGTCTAATCTCTACCTAATCTAAGTATTGAGCAATGATGAAAATAAGGTGCTCACGGTGAATTGGCTTACTAATTATATAGTCTGTCAAAATACTGGATTGCGCCTTATCATCTTTTAATACCGACGCTGTAACCGCAATAATCGGAATATGCTTGAAGCGATCATCACTGCGAATTAACTGACTTGCCTCTAACCCGCCCATTACCGGCATTTTTAAATCCATAATGATTAAATCAGGCTGGTGCTGCTCAATTTTTTTAAGGGCATCTTCACCATTGATAGCCGTGTCTACGGTAAAGCTCCAACGTGATAAGAAGGACTCTAAATAGTCACGGTTATAAGGAATATCATCAACAATCAAAATGCGAGCAGGATTAAAATGATAGCTTGAAATAGCAGGGTAGTTACGATGTTCCACTTCGTTTTTAGACTCGGCTAATTCAACGTTCGGTAACGACACGATAAACTCACTGCCTTTATCTTTATCGCTTATCACCGATAACTCACCACCCATCAACTTGATAAAACGCAATGAAATCGCAAGACCTAACCCCGTTCCACCAAACTCCGAACTACGTTGACCTTGTACTTGTTCAAAGTCATTAAAAATAAGATCTTGTTGATCTTTAGGAATACCTTTACCTGTGTCTGTGACATGAATATTAATATCAATATTGCTGTTGTCATCGTGGACTTTAAAATCGAAATACACCTTAACACTGCCTTGTGCAGTGAACTTAATGGCGTTACTGATTAAGTTGGTTAGTACTTGGCGAACTTTATTGCTATCAAGTAACACTGGGGTTGTTAACTCTGGGTGAGAGCTTATTTGTAAATCGAGATCCTTTTGCGCACTGAGTTGTAAAAACATCATATTAAGCTCATGGCACATTTTAGGGATTTCTACACGCTCAATATCGAGTTGCATTTTACCAGCATCGATTTTTGATAAATCGAGAATGTCATTCAATACATTAAGCAGTGAATTACCAGAGATTGATATTGCTTCTAAGTAACGACGCTTATTTTTATCTGTTTCGCTATCTTGTAGTAATTGGCTAAAACCTAGCACTGCATTGAGCGGAGTTCTTAATTCATGTGACATATTAGCTAAAAAGCGACTTTTAGCCTGATTTGATTGTTCAGCTTGTTCTTTAGCATCAAGGTACTCTTGAGTACGCTTTGCAACTGTGTCTTCAAGCAAGCTATGTTGTTCATGCATGCTGTTGATCTGCTGCCTAACCGCAGCACGCATCATTTTAAAGCCACTAGCGAGGGTACCTATTTCATCTTGGCTTTTTATATTTATAGGGCAGTTTAAATCACCTGTGGTCACAGCATGAGAAAACTCCACGAGCTGATCAATGGGCTGCAAAATAATACGGCGAATAATGATATAGGCGATGATAAGTGCGGTTAACAAGTAAATAGCAAACAGCGAAACCGCATTACTAATAATCGATTTAGTCTTTAACGCTAAGTCTTTATCTGAAAAGCTTACGATAACGTAACCGATGTTTTCCCCCTGAAAATTGCTAATTGGCACAGCAACAGCATATTGCTGATCCATGGCTACAATGGCATTTTGCTTAGGGTTGAGCTGTTTTAGCAGCACTTGGTTAGTTTCTAGGGTATCTACTTTACTGTTATCTGGGTGTGCAGCGATAAAATTATTTTGGTCGATAAAGTAAATCGTTTTTAAATCATCAAAGGTATTATTTTTTAAAATATTTTTTAATGTAATACCCTGAATTTTAAGCACCCAACTCCCCACGGTATTGTCTTTTGTGAGGCTGTTTATTTCTGACAACATGGGCGAGACAATCGCATCGGCTTTTTCACTCATGTTCAAAAGTGTTTGCTCTTTTAGCTCCATTACATGCAACGACGTACTTGCCCCTAAAATAAGAGTAATGGTAAAGCCAATGATCATTAAAATTTTGTGGGCAATACTAATTCTCATTGCTCAATATTGCTCCGTGCTTTTAATGCTTGCATATTAGCGTTTATTTTTTCGTCAGTGCTTTTGATTGATTGTTTTATATCTGCACCATAGAAAATTTGGCTAAAGGTTTGCGAAATAATCTCGCCAATAACAGGGAACTCTACCATGCCAGCCTGAAGGCGATCAGGCGTTGCATGCTCAAACACCCATAACATGGCTTTATTAAAGCCAGGTTTGTTTACGAGAGTAAACAGCTTTTCGTGCCACACTTTTTGTCTAGGCAGTGAGCCACCTGTACTAAGTAGTGCGGCGGTCTGCTCACTGGTTGCCCATTGAATAAATAACCATGCAGCATCTTTGTTAGTTGATTTGCTATTAATTGCAAATGCCCATGCCCAAGGAGATGTTTCTCTGGCGATTGGACCAGTAGGCAAGGGGGCTGCTTCCCATTTATTCCAAATATCTGACTCTTCGGCGGTATCGATCTCATTATAAAAATGAGAGGCCAAAAAGGCCGAGGCAAGGCGGCCTTCTTTAAACAGGCGACGAATTTCATAAAAATGCAGTAAGCGGCTGTTATCTGGATTGCCGAACCCTGTTACAAGGTCGCGATACACTTGTAGGCTTTGTGCCGTTTCAGGGCTATTAAAAACAGACTGGCCCTGCGCGTCGATAACTTCAGCGCCATAAGCACGCATAACAGGTAACACAGTCCAAGTGTTTAATCCTGCCCCCGGCAGCGTACGTGAGGCAAATGCATGCATACCATTTAAAGAAGGGGTACGGTCGATTTCTCGTTGTAACTTAACTTTGGTTGCTTGTAGTTGCTCGTAGGTATCGGGAACTGCCAAGTTAAAACGTTCGAAAAGATCTTTGCGATAAAAATAAATCGGCGCAGAAAAATCAAACGGTAATGAATATAGCGTGTTATCAATTTTACAAAGCGCTAGGCTACGTTCACTAATGTCTTCTAACTGATACCAAGTTTTATCTGTCAGTTTTGGGTTATCAATGTAAGGCTGCAAGGGCTCAATCCAGCCTTGGCTTTTCGCTTCGCCTAAAAAGGTAATCCCCATCGGCAGTACATCGTAAAGCCCTGAAGCTTCGGTTAAGTCTTGATGGCGACGAACACGCATTTGTGATTGTTCCAAAGCATGAAAGCCAACAGAAATTCCTGTTAGCTGCTCAAATAAAGGAATGTAGGGTTTTAACGCCATAAATGCAGGCTGCTCATCAGCCAAAATATTGATATGGCTACCTGCTTCACTTTGCCAATTAATACTGGCTTGTTGCCAATGTTGTAATGTTGCTGAGGCAAAGCTGTATTGGCAAAAGAATAAAAGCGCAACGCTTAGGAGGGGCTTTTTAAAATTAAAAAAAGAAGATGCCATACGCAATTACTCAGCAAGCTTAATTTTTAACTTTGCAGCCAGAGCTTTAATTTTTTCAAAGCGGATTGCTTGTTCATCTTCTAATGTTTGTGCATCTAGCAAAGCAAAACATTTTTTCGCCAGCGCTAAATTAAATGATTGGCCTTGGTTATTAGTATCGAATAAACATTGCAGTAGATTTAAAGCGATGCTGGCATTTTTAGGCATGATCCTAAATGCTTGGCTGAAGGCTTCAAGCGCCGTATTGAGCTGACCTTTATTGAATTGTGTTACAGCGTGATTATTGAGCTCTTTAGGCCCGAGTTTAATATCTCGTCGTTCAGTTTGTTGTTGTTGAATATAACGTAAATACACCGGATCGCTAACCGATGGGTGGCGTTCACAGTGAGTTATTATTTGGTTAAACAGCATCTGCGCTTTGTGGTGAAAACCAAGTTCATGAAACGCTTTCGCTTTATCGAGCGCACCATCTACTGAACGAATTTGAGTGTCACTTTCATCAAGCTGATTGATAAGTGCTTTAGCCTTTTGATGTTCATCCTTTAAATAATGCAAACGCGCATTGAGAACATCAATTTGTGTTTGATTATTACTATTCGGAAACTGCTTTTTTAAATCACTTAAGTACTGGTTTGTCTGTCTTGAAATGCGATTAACTTGATCGGTTTGATCCGTCGTTAAAGCAAAATCAATTCCTGCGCGCGCCGCATTTAAATATACATCTGGGTTATCATGAATTGAGTGCTTTGCGTAACTGGCAATATCTTTTTGAGTTAAATAGTTTTTTTCATAATCATGATTTAAAAGCGAAACATGACTCAAGGCTTTTTGGCGGTCAATGTTACGCGGGGCAATCTCAACAGCTTTACTAAAAAAGTCCTGAGCCTCATCAAACTTATTGAGTTTTATTTCTAATCGACCCAGTAAATCAAGAGCAACTAGTCTCGTTTCACTGCGCTGCAACATCGTCTTAAGCATGCGGTGTGCTAGGGTATGTTCATTATTAGCAATAAGCGCTTCGACTAAACCAACTTTTGCCCAAGTAAATTTTTGAATATCGAGCACTGATTTAAAAAATGTTTTGGCATCTTCAAAGCGCTTAAGGCGAAGAAGGGCGTCACCTTTTAATCTTAATAGAATGGCGCTGTAACTATTACCTTTGTTTTGCAGCAAGGTATCAATTTGTTTAATTGCTTTGGAGTCATTCCCATCATCAATAAGTTGATAAATTTGATGTAGGTTACTTTTGCGCAATAACACTTTTTCAATACGATTTTTTAATTCGTTAATTGTAAAGGGTTTAACTAAGAAATCATCTGGTTGTAGCTCGAGTACACTGTGAACTAACGAGCCACTTGTTTCAGCCGAAATAAAAATAAAGCCGGTAGAGTTTTTTATAAGACGCTTCATTTTCAGCTCTTCATAAAGCTGATAACCATCTTGATGTTTACTAAGGTTAAATGAACAAACGATGAGATCGAACTGCTCAATTTGACATTGTTCTTTTGCTGCAATTGCATGCTCCGCAAAACGCAACTGACGAAACCCCAACCCCTCTAAGGATTGTTTCATATAGCTTTGAGCAAGTGGCTGCTCTTCAACTATTAAAATTTTGGCTTTCGAAAAAATCTTTGCAGGCATTGGACTTGCGACTAAGTGACATTAACGATGACTATAATAAACAGTCTAGCTGCTGACAAGGCAAATTACAGCTTTTGCAATGATTTAAAGTTTAGCTTTGGGTCATATCAATAAAGGGAGCAGTGAGTAATAGGTTTTAGAAGTTAGATATTAGAAGTTAGATATTAGAATTGATTTTTATATGTGGTGGGTCGTACTGGACTTGAATCATCGAGCCTGTGTTTTGTAAGGAGTGGCGATGCTTTTTAAAACTAGAGATAAAATAAGGAGGTTTTATATGTGGTGGGTCGTACTGGACTTGAACCATCGAGCCTGTGTTTTGTAAGGAGTGGCGATGCTTTTTAAAACTAGAGATAAAATAAGGAGGTTTTATATGTGGTGGGTCGTACTGGACTTGAACCAGTGACCCTCGCCTTGTAAGGGCGATGCTCTCCCAACTGAGCTAACGACCCACATATAAATTTTTAAGATTAAATGGTTGTTCTTACTGAACTTAACCGCCGAGCCTTTTCATTGTAAAGAGTTGCGATGCTCTCTGCTTCAAAAAGTAATGGTGGGTCGTACTGGACTTGAACCAGTGACCCTCGCCTTGTAAGGGCGATGCTCTCCCAACTGAGCTAACGACCCATATAATCTTTTTCTTCGCTACCATTTTCAAAAAGTAAATGGTGGGTCGTACTGGACTTGAACCAGTGACCCTCGCCTTGTAAGGGCGATGCTCTCCCAACTGAGCTAACGACCCGCGAAGAATAATCTAAATGAAAACACCACCAAAGTTTGTTTAATGGTGGGTCGTACTGGACTTGAACCAGTGACCCTCGCCTTGTAAGGGCGATGCTCTCCCAACTGAGCTAACGACCCATTTAGATTTTTGTAATATGAAACACCACTTTAAAAAATGGTGGGTCGTACTGGACTTGAACCAGTGACCCTCGCCTTGTAAGGGCGATGCTCTCCCAACTGAGCTAACGACCCATATTACATACAGCAAATTTTCTTAATGGTGGGTCGTACTGGACTTGAACCAGTGACCCTCGCCTTGTAAGGGCGATGCTCTCCCAACTGAGCTAACGACCCATTTAGATTTTTGTAATATGAAACACCACTTTAAAAAATGGTGGGTCGTACTGGACTTGAACCAGTGACCCTCGCCTTGTAAGGGCGATGCTCTCCCAACTGAGCTAACGACCCATATTACATACAGCAAATTTTCTTAATGGTGGGTCGTACTGGACTTGAACCAGTGACCCTCGCCTTGTAAGGGCGATGCTCTCCCAACTGAGCTAACGACCCATTAAGAATTTAGATATGAACACCATTAGTGAATAATGGTGGGTCGTACTGGACTTGAACCAGTGACCCTCGCCTTGTAAGGGCGATGCTCTCCCAACTGAGCTAACGACCCATATCTAAAACAACTCATTGCTGCGTTGTTGTGGGGCGCTATTATAGATAGAGTTGTAAATGTGTCAACACTTGAATGAGTAAAAATGTGTTAGATGCAGCTTTTATAAACAATGACATGGCATTTAAGCATTTTTTGGCGAACAAATATGCAATTTATATTCATAAGCTTATATTTAGAGCTTGATCTTTAGCTCTATGACCTGTGCAAGTCATTCTAAAATGATATGAATACAGTAAATTTTTAAAACAGTTTTTTCATACCAATAAATATGCATCAGTTAAAAGCTCTATACTTAGCACGATTAAAAACAAAAAAGGGTAGGGCGAAATCGTTTTGTTCAATGCTTTAAATAATGAACTTTGTTTTGCATATAAATGTATACCTTTTTTAAGAGAGTAAATTCAAATGCAGAGAGTCTTTGATAACAAACCAGCAATACAAGAAGCCCAAAATAGCTAATTTGATAGCACTTTGTATAAAATGCCTCCGTAACGGATTGATATTTAGTCAGCTTGTTGAAATTTAAATCATTTAAATAAACTTAGATAAAAAACTGTTGACTTTATTTGGGGGGCTGCATAGAATGCGCCCCGCACTCAGCGATACACAACCAACATTAATTGGCGGTGTGTATGCAAGTCGGGGCTATAGCTCAGCTGGGAGAGCGCTTCGCTGGCAGCGAAGAGGTCTGCGGTTCGATCCCGCATAGCTCCACCAGATTTGCATAGTGTTTGTCCTAGGGTTGCAGTTTTCTGCGTCCCCATCGTCTAGAGGCCTAGGACACCGCCCTTTCACGGCGGTAACAGGGGTTCGAATCCCCTTGGGGACGCCACTTACTCTTAGTAAGTGAGCAATTGCCAAGAGAATAAATATGTTGGTCTCGAGTACTTACATGTTATTTTAGTAACCTTAACTCCGATATGAGTCAAACTATCATTTAATGTCCTAGTGACACATTATGTGTCCCCATCGTCTAGAGGCCTAGGACACCGCCCTTTCACGGCGGTAACAGGGGTTCGAATCCCCTTGGGGACGCCACTTATTTAAGTAGGTTATGTGTAGTGGGGCGGTGAACACCGCGCAATCTATGCACGACGTTATCAAGAGTACGAATCTCTTGGGGACGCCACTTACTAAAAGTGTTGTGTTATTAAGAGCTCGTCTGAATCGAGTCTAACTATTCAGTTGTCCTAGTGACACATTATGTGTCCCCATCGTCTAGAGGCCTAGGACACCGCCCTTTCACGGCGGTAACAGGGGTTCGAATCCCCTTGGGGACGCCACTTTCTAAAAGTGTTGTGTTATTAAAAGCTCGTCTGAATCGAGTCTAACTATTCAGTTGTCCTAGTGACACATTATGTGTCCCCATCGTCTAGAGGCCTAGGACACCGCCCTTTCACGGCGGTAACAGGGGTTCGAATCCCCTTGGGGACGCCACTTATTTAAGTAGGTTATGTGTAGTGGGGCGGTGAACACCGCGCAATCTATGCACGACGTTATCAAGAGTACGAATCTCTTGGGGACGCCACTTACTTTAAGTGATGTGTTATTAAAAGCTCGTCTGAATCGAGTCTAATTATTCAGTTGTCCTAGTGACACATTATGTGTCCCCATCGTCTAGAGGCCTAGGACACCGCCCTTTCACGGCGGTAACAGGGGTTCGAATCCCCTTGGGGACGCCACTTACTTTAAGTGTTGTGTTATTAAGAGCTCGTCTGAATCGAGTTTAACTATTCAGTTGTCCTAGTGACACATTATGTGTCCCCATCGTCTAGAGGCCTAGGACACCGCCCTTTCACGGCGGTAACAGGGGTTCGAATCCCCTTGGGGACGCCACTTACTTTAAGTGTTGTGTTATTAAGAGCTCGTCTGAATCGAGTTTAACTATTCAGTTGTCCTAGTGACACATTATGTGTCCCCATCGTCTAGAGGCCTAGGACACCGCCCTTTCACGGCGGTAACAGGGGTTCGAATCCCCTTGGGGACGCCACTTACTTTAAGTAAGTTGATGTGTTGGAAAGACTATCTATATATCATTTCAAATAGAACTAAGATTTTTCAGCTTAATATTCCTTATTCTCCATATATCTTTACGATATAGACTCCATATATTTCTAAAACTTTAATTCCTATAGATCACTTTTACAGATCATTTTAATACTTTATAGTATCTAGCAACTCATCAGCTAACCATAAGGAAATTAAAATGTTAGCTAAACGTGTTGTACTCATACTAATTTCTTTAGTCATTACTGCTTGTTCAGACTCAAATGAGGGAGTAGCGCTAGGAACGCTTGAGCGTGAGCGTGTGATCCATCCTGCAACGACTAACGAAATACTGATCGATTTACCCGTTTCAGCAGGCCAGTTGGTCGAAAAAGGGCAGGTGATTGCAAAGTTCGATGCCGAACTACAACAAGCGATTGTTGCTAAAGCACAAGCTCAACTAGCTCAAGCCACTGCATTTCTTGAAAAAACCTTGAATGGTGCTCGCCCCGAAGAAGTTGCTGCCGCATCAGCCAAAGTAGCAGCAGCTAATGCTGCATATACGCAAAGCGAAGCTAATTTTCGCCGTGCAAAAACCTTAGTTAAGGATAAACTCGCAAGCCAAGAAACCTTAGATAGTGCAACCGCTGCACGTGATGAGACTTTCGCTAATTTAGAATCAGCAAAGCAGAACTTAAATGAATTAACAAATGGTTCTCGCGTTGAAGATATTAATAGTGCGAAAGCGCAAGTTCAGGCGGCAGAAGCAGAACTAAAAGTACAGCAAAAATACCTCTCAGACCTGACAATTAAAGCGATGCGTGCTGGCAGGGTCGATAATTTACCTTGGCACGTAGGTGAGCGAGTTACTAAAGGCAGCCCAGTCGTTATTATTCAAGCAAACAGCGCACCTTACGCTCGCGTATATATCCCTGAACCATATCGTGCCAAGCTCAATCAGGGCATGACACTGACAGTTCGTGTCGATGGCATAGATAAAGATATACAGGGTGAATTGACCTGGATTGCCTCAGAGCCTGCGTTCACGCCTTTTTATGCCCTTAATCAGGAAGAGCGTGCGAGATTAATGTATCTTGCTGAGGTAACACTACCGGTAAGTGAAAATAATTTACCGACAGGCGTACCTGCTCAAGTGATTATGCCATGACTGAATCGGTGATCCATGCCAAAGGTTTGGTAAAACAATTTGGCGACTTGAAAGCGATTGATAACCTTGATCTAGACGTTGAGCAAGGGCAAATTTATGGTTTTTTGGGCCCTAATGGCTGTGGTAAAACCACCGCAATCCGTATGCTTACAGGGTTATTGAAGCCAACCTCTGGTGATATCAATGTGCTTGGCTTGAGTCTGCCAAAAGATGCTGAAAAGCTCAGAACGCAACTTGGTTATATGACGCAAAAGTTTTCACTTTATAGTGACTTGACCGTACTTGAAAACCTAAAGTTCATGGCGGCGCTTTACCCTTTTAAAAAGCTGCAAAAACAACAAAGAATTGACGAATTGCTCCATACCTATGGTCTTGATCAAAGAGTAGATCAAATGGCCGGAAGTATGAGTGGGGGCCAACGGCAGCGCTTAGCATTGGCTGCTGCAGTGATTAATAAACCGAAAATTTTATTTCTTGATGAACCAACATCGGCAGTCGATCCACAAAATCGCCGTGATTTTTGGGAAACACTGTTTGATTTAAGTAATGCCGGTACCACGATATTAGTCACCACCCATTACATGGATGAAGCTGAGCGTTGTCATCGTTTAGCCATTTTAGAATCTGGTATTAAACGCGCGGATGGCTCTCCAAAGCAATTAATGACAGACATGCACGCTCATGTTGTAGAAATCGCAGGGGCGCAAACCAGGGAATTAAAAAAACAGCTCGCAACAATCGACCATGTTATCTCAGCCACTCAATTAGGTGCACAGCTGCGAGTATTAGTAAAAAAAGATGTTCAAGACCCCGTTGAGTTCATAAAACAGCAATCATTTTGTCAGGATACGTGGCAAGTAAATAGTGTGCGCCCAAGCCTTGAAGACGTGTTTGTCACCTGCACAGGGCAGGGCAGACAATGAGTATTATGACTTCATTAAGCCGGATAAAAGCAATTGTAAACAAAGAATTATTACAATTACGCCGCGATAGAATGACCTTTGCGATGGTGGTGATGATCCCTCTGATCCAACTGATTCTTTTTGGTTACGCTATTAACACCAACGTTAAAGATATCCCTGTTGCTGTTGTCGATCATAGTCAAACTGCGCTCAGTCGTATTTTAGTACAAACAGTATCGGCGACAAATGTGGTTAAAGTGACGGATTATTACGACAGTATTGAGCAGGCACAAACAGCAATCGCAAGTGCGAAAGTGCGTGCTGTGCTGTTTATACCCCACGATGTGGCAAACCGACTAGCTCAACACCCAACCGTTGGCTTTGGATTGCCTGATGGCAGTAATGAGTCGTTAGTCAGGCCAATTGCGCATTGGTTAGTTGATGGCTCAGATACAATGGTAGCGTCGAGCATAAAATCGCTACGTAATATGCCCCTTGCAGAACTTCTCGATAAGCCTGCGAATAGAACGTCCCCAACCTTTGAAACGACCTTATTTTATAACCCAGAGCAACGCTCTGCGGTGAATATTGTGCCAGGTTTAGCTGCTGTTATTTTAACCATGACGATGATTATGTTTACTTCTGCTGCCATTGTTAAAGAGCAAGAGCGAGGTAATATGGAGCTTTTAATCACCTTACCGTTAAGCTCACTGGAATTAATGATTGGTAAAGTGGTGCCTTATATCTTCATTGGTTTTATTCAGTTATTTATTATATTAGGCATGGGTAAGCTCTTGTTTCACATTCCTTTTGGTGGCGGTTTAGTCGCATTGGTTGTCGCAACCTTTGCGTTTATATGTGCCAGTTTAGTGCTTGGCTTAGTACTTTCGACCATAGCTAAAAACCAGCTTCAAGCAATGCAAATGACAATTTTTATTCTATTACCCTCTATTTTATTGTCAGGTTTTGTATTTCCCTATGAAGGTATGCCAAAGGCAGCGCAATGGCTTGCTGAGTGTCTACCCGCAACGCATTACCTAAGGTTAATACGTGGAGTAGTGCTAAAAGATGTCAATCTAATAAGTATGAGCAGTGACTTACTTTGGCTGTTAGCCTTTACTATTTTGGGCTTGGCTGTGGCTGCATTTAGGTTTAAGAAAACCCTTGATTAGGCTGGGCAATTTAAGGCATATGTGCTTAACTAAAAAGTAATTTTAATTCATTTTGAGTAGACATTAGCGTGTGGCGAGTATTTTGGCTGGCGGTGCTATTAGTTACGTTTGATGGCTATGCAGCAACGATAAACCTAGCCCATACCATGAAGCATGAACACTTTAACCAATTGCTTGGTGAGTTTGCAGAGCAAAGCGGTTTAACGGTTAACTCTGTATTGGTTGACCAAAAGGCGCTTAAGGTAAGGTTGGTACAAAATACTAGTGCCAGCAACTCAACAGACGTAATTATTGTACCCGCTGATCACCTAGGCCTTGATAAATATGCCAACTACAGCGTTATCCCGGACTCACTCATAGCTGATACCACAGACAAACGAACCTTAGAAACTGCAAAGCTAAACAACAAGCTCTTAGGTATACCCATCATTCAAGGGAATCACCTGTTACTTTTTTATAATAAGCAGTTTGTTAAACAACCAATAGAAAATTGGCAGGATATATACCAAATTCAACCATCATTGCCTGAAAAAGTGAAACTCGTTACATGGAGTTTTATGGAAATGTATTGGTTTATCCCGTTCTTATCGGCTTTTAATGGCGATCTACTTGTAGATAATCATGTTCAGCTAAATACACCAGCAATGAAATCAGCTCTCAAATTTGTTTGGGACTTAAATAAAGAAAACCTGGTTGATAGACAATGCGATTACACTTGCTCAAGTAATGCATTTAAAGCGCAGCAAGCCGCCTTCACCATTGATGGTGCTTGGGCATTAAAGACGTATGAAGAGGCATTGGGTAATAATTTAGGGGTACAGCAATTACCGAAACTCAATGGTGAGTATATGCAGCCTTATTACTCAACCTTTGTGCTAGCATTTCCAAACGATGCTTTAAATGGCGTTAATAAAGACAATTTGATCCAATTTGCTAAATTAGTTCAAGCAGAAAAATTTCAAACCCTGGTTTGGCAAAAGCTTCAAGATATCCCCGTTAATACTAAGGTTTTAAATAATCTAAAAGCACAACAAGGTACAGAGTTAGCAACCTTAATTGATGCTATGCAATTTACAAAAGCGATGCCTTCAACCGCATCGATGATCATCGTATGGGAAGTATTAAATAAAGGATTTATTCGCTATGGCAGTGGTGCCTTAACTGCTGAGCAAGCGGGGCTTTTTATGCAAGGGTTGGCAGAACGTTCGATTGCCAATGAAGGGGATGAATGAGAAGTCCACGCTTTAGTCGCGCCTTATTTATCAGTGTATTACTACTGGTTATTATTCCCCTACTGATCCTTGCAGGTTTGATGATAGGGCGATTCTATTTAAGCTCAATTGACCAAGCAAATACGAGTTTGCAATGGCAAGCTAGAAATAATGCGGCCAGTCTTGAACAACTATTATTTAAGCTTGAGAAAAACAGCCAATTACTAAGTAGCACTAAAGCGATTACTGAGCTGCCAAATAAAGTGGTGTATTCACAGTTCGCGCTTGTGCAACTGCAGGAGTTTGTTGCCCAAAACCCACAGATAAAAGCCTCGATTGTAATTGATAATCAAGGGTTTATAGTTGAAGGTTACCCTATTACCTCTTTAAATTTGAACTATAAACTCACAAAAAGCATTCTCGACAGCGCTCGAGCATCAACAGAGCAAAACACAGTTCAAATTATCGATAACCCCCAAGTTAGTGAATTATTTGCGCCTGCCGAGGCAAAACAAAATGCCTTACTGGCAATTACATCTACATTGCTACATGAGCAAGATTCTCTCAGTGAGCCAATAATTAAAACGGGCGTGTTAGTGTCTTTTGTGCCTTTATCAGAGGCGTTAAAGTGGCTTGCAATACACAATGAGCAACCGGTTTATCAAGCGGATAAGCAGGTACAAATTACAGCACAAGATAACATTTTATATAGCGTGGGCGATGCTGGCGATAACGGCAAATTAATGGGGCAGGCCTCAATCAGTAATGTTTTTTTTGCAGGTAAGCCAACCAGTTTACAGTTCCAAATTAATGAAGCAAAAACCACCTACACCAGCGCTGTAAAGCAAACGGCTATATTGGCAGGGTTGTTAATTGTAGGACTCTCTATTATTTCATTTATCTCAGTGCGTTGGTTGACGGCACGTCTTCATAACCCACTAAATCGTATTACTGCTCTTAGCCGAGAATATGCATTAGGTAATTACAAACAAGATACCGATGATTTTCATTATCAAGAGTTTAAAGATATTGCAGATTCGCTTAGCAGCATGGCTGATACCATTGATATACAAATTACTTCATTGCAATTAGAAAAACTTCGCGCTGAGCGCTCTGAGCAAGTTAAAAGCCAATTCTTAGCCAATATGAGCCATGAGATACGCACTCCGATGAATGGTATTGTGGGCTTTTTGCAGCTACTCAATAAAAGCACGCTAACACAAGAGCAAGCAGAGTTTGTAAGGCAAATTAATAACTGTAGTGATGTGTTATTAACCGTGATTAACGATATTCTCGACTTTTCAAAAATAGAGGCCAATAAAATAGAGCTCGAGTCACGACAATGTGATTTAGTCGCGCTTTGCCATGACCTTATTTTACTATTTAAACCGAGCTGTGATGCCAAAGGGGTTGACTGCCGGCTTGAGGTCTCCTCATTACAATCGCTGAATGTAGAATGTGATGAAATACGTGTTAAACAAGTGCTGATTAACTTGCTCTCTAATGCCGTTAAGTTTACCAATCAAGGAGAGATTATTCTTTCGCTTACTCTGCAAAGCCGTGATGAACACCAGACAGCTGTCGAGTTATCGGTAAAAGATACAGGCATAGGTATCGCTGAAGATAAATTAACGGCTCTGTTTAATCCCTTTGTTCAAGCGCAAAGTAGCACCACTCGTGAATATGGAGGGACCGGTCTTGGGCTTGCCATCAGTAAGGGGATGATTGATTTGATGGGAGGCAATATTGCTATCGACAGTGAGCTTGGGAAAGGTGCCGAGTTTACGATTAATGTTAATTTTAAATCACTAAACCCACAGGGTGCTAGCGCAAAAGAACATCAACCTGATGAAGACACTCAATTCGATTTTAAAGCCGTCGACAAGCCAATATTGATTGTTGAAGATAACCCGATTAACCAAATTGTTATCACTAAGTATTTAACTCAATTAGGTCTAAATTATGAATTGGCAGAAAATGGTCAAATTGCCTGTGAGAAAACTCTAACACAAGATTACGCACTGATTTTAATGGATATCCAAATGCCGGTGATGGATGGATTAACTGCCAGTGAAAACTTACTCGCAAGGCCAGATTTTGATACGCCGATTATTGCCATCAGTGCTAATGCTATGAAAGACGACATCGAAAAAAGCGCAAAAATTGGTATCAGTGACCATATCGCAAAGCCAATTAATTTTGCTGAACTTGAAAAAGCACTCGCAAAGTGGCTATCTCAGCAATCGCTGAAATAGCCAGTATGAATCAAAAAGTGTTGTTATCTTTTTTCTGAATTAACTCAATCGCATAACCATCAGGGTCTTTAACAAATGCGATCTCAGTTGTACCGCCTTTTACAGGACCCGGCTCACGACTGACATTGCCGCCAGCAGCTTTAATGTCTTCGCAGGCTTTATAAATATCATCAAACTCGATAGCGATATGGCCGTATGCATTACCCAAATCATAGCTGTCTGTATCCCAGTTATAAGTAAGCTCAAGCACGGTCGAATCTTTTTCGTCACCATAACCGACAAAAGCAAGGGTGTAGCGGTACTCTTCGTTGTCTGCACGGCGCAGCTCTTTCATACCTAATACCTGCGTATAAAATTCAATTGATTTATCTAAATCAGCAACGCGAAGCATTGTGTGTAATAAGCGCATTTTAAGCATCCTCTTTCTTGTCTTTAAATTCGTACAATTTCAATAACGCAGCATGGTTTAAAGCTGCGCATTAGAATTATCAAAAATGGATTATAAGTTATTTCGATTGCATGCACAGTAGCATTGAGACAAAGCGTAAAGACTATGCTTCTAAATTAATAGCTACGCTTCTGATATGAAAAGGGGGATGTTATGCAGCAATGAATAGGGACTGCTGCATAACAATGAGGTTTTTGCGGTATAAGCGAAAGCTTAGCTTTTCACTTTACCTTTAAGAACATAAATTTCGCCATCAAAGCTCCCTTGAATTGTCAGGCCCTGACCTGCCAACTCTTTAAGATATTCGATATGCTCATTAGTGATATGTTGCCCCGGCACTAAAAGAGGGATACCAGGAGGATAAGGAGTGACTAATCCAGCACAAATTCGGTTGTTACTTTTGCTAATGGGCACAGATTCACGTTCGCCATAGAATGCATCACTAGGAATACAGGCTAAGTCTATATCGGGTAAATTCTCTGGTAGGCGTGTGCGTCTCATTGAAGTGGCAAGTTTTACTTTACCGCTATCGAGTTTCTTCAGTGCATTGTAAAGACGTATGATCTTTGAGCGTGTTCCGCCAAGAGTCAGTAAAACTAAAATGGTGCTGTGTGTGTATTTTTCTATTTCAAGGCCAATTTCATCTAACAGAAATTTATGAATATCCTTTAATGAATACGGTAACTCGCTAATATCGATAAGGATCTTCAATGGGTCGTGGCCCATGTTATCGCCACTAAAATGTGGGAATATATCCATGAAATCTTGTTTGTCGAGCACTTTAATATGTTTCAGTGAAGCCATTTGCTGTTTAAACTCTGCAACGTGATTCAGCAGGGCATTCAGTAATTTATAACCTTCCATTTCTAATTGCTTTTGGCATACATCCAGCGAGGCAATAAGTTGATATTTTGGCGAGGTACTGGCGTAAATACTGTAGATCTCACGGAAGAAATCAGCATCGAAATCAGGGTCGTTCACATGAATATAAGACGCCTGAGAGAACGCTGAAACCACTTTATGTGCTGAATGGGTAACATAGTCTGCGCCAGCATTTATAGCTGAGTAGTGGCGTAAACTTGGATGGAAAAGCGAGTAAGCAAACCACGCTTCGTCGATAAACACTTTAATACCGTGCTGATGTGCAAATTCAACCACTTGTTTTAAATCGCTAAGTAGACCATCGTAAGTACAGCCAGTTAAAACCAGTAATTTTGCATCGCTATTTTGTTCAATCGCTTGCTTTATGTCAGCCAGTGAAGGGGGCGCGAAGATACCATATTTAGGATTTAAAATACTCGATAAATAAATAGGTAAACTAGCCGATTGCAAAATGCCGTAATGTACTGATTTATGGCAGTTTCGGTCGATGATCACCTTATCGCCTTTACGCAGTAAAGTTTGCAAAATAATCTTATTTGAAGTGGATGATCCATTGGTAACAAAGTAGGTATGTTTTACTTCAAATGTCGCTGCAGCTGATTCTTGAGAGCGGCCTATGGTGTTGGTGCTGTCTGATAATGAGCCAAGCGAGTCGACAGAAACCGACAGGTCGCCAACAAATACGTTACGGCCATAAAACTGATAAAAGTCTTTAATATACGGAGAATTTCTAAAGCTAGCACCACCGCTGTGGCCAGGTGTGTGCCATGAATCGTTCGATTCACCCACATAACGACGATAGGCGGTCCAAAACGGGGTTTCTGAACGGTCATCAAAGTCATTGATCATATAGCCCAAGATTGCTTCAGGGTCTGAAATGACTTCGTCTTTAAAAAAGAAAGATTCAATTTCTTCTGACTCGTTAACTATCTCCAAGCCTTTCGTATCATCACCAATAACATAAACAGGCAGTTCTAGGCGTATGCCCTTTAATTGCTCGATAAAACGGCTATAGGTGCGCTCGCCATTGTTCAATACATCCCAACTAAGTACCACAGCTTGAATATCGCCATCTTCCTCTACATATTTCAACGCCTGCTTGAGCTCAATGCACTCAATAATGTCGATATCAACATCACTGCGCTCAAAATTAGGGATTGTTTTTGCTAGGTTCGTTGAAAGCTCTTTTAAGGTGGCAGGATCTTGCTCAATTAACAAGATACGAAGTAAAGGTAACATAGCAACTCTCATAAAAAATTTCACATTACTCAACAGCATAACGAAAGGATGGAAGCTTGTGAAATTAATACTTTGATATTCTTTGTTCTGATACTGATTAGGCTTTTTTGCGTGTTAATCGCAGATAGTTGAAATTACATGTGCTTGCTGTAAAAGTAATCGCTTAAGTAAAAGGTTAATTGCACACTGAGTGATAAAGCCACTCAAGCCAGATACAGATAAGCCTGCTAGGGAGAATAAAACATGGCGTATGTTGCCAATTTCAAAATTGTAGTCATCTCTACATTGTTTGCGTTTTGTACGAACGCAGTTAATGCAGATG
This sequence comes from Pseudoalteromonas shioyasakiensis, assembly GCF_019134595.1. Classification (NCBI taxonomy): domain Bacteria; kingdom Pseudomonadati; phylum Pseudomonadota; class Gammaproteobacteria; order Alteromonadales; family Pseudoalteromonadaceae; genus Pseudoalteromonas; species Pseudoalteromonas shioyasakiensis. Next base: position 2,436,258 of record NZ_CP077770.1, on the reverse strand, counting down.
AAGTCTCAGATTCAAACAATAAAAAGTCGATACCCGAAGCCACTAAATTTGTGACCCAGCATAAAGGCACATTCAATGGCAAAAGGCTGAAATACAAAGCTGTAGCCGGTGAAACTTATTTATTAAACAAAAACGAAGAGCCTACAGCTGCTATCTTTTCGTTTGATTACATAGCCGCAAGCGATAACAAAAACAGACCCGTTACATTTATCTGGAATGGTGGCCCTGGTTCATCGTCTAACTGGTTACATATGGGGGCCTATGGTCCTAAACGAGTTGTTGTACCAAGCGATGCTTCACATCCCGGAATGGCGCCTTACGAATTAAAAGATGCGCCTGAGACGATACTTGATGTGACTGATATGGTGTTTGTGGACCCTGTTGGTACAGGTTACTCGCGCGCCTTAGGTAACACTGACAGCAAAGCCTTTTGGGGCTTAAATCAAGATGCATCTTCTATTGCTGATTTTATTGCCCAGTGGCTAACAAAAGAAAATCGCTGGAATGCGCCAATATTTTTATTGGGGGAGAGCTATGGGACAACTCGAGCAGCAGCGGTTTCTAAAGTACTGATGGATAAACACCTGATTAATGTAAATGGCATTATTTTTGTGTCACAAGCTTTAGACTATCAAGGTTCAAGCCCTTATGTAGACGATAACATCATATCTTACATCACTTACATACCCACACTTGCTGCAACCGCTTGGTATCATAAAAAAGTAGACACATCTGGAGATTTTGAAGCATTTATAGATGCGAGCCGAAAATTTGCAGTTGATGAATTACTTCCAGCATTATTCAAGGGTAATGCCCTTAGTAAAGCTGACAGAAAGCGAATTGTTGACGGCCTTCACCGTTATACAGGGCTTAGCAAACAATATATTGAGCAGGTTGATTTACGCATTAACGCCTTTAGATTCGCTAAAGAGTTATTGCGTGATGAGGGCGTCGCAGTAGGTTTTCTTGATGGACGTTATAAGCTTGATGAACGAGACGATTTAACGGCGGCTCCAAAGCAAGATGCGTCAAAAGTGATAGGGCCAGCATATAAAGCGGCACTGATGAAATACATGCGTACAGATTTAAACGTACAGTGGAAAAGAAAATACTTAAACCCTGGCGACCCTGAGTTATCAGATAACTGGCGCTGGCGCACAGCTCCTGATGGACAAGGATGGGAGCCAAGATACGTTAATACAGCGCCAGATTTATCTTATGTGCTTCGCAGTAATCCACAAATGAAAGTGATGGTCGCCTCAGGGTATTACGATATTGTCACGCCATTTTTTGATGCTGAATACACCTTAAACAGACACGGTATATACGCTGATAAAATTGACTATCACTATTATCACGGTGGTCACATGATGTATGTTCACGAACCAGCAAGAGTGGCGCTGTTAAGAGATACGCGAGAGTTTATTAAAAAGCAGGTGAGCCAAAACCCACGATAATGACTAGGCTAAATGTGCCACACTATATGTTTGGCACATTTAGCAAAATGAGCTTATGGAGTAATGGTGGAAAGTGAAGAGCATCACCTTTAAATTGTTTGCTTAGAGTAGACTTTAACTACTCAGTCTTTTCTTTAAACTCACACAAGTCTTCGATAATACAGCTGCCGCACTTAGGTTTACGAGCCGTGCACACATAGCGACCGTGCAGGATTAACCAGTGGTGTACATCGACCTTAAATTCTTTAGGTACCACTTTTTCTAATTTTTGTTCTACAGCAACTACATCTTTGCCCATGGCAAACTTAGTGCGGTTAGATACGCGGAAAATATGCGTATCAACAGCAATTGTTGGCCAGCCAAAGGCACAGTTTAAAACAACATTCGCGGTCTTTCTGCCAACACCGGGTAATGCTTCGAGCGCTTCACGATTCTCTGGTACTTCTGAGTTATGTTTATTGACCAGAATCTCACACATTTTATAGACATTATTGGCTTTAGAATTAAACAAGCCAATGGTCTTAATGTAATCACGAAGGCCTTCAAGGCCTAAATCAAGAATCGCTTGAGGCGTGTTAGCAACAGGGAATAGCTTACGGGTTGCTTTATTAACACCCACATCTGTAGCTTGTGCTGATAAGGTAACCGCAACTAATAATTCAAACGGGCTTGAGTATTCAAGCTCTGTTTCTGGGTGTGGGTTTTGCTCACGTAGACGAGATAAGATCTCATAGCGTTTTTCTTTATTCATGGTTGCGTAAAGCACGCAGTGACGGTGCGTGCTCTCCTTTAAGTTAAACTTGTTACTCGGGCTCTTGGGCCTTTTTCTGCTTCTGGAGTAACAACTTGCTTAGATTTTATTTGTGTATCAATGACATTTTTTGCAGCAATCAATAAACCAAGCCCTAAAAAGGCACCCGGTGGTAAAATTGCCAATAAAAATTGGTTATCAAAACTGAATACTTCAATTCGAAGTGCAGCAGCCCATGGCCCTAATAATAAATCGGCGCCATCAAATAGCGTACCTTGACCAATAAGCTCTCGCATTGCCCCTAGCACCACTAAAACTAACATAAAGCCAAGTCCCATCATCAGTCCGTCAAAGGCTGAAAGTGGCACTGTATTTTTAGAAGCGAATGCTTCTGCGCGGCCGATAATGGCACAGTTGGTAACAATCAGTGGAATAAAAATCCCAAGTGATTGATAAAGCCCAAATGTATAGGCATTCATCATTAGCTGCACGATGGTTACAAAGCCTGCGATGATCATCACAAAAACAGGAATACGAATATCTTTAGGCACCCAGTTACGCACAATCGATACGGTGACGTTAGAACCAACCAGTACCAATAAAGTCGCTAAACCAAGGCCAAGAGCATTGGTAATCGTAGAGGTAACGGCAAGTAGCGGGCATAAGCCTAATAACTGCACAAGGGCAGGGTTATTGGCCCACATGCCATCTTTAAATAAAGTTTCAACTTGGCTCATTACTTGGCTCCTTGACAGATGTTTGGTGCAGCAAACAGATTATCAAATTCAACTTGAGCAAACAGCACCGCTTGTTTAACTGAGCCGACAACGGCACGCGGTGTAATGGTTGCGCCAGTAAATTGATCAAATTGGCCACCATCTTTTTTAACAGCCCAGCGGCTATCATCTTCACCCAGTACATTTTGCCCTTTGAAAAGGGTGATCCAGTCTGATTTTTTGACCTCAACTTTATCGCCAAGGCCCGGTGTTTCTTCGTGCTTAGTGACACGAACACCCGCTATTTCACCATTAGCAAAAACCGCCGTTAATAAGTTGATATCACCACTATAACCACTTGGTGTTACATGGCGCATCACTAAAGCATACGGTTTATTGTCTTTGTAGGCGCGGTAAATAACTTGCTCTGGACGTGGGCCAAGGCGCTCATCGGTTATCACAACACAATCTTTGTACAGTTGATTGTCATAATGATGGGCATCAAGTACTTGTTGAAGTTGCTCTGCAAGTTGTTGCTTTTCTTGCTCTTCAATACGCTCAGCGGTCAGGCTATGAGTCAGGGCTACAGTGCCTGTGGTAATAAGCGCAAATGCTGTAAGAATAGCGCCGTTTTTAGTCATTGAGGAAAGAATCATTATTTCACCCCATGGCCGTAAGTACGTGGTTGCGTGTAGTAATCAATTAAAGGCACCGCCATATTTAACAGCAATACACTAAATGCCACAGCATCAGGGTAACCACCGAAAGTACGAATTAAGTAAACAAGTAGACCAATTAACGCACCGTAAATTAAACGGCCTCTATTCGTTGTTGATGCAGAAACTGGATCGGTAGCAATAAAGAATGCCCCTAGCATTGTTGCACCACTGAATAAATGAAATACCACGCCCGGCTCTGTGCCAGGAGCTGCAATATAACCAATACCACTGCACACGGCCAATGAGGCTAAAAAGCTAACAGGGATATGCCAATTAATGATGTTAGCTTTTAATAAATAAAGCCCCCCGATTAAAAAGCCGAGGTTAACCCAGCCCCAGCCAAGACCAAACCAGTCATTAAAAAGAGGTTTACTCATACTCTCAGCCACCGTTAGGTGATGGGCTACATCTGTTTTAACGGTATCAAGCGGTGTTGCCATGGTTGTGCCATCAATCGCTACACGTAACTGATCGACACTAAATCCAGCGCTGGTAAAGCCATTGAAAATAACAGACAGCTGCTGTGAGAAGCTTATCGGAGATGCAAGTAAATCACTAACAGGTAACCAGCTTGTCATTTGCACCGGAAACGATACAAGTAGTAATACATAAGCTGCCATAGCAGGGTTAAATAAATTAAAGCCAAGGCCGCCATAAAGCTGCTTTACAATAACAATTGCAAACATACAGCCAATTACGATAATCCACCAAGGCGCTAAAGGCGGAATACTCAACGCCAGTAATACGCCTGTTAACCACGCACCACCATCACTGAGTGTTGGCCAAACTTTGCGTTTACGAAGCATCAATACAGCAGCTTCACAAGCGCTTACTGTAATAAGCGCGAGAACAAGCTGAATTAAAACAGCGCTACCAAAAAAGAAAACTTGCGCGATTAAGCCTGGAATACACGCAGCAATCACTGTCATCATTAATCGGCTTAATGATTTATGGCTATGATTATGCGGCGAACTCGCCATGGTTAGTTTCATGACTTATCGTTTCCTTCTTGTTGTAACTTTTTCGCTTTAGCTCTTGCAATGGCACGCGCGACCGCTGCTTTTTTCTTATCTTCGCTAGACTCAGGTTCATCAACCTGCGGTTTTGAATTATCCGTATTGCTTGAATCATCAAGTTGTTCTGATGATTCGTCACTCTGTACTTGCTCTTTAGCGGCTTTTTTCGCTTTGGCTCGAGCTATGGCAGCTGCAACAGCGGCTTTTTTCTTATCTTCGCTAGACTCAGGTTCATCAGACTGCGGCTTGGCATCAGCCTCATCATTTGAATCATTTATTTGCTCTGAAGAATCGTTACTCTGTGCTTGCTCTTTAGCGGCTTTTTTCGCTTTGGCGCGAGCGATAGCGGCAGCAACGGCGGCTTTTTTCTTATCTTCGTTAGATTCAGGAGCGTCAGGTTTTGGCTGGGCATCTGCCTCAGCACTTGAATCATTAGTTTGCTGTGAAGAGTCGTCACTCTGCGCTTGCTCTTTAGCTGCTTTTTTCGCTTTAGCACGGGCGATAGCAGCTGCAACAGCAGCTTTCTTGTCATCAACTGGCGCGCTATCTTCTTCAGCTTCAGTTTGATTCTCAGCAGCTTGCGCTGCTTTTTTCGCTTTAGCACGAGCGATTGCAGCAGCAACAGCAGCCTTTTTGTCATCAACTGGTGCACTTTCTGCTTCAGTTTGATTCTCAGCAGCTTGCGCTGCTTTTTTCGCTTTAGCACGAGCGATTGCAGCAGCAACAGCAGCTTTTTTGTCATCAACTGGTGTACTTTCTGCTTCAGCTTCAGTTTGATTTTCAGCAGCTTGCGCCGCTTTTTTCGCTTTGGCACGAGCGATTGCAGCTGCAACAGCAGCTTTTTTGTCATCTTTTGGCGCAGCGTCAGTTTCAGTAGAAGCGTTTTCCTCTGTAGCTTGTGCGGCTTTTTTCGCTTTTGCGCGGGCAATAGCGGCAGCAACAGCAGACTTTTTATCGTCTTTATCGACGCCTTCTTCACCTTGCTCTAGTGCTTTTTGCTCTTTGTATTTACGTGCTTGTTCTTTACGTGCTGCACGTTCTTTAGCCACTTCAGAGTTATCAGGCTCAATCTCTGCACCTTGCTTTTTCGCTTTCGCACGGGCAATAGCTGCAGCGACAGCTGATTTACTGTCTTTATCATCAGATTTAGATTTAACACGCGCGAGTGCATCGGCCACTTTTTGTTTTTCGCCATCTGACTTAGCAGCCGGCTTACGTTTATGGCGGTTTTGACGCTCTTCTTGTTCGCGCTCTAAGCGCTCTTTACGTGCTTCAAAACGTTCTTTTGCTCGCTCTGCTTTAATTTGCTCTGCTTGCTGCTCTTTGATTTCAGCTTTAGCAACACGATAGTACTGCACCAAGGGGATTTCGCTTGGGCAAACATAAGCACAGGCGCCACATTCAATACAATCGAATAAATTGTGCTCGTTGAGTTTGTCGTATTCTTTAGACTTAGCAAACCATTGTAATTGCTGAGGTAACAAAGAAGCAGGGCAGGCGTCAGCACAGGCACTACAACGAATACAGGCTTTTTCATCACCCGGCTCAGCAAGCTCTTGGTGATCTGGCGCTAAAATACAGTTCGTCGTTTTAACGACACCAATGCGAACAGTTGGCAGAGTAAAGCCCATCATTGGACCGCCCATAACCACACGTTGCTGTGGAACCGGAGAAAAGCCTTGGCAGTCTAATAAATGTTTAATTTCAGTGCCTAGTAAAGCCCACACATTACCTTGTTTATGAATGGTGTTACCGGTTACCGTTACTACACGCTCTATAAGAGGTTTACCTTCATGTACGGCTTGATTTACCGCAAACAAAGTACCGACATTTTGCACCAACATACCAATATCGGCAGGAATACTACCACTTGGGACTTCTTTGCCCGTTAGCAGTTTAATTAGCTGTTTTTCACCGCCAGAAGGGTAAACCGTTGGCACTGTTTGCACTATGATGCTGTCGTTATGTTGTGCTGCTTGTTTCATGGCAGCAATAGCATCGGGTTTATTATCTTCAATACCAATAATTGTCAGCTGTGGGCTTAACAGCTGCTGCATTAATTCAATACCGGCAATTATGCCATCGGCATGTTCGCGCATTAGCATATCATCAGCAGTGATATAAGGTTCACACTCAACGGCATTAACAATTAAAAACTCGATGGCTTTACGGGTATCTGCTTTTACATAGGTTGGGAAACCTGCGCCGCCCATACCTGCGATACCACTTTGATGAATAATATCAACAAGCTCATCATGCGACAGTACTTTGGCATCAGGCACAGGGTTAAGCTCGCACCATTTATCTTCACCATCAGGTTCAATAATAACGCTAAGCTCAGGCAATGCTGAAGGATGAGCAGATGGCATTGGGCAAATATCGCTGATAAGTCCAGATGTTGGCGCGTGCACAGGCACTGACCAATTGCCGCTTGGTTTAGTTAATGCTTGGCCTTTTAGAACCTGCTGGCCTTTTTCAACAATAAGTTTACCGTTAGCACCAATGTGTTGTTTTAGAGATACAACGAGCTTGTCTGGTAGTGGCAGTCTTGCAATGGCTTGTGTTGTTGATTGCAGCTTTTGACCAGGTGGGTGAATGCCCCCAGGTATAGACCACACTTTGCCTTGTTTAATTTGATCTATTAACTTTTCCATCTGTGCTCCTAATCTACCTGAGTCACAGGGATTGCGTTTAACTGCCACTTCCAAGTTTGTTTGGTTTCTTTTACAGGCAGCATATCAATACAGTCTACAGGGCATGGTTCAACACATAAGTCACAACCGGTACATTCATCAATTAATACAGTATGCATTTGGCGGGTTGCGCCAACGATGGCATCAACAGGGCAGGCTTGAATACATTTGGTACAGCCAATACATTCATCTTCACGAATATAGGCAACGGTTTTAACAGGATCTGCTTGCTCACCGCCTGCCAGCGGTTTTGCTTCAACACCCATTAAATCAGCGAGTTTTTTTACCGTGGCTTCACCGCCTGGTGGGCATTTATTGATTTCGTCACCATTGGCAATTGCTTCTGCATAGGGGCGACAGCCTGGGTAGCCACATTGGCCACATTGTGTTTGCGGTAAAATGGTATCAATTTGATCAACAATAGGGTTGCTCTCAACGCGAAAACGCACGGCGGCAAAACCTAAAATTAAACCAAATATTAGCGCTAATGAACCTAACGCTATCAAAGCATAAAACAAGGTCATATTAAAACTTCACTAATCCTGTAAAACCCATAAAGGCCATCGACATAAGGCCTGCGGTGATCATCGCAATTGAAGCACCCTTAAAAGGAGCAGGGACATCAGCCGCAGCTAAACGCTCACGTAATGCGGCAAAAAGTATTAACACCATAGAGAAGCCCACTGCAGCACCAAAGCCGTACACAGCGGATTGTAAGAATGAGTGGTCTTCTTTGATATTAAGTAGGGCAACACCTAATACAGCACAGTTAGTGGTGATAAGCGGTAAGAAAATCCCTAATAAGCGATAAAGTGTTGGGCTGGTCTTTCTCACCACCATTTCGGTAAATTGCACGACAACAGCGATAACCAAAATAAAGCTCATGGTACGCAAAAATTCGATATCCAGCGGGATCAAAATATAATGATTCACCAGATAACTGGTCACGGAGGCAAGTGTAAGTACAAAGGTTGTGGCTAAAGACATACCAATCGCGGTATCTAACTTACCCGATACACCCATAAACGGGCATAAACCTAAGAATTGAACTAAAACAAAGTTGTTGACTAGTACAGTGCCAATCAATAACAAGACATACTCTGTCATGCGTGCCTCACGAGAATAAAAACGGCTCTATTATCCTTTTTTATGGGGGCTGACACAACACATGAGGGACGAATAGCTAAAATTAACAAAGCTGTTTACGATTAAAGTGTTAAAGCTAAGTTAACAGATGGAATAGGCCCAAAAACTGTAAGGTTTTTTGGGCCTTAAAGAGAGGATTAGATATCTTTTGGCTTTTCGATGTAATAGCCTTGCACACCATCTAAACACAGTGTTTCGATGATATGTTTTTCTTCTTGGCTTTCTACGCCTTCAGCAAATACACTCACACCAATACGATGAGCAAGATCAACCATTAAACGCATAAAGTATTGGTTGTTTTTATCTTCTTCAAGGCCGCGGGTGTAGCTTGCGTCCATTTTGATAAAGTCTGGTTTTAAGTCTCTAAAGAATTTAAATGAAGTTAAACCCACACCAAAGCGCTCTACGGTAATACGTGCACCCACGCGATGCACCATATCGATAAAGCGTTTACTTGCTTTAATGTTTTGTTGTAATCCAAACTCGCTGACTTCAAATATAAGCTTAGAGGCGATATTGCTGTCTTTAAGTAATCGGCGCTCTAACCAGATCACAAATTGATCATTGTGAGCGCTTGATGCAGTAACATTAATACCAAAGAATTTTTCAGAGAAATTACGGGTTTTAATTTTTTCTAAAGTGGTGTCGATAATTAAGCGATCAATTTCCATCGCCATATCAAGCTTCTCTGCCATAGCAAGGAAAGAGGCGGTAGGCAGCATTTGGTTTTCTGCGGTTTTAAAACGAACTTGGATCTCTGCATAGGCCTTAACACTTTTACCTATTGGCATAATGTTTTGCATAACCAAGTGCACACGTTTTGTTTCGATCACTTCATTAATTACTTTGCGCCAGTTTTGATTACCAAAACCTGCGCTAGCATTATTAACTAAGTCAGTTTCGCGCTGCACATGCCATGCATTCGCTTGTTTTGATTGCGCCATACTCATAGCATTATCAACAATTGATAATAACTCACCAAGCGGCTTACCTTTTTCGTAACCGACAATACCTGTGTTGGCAACTGAGCTTAATTCTTGATTTTGTTGATACTGAGTAAAGCGAGACTGTAAGTTATCGCCAAAGCGTTCCGCTTCTTTAAGAGGAGTGTTAGGCAATACCACAGCAAAGTCAGAGCTATTTAAACGGAAAACTTGGCTTCCTGTGTAAGTGCCACTGATATGTTTAATAATATCTGCAACAGCTTTTACGTATTCATCACCTTTTTGGTAGCCTCTAGTTTGGTTAATCGCTTGCAGTTCGCTACAACGAACCATTGCAAGCGAGCCAAACGTGCTCTTTTCTGCGTTTTCAATGTGTTTTTCGTAGTACTCAACAAACATATTTCGATTGCCAAGGTTTGTGACTACATCTTTATACGCTTCTTTTTTAATGCTTAGAGCATTATTTTGAATATCATCATGCTTAGTTTGTAAGAAATGAGACAGGCGATTGAATGATGGAATTAAATCTTTGCTTAGTCTTTTTAAACGAGAAGTATCCATTGCTTGCTCTAGACCATCATCAATTTGGTTTTGATTAATATAAATATCTACAATATCTGCAACGGTAGTACTAATTTTACGATTAAGGCGGCTGAACATACTCTTCATATAAATAATAGGAAGTAGGGCAATCAAGCCTGAAATTAAAATGACTACAAATAAAGATTGTTGTAAAAGTTCGGCTAAGTCATGCGCATTGATCGTAAATTCAACTTTTATATCGGATGCTTGATTAACAGCAAATTGAGGACGGATTGAATTTAAACTGTTATTTACAATTTCAGCAAACAAGGGAAGAGGGCGGCTTGACTCAACCATGGTAACTACTTCACCAGATTTATTACGTAAAACAAACTTTGAAAAAGTGTCGCCATCGGCAAGAGTTTGTTTAATTTTATCAGGTGAGAGATCTTCTATAGTTTGTAAATTAATGTATGTGTTAACGACGCGTTGTGCTTTATGCTGAGCATCACTGACTGCACTATCAAAACTAAGTGCAATAAAATAACCACCTAATAAAGCAAACAGCAGCCAAGATATCAGTTGTATAAATATAAGTTTTTTAAAGCCAGCCATGTTTATTTTCTTTTAAAAGCCTGAAAGGAAGGAATCAATTCCATGATTGATCGCTTTTATTAAAGTTATTGTAATCTATCGTAAGAAATAGAAATAACTTTAGAAATAACTTTAATGTAGGGTAGATTATAAGTGCTTTAAAGTCTAATACAATCGAAGAATAGTAGTAGATAAACTTGATTATTTTCTGTGAGTTGGCTCCCCCTCCCCGACTCGAACGGGGGACCTGCGGATTAACAGTCCGTCGCTCTAACCAACTGAGCTAAGGGGGAACTAAATAGAGTAGTGTGGTGCTATGATTTGGCTCCCCCTCCCCGACTCGAACGGGGGACCTGCGGATTAACAGTCCGTCGCTCTAACCAACTGAGCTAAGGGGGAACAATCATATTCATAAACTTGGCTCCCCCTCCCCGACTCGAACGGGGGACCTGCGGATTAACAGTCCGTCGCTCTAACCAACTGAGCTAAGGGGGAATCGTTTATGATTGAAAAACTTGGCTCCCCCTCCCCGACTCGAACGGGGGACCTGCGGATTAACAGTCCGTCGCTCTAACCAACTGAGCTAAGGGGGAAGCGTCATGCCTTTCAACGGGGCGAAATATTAATGACAGCATTGCAAAGTGTCAACATAAAAACTTCATAAATTCAAAAAAGAAGCTTATTCGATGTTTTTATGTTCGATCTGGGCAAAATATAGCTGAAAAGCGCAACTTTTTTTGCTTAGCAGCGGGAGATCTATGTTGAATAGATCACTTTTTTGCATGCTTTTTGAGCTGAGTCATTTCTTTAAAAAAATAAAAAAGGTTTCTTTGCTAAGTCATTCTTTACCAAATCGAGGAAATCGCTACTTATATAATGTTTTCTTCGGATGGCAAAAAATAGATCTAATTCTTTTCGTGGCAGTTCCCACTCCTGTTATTTCTTCGTGTATTTCCTTTTTAGGGTAAAGGGAAGCTTCCTTGATTTTTGATGGGAAATTCAAAAATCAGTTGGCTTCAATTATACACCACTTTACTTTACTTCTTTATATCAGATGGTTAGCTTGTAATCTTTCCTTGTATTTTAATTGTCATACTTAAGTTCGCGTTGCGGCAGAACAATTTTTACGCTTTCTTTTCTAGAAACTTACAAAAGGGTTAAAACAATAGGCTTTGTTATTTTCAGTATAAAGAGCTGAACACCCACCTCAAAAGCCTTTATATTTGCGGCTTCTAGTGAGTTATCCACGGTTTCTGTGGATAACTCTGTTCATTAAACTTTAAGAACAGCTATAGTGCTAGGATTTTCGAGGGCTACAGCAATTTCAAGTATTTAATTCATTTTTTTTAACTCATTTTAAATCAATGTGTTAGTGTTTTTATCTGAAGCCTTACTGAATTGATAAGTAAATTTATTCGTGACGATGAAATGACGCTATTTATTGTGTAAAAAAACAGCGAATACTGCCTTTTAATTGTAACAAAGCTATTAAACTTGTTTTTATATTGTTTTTTATGAGGGTTAGTGGTTATTTTTATGTCAAAGCGTCAAAAGTAATAGTTTTGTGTATGAATTTTGATTCTGTTAATAAAGCATAGCTTGCAGGAGAAGGATGCTTTAAACTTACAGGTTCAGAAAAAGAGGCAAAGTATTCCCATGAGCGTGAAACCGCAGAGCAAAACTAAACCTGATCTTTTAAACTCACCCATTCTGCCAACCTTGAAAAAAATGACCATCCCAATGATCTTTGGCATGATCACTCTAATGATGTTTAATTTGGTTGATACCTTCTTCATTAGTTTGTTAGGTACAGAGCCTCTCGCCGCTGTTAGTTTCACCTTTCCTGTTACCTTTACTGTTATTAGTCTTGCAATTGGTTTAGGGATAGGTACCTCTGCGGTTATAGCTAAAGCACTTGGTAGTGATAAGTTAGATGAAGCCCGTTTTGATGCCAGTATGTCGTTGTTGGTAGCGGTGGTAATGGTATTTTGCTTATCTGTAGTAGGTTATTTACTAATAGATCCTATCTTTAAGTTACTGGGTGCTGGCGAATTAGTCTTACCGCTTATTCATGACTATATGAGTGTGTGGTTCTTAGGTAGCGTATTTCTAATTACCCCTATGGTTGGCAACTCTGTGCTTAGAGCCAGTGGCGATACCAAAACACCGAGCATTGTTATGGGTGGAGCAGGGCTGATTAACGCTATTTTAGACCCTATGCTTATTTTTGGCTTTGGACCTATTCCGGCATTAGGTATTCAAGGTGCTGCAATTGCTAGCGTGATAGCTTGGTCAGTTGCTGTCGTCATCATTTTATATATACTAGCGGTAAAAAATGGCTTATTGAGTTTGCACGCTGGTGTGCAAACGCCGCTTAGTTCGATTCGCAAAATTCTTAAAATTGGTTTGCCTGCGGCTGGCGCAAACATGCTGACACCTATTGCCATGGCGGTTATGACTGCATTAGTGGCTAAACATGGCCCTGAAGCGGTTGCGGCGTTTGGTGTAGGCAGTCGCATTGAGTCTATCGCAAGCCTTGTGGTGCTTGCATTGTCGATGACCTTGCCACCGTTTGTTAGTCAAAACTTTGGGGCAGGTAACTTTGAACGTGTCAAAGAAGCCTACTCAAAAACCTTGAAATTCGTGATGATTTGGCAGTTCGCTATTTATATTGTACTGCTGTTAACCTCTGGCTTTATTGCGGATGTATTTGGTAAAGAGCAAGCGGTAATGGATGTGATTAAGTTATTCATTTATATCTTGCCACTGAGTTATGGCCTGCAAGGGGTGATTATTTTATCTAACTCTTCATTTAATGCCCTGCATAAACCAATGAATGCACTGATTTTAAGTGTGGTACGCCTGTTTGTTTTTTATGTCCCTTTTGCTTATATAGGCAGCGAAATTGCAGGCTTAACCGGTTTATTTATTGGTGCGGCGATTGGTAACTTATTCACTGCAATGGTTGCTTATAAATGGTTTATTAAAGAAGTTGATGGGTTAAGTGAGTCATATATGAAGGAGTGTCATTCATGAGCGACCATTTCCAACTAGTTTCTAAGTTTCAGCCAAGTGGTGACCAACCAACGGCAATAGCACAGTTAAAAGATGGCCTAGAAGCAGGGCTTGCGCATCAAACATTACTAGGGGCTACGGGAACGGGTAAAACCTTCACCATGGCCAATATTATTAATGATTTGAATCGTCCAACTATCATCATGGCGCATAACAAAACGCTCGCTGCACAGCTTTATGGCGAAATGAAAGAGTTTTTTCCCCATAATGCGGTTGAGTATTTTGTATCTTATTACGATTATTACCAGCCAGAAGCCTACGTTGTTGCCAGCGATACCTTTATTGAAAAAGATGCGTCTATCAATGAGCACATTGAACAAATGCGTTTGAGTGCCACCAAAGCGCTGCTTGAACGACGCGATACCATTATTGTGGCTTCGGTGTCTGCTATTTATGGTTTGGGTGACCCAGACTCATATATGAAGATGATGCTTTTACTGAAAGTGGGTGAAACCGTCGATCAGCGCGATATGCTGCGTCGTCTTGCTGAACTGCAATATACACGCAATGACATTGAATTTAGTCGCGGTACATACCGTGTACGTGGTGAAGTGGTCGATATATTTCCTGCTGAATCGGATACTTATGCCGTTCGTGTGGAAATGTTTGACGATGAAATTGAACGTTTAAGTATTTTTGATCCACTTACGGGGGCTGTTGAAAAGCACATAGTGCGCGCAACTATATATCCGAAAACCCACTATGTAACACCCCGTGAAAAAATTCTCGATGCCATAGATAAAATTAAAGATGAGTTGAAAGACCGCCGAGCTCAATTACTCAGTGCCAACAAACTTGTCGAAGAGCAACGTATTGCGCAGCGCACCCAGTACGATATTGAAATGATGACCGAGCTTGGTTATTGCTCAGGCATCGAAAACTACTCGCGTTACTTATCTGGTAGAACACCGGGCGATCCACCTCCGACATTATTAGATTACTTACCTGATGATGCATTGATGATTATTGATGAATCACACGTTACTGTGTCGCAAATTGGTGCCATGTATAAAGGCGATAGAAGTCGTAAAGAAAATCTTGTTGAGTATGGCTTTCGCTTGCCATCGGCATTAGATAATCGCCCATTACGCTTTGAAGAATTTGAAGCCATCGCGCCGCAAACTATTTATGTGTCGGCAACACCTGGTAATTTTGAGCTTGAGCGTTCGTCAGGGGAGGTCGCTGAGCAGGTTATTCGTCCAACCGGCCTTATTGATCCTGAAATTGAAGTGCGCCCAGTGGGCACCCAAGTCGATGATTTACTATCTGAGATCTATAAACGAGTTGAAGTGAACGAGCGGGTACTTGTTACTACTTTAACTAAGCGCATGGCAGAAGATTTAACCGACTATCTCAACGACCATGATGTAAAAGTTCGCTACTTGCACTCAGACATCGACACCGTTGAACGAGTCGAAATTATTCGTGATTTACGTGCCGGTGTGTTTGATGTGTTAGTGGGCATTAACTTGTTGCGAGAAGGCCTCGATATGCCAGAGGTTTCACTGGTTGCGATACTTGATGCTGATAAAGAGGGCTTCTTACGTTCGACTCGCTCGCTTATTCAAACCATTGGTCGTGCTGCACGTCACTTAAATGGTAAAGCGATTCTTTATGGCGACCGCATAACTAACTCGATGCGACAAGCCATTGATGAAACAGACCGTCGCCGTGAAAAACAACAAGCTTATAACCTTGAGCATGGTATAGAGCCGCAAGCACTGGTTAAAAGTATCACCGATATTATGGATGTGGGTGAAGAGGCAAGTCCGAAAGATAACCTTAAGTTGGTGCGTAAAGAGTCTAAACAAGTGCTCAGCGCGAAAGATATTGCTAGCCAAATCAAAACCCTTGAAGCGAAAATGCATGCTTATGCTAGCGATCTTGAGTTTGAAAAAGCGGCGTCTGTGCGTGATGAAATTCACGAATTACAACAACAGTTAATTAACTAAAGATGATGACAAACGATTTTTCTGCCATTTTAAATGCCTTAGCAGAGGCTCCACTTGCTGCTAATGAATTATGTCGTGTATTCCATGGCCGTGGTCACTCAGTCGCTGAGCTGAGCCACATAAACTTAGACTTTTATCCGCCCGCACTTTTTTTAGTTTCATATGAAGAAATAGATGAACAAGTGCTTGTGCAATTAACTGATACCCTGTGGCAATGGGCGCAACAGAATGCGCCAGAGCTTGTAAGTGCATTGGTTTACCAACAACGTAGCGGCATTAACACTCGTAATGCCCTGATGTTTGGTGAATTACCCCAAGAGCACCATGTCAGTGAAAATGGTATTAAGTTTAAAGTCGATTTATTGAGTCGCCAAAATACTGGGATTTTCCCTGATATGCGCCGTGGCCGAGAGTTTGTTCAAGCCAATAGTAAAAATGCAAAAGTGCTTAACTTATTTTCGTACACGTGTGGCTTCTCTGTTGCAGCAATGCAAGGCGGTGCTGACCAAGTTATTAATATGGATATGAATAAAGGGGTGCTGCGAACTGGTAAACAAAACCATCAGTTAAATGGTTTTGCTCAAGGGGTTAGTTATTTTCCGCACGATATTTTAAAATCATTCGGTAAACTAAAAAAATCAGCGCCGTATGAATTAATCATTGTTGATCCACCGAGCTTTCAAAAGGGCAGCTTTATATTGACCAAGGATTATCAAAAAATCTTGCGTCGTTTACCTGAGCTGTTAAATGAAAACACCCAATTATTACTGTGTGCTAATAGCCCTGAGCTTTCAGAGCAGGCGTTTAAAGATCTCATTAGCGATCATACACAAGGAGCAATTAGTTTTGTTGAGCGATTAGCTCCTACCGATGGCTTTATTGAAGTAGACAGTGATCGCAGCTTAAAAGCGTTAGTTTATAAAACAGTAAACTAATGGCACTGAGTAAACGACTATCAGCCATCATTGATGTGGTAGATCCAGGTTATGACGAAATCTGGGATTGTTGCTGTGATCACGGTTTGTTAGGCATTGAGCTGCTACTGCAAGATAAAGCACCGCTTATACATTTTGTTGATATTGTGCCTGAGTTAATGCAGGCACTAAGTGATAAACTCGAACGTTTTGCTACAAGAGAGCAACGCGGCCGTTGGCAGGTACATTGCCAAGATGTAGTAATGATTTCACTAGACACTAAAAAACGCCATCTTGTTATTATTGCGGGAGTGGGTGGTGAGTTGTTAGTGCAGTTCTTAGCGAAGATAGTTTGTCAAAACCCAAATACGCATATCGACTTTATTGTTTGCCCAGTACATCACAGTTATCAAGTTCGCAGCTGTTTACAAAAACTGCCATTGGGGCTCGTCTCTGAGCAGTTGGTGTGTGAAAACAAACGCTTTTATGAAATTATTGCTATGAGTGCGTCATCTTCGCAGCCGATCACTCGAGTAGGGCACTCAATGTGGCAGCTAACAAGTAAAGAGCACCAAACGTATTTAAAGCAGTTATGTGCTCATTACCAACGTATGTTAAATCAAGACGCCGATTATTATCAGCCAGTGCTTGAACAATACAGTGCCTTATTAACTTGATTTGAGTTAACTTAATTAAAGTCTATTAATCTCTTGTTTTACGTTGTAGCTAGAGTCAGTAACAATGGCTTCGAGGGTTTGTACACGCTCTCTTAGCTCTTGCAGCTCTTTTGTCACTTCTGCTACGTGTTCGTTTGCTTCTTTTGAATTTTTTAAAGTTCGTGATTTAAACTCAAGGTGTTTTTTATACATATCATAAATTACCCCAGAGCCGACCGATATCAGCACAATTAACACCACCATGGTAGTACCTGACATACTATTCTCCTTCCTTTTTTAGTACCTAATAGAATATAGATTGTATTTAAAAATGCAATTCCCATTCTGTTACAAGGTATTTCGTCTTAAAAATGGCTTGATACGAATAAAGCCTGTGACTAGCATGGTGCCTGCGATAACACACAGTGCGCCAACTAAGGTATTTGGGCCAATTTGCTCATCTAGAATTAAATTTCCCCACACTATGCCAAAAAGTGGAATCAAAAAGGTAACAGTCAACGCAGAAGTTGGGCCAATGTCATCAATCAAACGGAAGAACAAGATGTATGCTACTGCAGTACATAGCACGCCGAGTGCCACTACACCAAGCATAACTTCATTGCTTGGTATTTCTCTGGCAGGAATAACAAAAATAAGCGGCAGTACCATGATACTCGCCGCCCACATACTGCCATGGGCATTATTAAAAGCAGATAACTTAGGTGCGTGTTTAGTGTAATGGGATGCGATGGCGTAACTAAGCGAGGCACACAGTGCCGCAACAATTGCTGTGATAGCTTGGCTGTCGATCGTCAGGCTATTTTGTCCCACTAAAATGGCTACGCCTGTTAAGCCTAATAGCAAGCCAAGCAGCATACTTTTAGTGGGTTTTGTTTTACTCCAAATAATACCTACGATGGCACCCCAAATTGGCGTTGTTGAGTTTAATATGGATAAGGTAGATGCATTAATTGTTTGTGCTGCATAGGCAAACAATAAGAAAGGAATGGCGGAATTAAGTGCGCCAATAATGAAAAAATGCTTTTTGTGGGTCGCGAACGCAAGTTTCTTTCGTAAGTAAAGCGCAAAAATAAACAGTGTTATTGCTGCAAAGCCAACTCTT
Organism: Pseudoalteromonas shioyasakiensis; assembly: GCF_019134595.1. NCBI lineage: Bacteria > Pseudomonadati > Pseudomonadota > Gammaproteobacteria > Alteromonadales > Pseudoalteromonadaceae > Pseudoalteromonas > Pseudoalteromonas shioyasakiensis. Next base: position 2,417,980 of record NZ_CP077770.1, on the reverse strand, counting down.
AACTCAATTAATACCGCAGGGCCTAAGCTATTAGCTGCCATGCGCATAAATAAGAAGGAAGCGCCCCAAATAGCAGCAAGGATGAATAAGCGTAATAAACTTGGCAATGACATGGTTTTACATTCTTAAATTATAAAACCTGAGCATACCAAATTTGTGCCCCAATACTCGCCATTTTCGGACTATTAATCAGTTGATTGTGGGAGTTTCTTTTCGAAATCAGACTTTACGATTTCTAAAGCTGCTAATACATCTTCGGCGGGAACGTCGTTTTGTTCTAAGAGCATAATGAGATCAACAGCGATCTTTATATAGTTAGGTGCGCTTTCTAACTCACTGCTCATGCTTTTAGTTCCTTTTTCTTAGCAACTTGACTGATGGCCACATCGATAGCAGTTTGCACTTGCTGCTCCATTTTAATGCGCTCTGTTTGCGGCAAATAAAATTCCATATCAACATCATAGCGAATGTAGCGGGCTGGCAGTTGATTTAATACGGTGCAGCATAAATCTGCCATAACATCATCACTATAGGTTGATTCTAAGTTGCGCTTAGTGATGTCTTCGACAACTAATTTTTCATAGTAGTTGTGAATGTCGTCATGCAATTTCATACAGAGTGAGCCTAATTAAAAAGTCTATTTAAGTGTATACCAAGCTTTAAAATAAATCGACAGCAGCCCTAAAAAGCTGACCATGAACATCAACCAAACGGCTTACATTTCGTTGATAGCCACCGCCCATAGCTGCAAACACTGGGATTTTAGCTTTCTTAGCTTGATTTAATACAAAATAGTCACGTTGATACACTCCCTCTAAACTCACTTGAAAGTGTCCTAACTCGTCATCTGTTGCGATGTCTGCGCCGGCGTTATACAAAATGATATCTGGCTGGTGGAGTCTAGTTGTTAGGGCTAAAGCTTGTTTGACGGTCTCTAGGTATTCAGCATCTGTAGTGCCATGCTCAAGTGCAAAATCGTAGTTTGATTGCTGCTTAATACGCGGGAAGTTTTGCTGACAATGAATTGAGCAGCTAATTATTTGAGGATGTACTTGCGTAACTTCAGCTGTGCCGTCGCCTTGGTGAACGTCACAGTCAAAGATTAATACGGTGTCGGCTTGATCAGTATCAATTAAGTGTGCAGCAGCTATCGCTAAGTCATTAAAAATACAAAAACCACTACCATAGCCCGTAAAAGCATGATGATAACCACCACTTAGGTTAAAAGCAGCACCCTGTTGTAAGGCAAACTCAGCACCTTGAATACTTGCGCCAACAGAGTAAAGTGTTCGTTCAACCAATTCAGTGGACCAAGGAAAGCCCATTTTTTTAATGGCTTTGCTATCAAGACTACCAGCTAAAAATGCGTCGACATACGCGGGGTTATGGCACAGAGTAAGCTGAGCTTTAGTGGCTTGTTGTGGGGTAATGAAATATTGTTCATCAATAAAGTTGCTGACAAGCTGTTTTAACAAGCGATATTTATCAATGGGAAAGCGGTGACGCTCAGGTAAAGCTAACGCTGAATAACTTGGATGATAGTAAAACATTATCTCAGCTGCTGTTTTTCTACTTGTTGAATTTTGTCTTCAGTGGCAGAAATTGCCTTACGACAACGGCCAAGTCTTGCGTGTAATGCGAGTATTTCTTTGTTAATTTCGCTGGCTTTTGCTGGGCTAGCTTCATCAAGTTTTAGTTTTCGCTCTTCGATCATTAAAACTAAGCGGCGCTCAAACTCATGGTTTTGCTTTAGCTCGTCATACAGTTCATGGGATGACTGCATGATTTTTTTAACTGCTTGCTTATAAACCTGTGGCTTAGCTTTTGGCTTAAAGCTGTACTTATTTTCTTTGGCCCAAACCGGGGTTGATTTGATCACATTAAATACCGCTTGCACCTGAAGGGTAATGCGCTCAAGTGCATATTGGTAGGCATGGCGATGCTCAGCAGGCGGTAGGCTGCTTAGTTCATCTTCGATTTCGCTTACATAGTCGGCAAGTTTCATACTTTTTGTACTAAACACGGCTTTATCAAACAAGCTTGGCTGAGCTTGCATATAGCGATTTTTAGCAAATAAATTACCCTTATCAAATTGTGTGGCTAATTGTTTGAGCCTTTCAATTTGTGAACGTAGTTTATCAAAAGCAGTTGATTGCATTTATAAGTAAGCCTCATAGATTAACTTTAATGCTAACACTATAACCACAGTGTTAAACACTGGGCGGATCATTTTACTACCAAACTTAATTGCTGAATGTGCTCCTAACCATGCTCCAAGCATCAAGAAAAAGCCCATTGTGATACCAAGTAAAAAGTTCACATGGCCAAGCGCCACGAAGGTGATCAACGAAATAAAGTTTGAAACAAAGTTCATCGAGCGGGCAAGGCCACAGTTAAGCAATAAGCTCATTTTATATAATAGGCTATTTGATGCGGTCCAAAATGTACCAGTACCTGGGCCAGCTAAACCATCAAAAAAACCAAGCCCAAGACCTTGTAGCCATTGTTTAATTTTAGTTTTGCTATCAAGCTCTGGTAACTCGTTATGCTCAGTTGTACTCAAACTGCCAAATAAGCTGTAACAAGCGACTAAAATAATCACTACCGGTAGTAATTTATTTAAAAATTCAATACTTAAGTAATCAACCACTAAAGTACCTACGAGTGCCCCAATGGCTGTCGCTAAAATAGATGCAGCCCAAAACCGTGGGTTGAACAACTTTTTACGAAAATAAGTCACGCTGGCCGTCAATGAGCCAAAACTCGCTGCAAGTTTATTGGTGCCTAAGGTGAGGTGGGGCGGCAAGCCTGCAGTTAATAGCGCTGGCACAGTTAACATCCCGCCACCGCCTGCAATTGCATCAATAAAGCCCGCTGCCAGTGCGACTGCGCATAATAGTGCCCAGGTTGCTGGGTCTAAAGCTAATTCAAACATTAATAATCAATTTGTCTTTTAAAAGGTGGCAAGGTATCGAGCATGGCTTTGCCATATCGCTTGGTCACTAAACGGCGATCAAGGATAGTAATGCGACCCTGATCATTTTCTTTGCGCAGCAGTCTACCACAGCTTTGTACTAATTTCTTTGCCGCATCAGGTACGGTTATCGAAAGAAACGGGTTGCCACCTTTACTTTGCACAAACTCAGCCTGCGCTTCTTCTATTGGTGAGGTGGGTACCGCGAATGGAATCTTTGTTATTACCAGGTTTTCTAAGTACTTACCTGGTAAATCAAGGCCCTCTGACAAACTTTGAGTGCCAAATAAATAGCTAGCACGGCCTAAATCTACATTGGCTTTATGCTTTTTAAGCAGAGCTTCACGGGACATTTCACCTTGCACTAAGACCTCAATTCCTTTGCTACGCAGCGCTTTAACGACATGATCCATTTGCCAATAAGAAGCAAACAACACTAAATTTGCTTTTTTATCATCAAGGAACTTAGGTAATTGCTCAGCCAAGTGGTCGCTGAACGCTTTATCGATTGGCTCAATATGACTGGCAGGAATATGCAGCGTCGCTTGTTTAGGGTAATCAAACGGAGAAGGGACTTTTATGTATTTTACGCCTTCTTCTTTGGCAAGACCGCATTCATAGGCAAAGTGATCAAATGAACCCAATGCAGTTAAGGTGGCTGAACAAAGTACGGCACCCGCACATTGATTCCATAATTTATCTTTTAGGTAATAGCCAACTTCAATAGGGCAATCACTGAGTAAATGGTCGTGATGGTTCTTATATTCTAAGCGTTTGATCCATCGCGCATGGGGAACACCTTCGCCTTTTGTGGCGTAACTAAACCACAGCTTGTTTAATAACTCTAAACGGTTAATGTACTGACCACTTTCAGCCAAGATTGGATCGGCCACATAAGGTTTTATATCGCCATCACTTACGTCTTGCACTAGGGTATCGTGCATCTTGTTGAGTGCTCTTAAGGCATCAAGGGTGGCATCGCTAATATCTTTTGCTTTGGTATGTAAAGATGCTGGGATTTCACCGTGCTCAAAACGATAGGTGTCATCACTGTTATAGTTAAAGTCTGCGTTATCAAGAATATCACGCACCACTTTTAAGTTTTTGCCAGCGTCATTGATACTATCACTGAGCTTAAAGTTTTGCCCAATCGCTTTTTGACCGACGAGCACATTGGCCATTTTACCTGCAAATTTTACCAGCTTGTCGAGCCAGTCTATGGTGCCTTTAATGGTTGCTGCAGCAGAAGAGAAGTCGCGGGTGATATGCGCTAAATGGTGCGCTTCATCGATTACATAAATCGTATCGTCAGGCTCAGGTAGAATTTTACCGCCACCCAAATCAAGATCAGCCAGTAATAAAGAATGGTTGATCACTAGCACATCCATTTGCATAAGACGCTGTCGCGCCATATGAAAAGGGCAGAGCTGATGAGCGCGCATTTGTCGTTGGCATGAATGCTTATCACAGGCAATTAAATTCCACACTTTATCAGGGATGGTATCAGCCCAGCTATCGCGGTCGCCTTGCCATTGCTTTTTTGAATAAGCATCATAAAGTTGCTTCAAGCATTTGGTTTCCATATCAGAAAGCGGCGATGATAGGGTCGGCATAAACTCCATTTGCGTTTGACTGTCACCATTAACGGCGGCACTGAGTTTTTGTGCACAGATATAACGCTGTCGACCTTTCACCAAATCAAACTTGATGTCTAGGCCAGAGTGCTCTTTAAAAAAAGGCAGCTCCTTACTAATTAACTGCTCTTGTAGGGCAACAGTTGCCGTCGAAATCACTAATTTCTTTTTCTTGGCCATCGCTAAAGGCAATGCCCCTAAACAATACGCCAGTGACTTGCCGGTCCCGGTGCCTGCTTCAATAACACAAATTCGTTGGCTCTTGTGATACTCGCCAGCTAGAGTTTTTGCTATCTCGGCAACTAAATAGTTTTGACTGCTTCTTGGGCGGTAATCGGTGAGGTTATCAGCAACATGCTTATGAATTTGCCGAATTGTTTTTTTTAAAGAGTCAGAAAGCATGCCCAGAAAACCTAAAGTATGTATATAATTACAGTAATGAATTTTAGAGATTTAACTGGGCAACTACAAGCGACTTGTTCGATTATTATTTTATTAGCTTTAATAGCGGCTCTAAGTGAACTTTATAATTTGTCCATTGCGTTAAAGCATCTTTGTAAATCGGTTGTCTTACTTGCTCTGAGCTTGGTGTCATTATCGGACGCTGATGATTATAAAAGCTTATGCAGCTTTCATGCATTTCTAAACTACAATAATTTAGCAACTCAGAAACTGTATTGGAAAAATCATTAACAAGGTTTTGATAGTCAACATTGAAGATTTCATCTGGATAAAGAACGTGCCAGTGCGACATTAAATCTGCGTAATCATTTATATATTGTGCAAGCGATTTGAAATCGTAGCTATAGGCGTGGCCCTCAGAAAAAGAATGCTTGTATAAACTCCATGCTGTTGCGGCTTTATCTCTCGTTACTTCGAGAATTTTAGCGTTTGGAAATAAAGTTTTTATTAATGCGATATGATGAAAATTTGCGGGTTGTTTGTCGATAAAGACCTTATTTTTTCCGCGTAATGGAGCAATAAAATTTAAATACCTTGCGGCATAGTGAGCCTTATCTTGTTCTGAAAGTTTATCAAGGCCATAAGGTACATCTGAGAGTTTTTTACTCTCAAGCTCTCGCGCAATTGCGTTAATTTCTGTTAATTCATAACTTGCATCAACATCAGGGTGGCTTGCTAAAATTTGCTCAACTAAGGTAGAGCCACTGCGGGGTAAGCTGACGATAAAAATCAGCTGTAACGACTCATCAAATGCATTATGAGGCATTGGCTTTTGAGTTAAATGTTGCGTGCAACGAGAAGTGAAATTGCTCGGCTTGTAGGGAGTTAGTGACTTTTGAATATTGTTTGCTTTTTCTAACATCGCAAATGATAAGCTGAAGTTACCTTGTTGTTCATATGCCTTTGCGAGCGCAAAATAGAATTGAGCACTATTAAGGTTTGGCTTAGCAGCTTGCGTGAGCTGTACTAGGATGTCTACACCCTTTCTGTCAAAAGTGTATGTCTTTAAGTTTGCTAAATTCCAGTAAGCCTCACCAAGTTTTTTATCTATTTGCAGTGCTTGTTTGTAGTGATCTATAGCAAGCCCAGTATTACCTTTTATTTTTTCAATGTTGCCAAGGCGAAGGTGGCATTGGGCTGCGTAATAGTTTGCATCAAGTAACTTATTATAGATGGTTGTAGCTTCATCAAATTGCATTAATTTTACATGAGCGATCGCTAATAGGCTCTCAACGTATAACGTCGATGAAGATATCGAAGAGTGGTAAAAAGAGATTAACTCATCAAATTGCTTGGTATTGAGTAGGGCTTTACAGTAGCTTTCTTTAACAGTTTGTCTTTGCGAGTTGTTCTCAAGGTTATGTTTTGATATTGCAAAGTAAGCTTTGCTATCACCCACTTTAAATGCGATCTCAGCCAGCGTATCAAGTGCTCTATATTCATTTGGTACTAATTTTAATAATTGCTGAATGGTATGCTGCGCTTGCTGAGGGTTTTGATTGGTTAATTGTTGTTTCGCAGTGTCTAGTTGTTTATTAAACCAATAGATCATTTCATATTGTTTTAGTGCACTTTGCTGTTGTTCATGCTCTTGCAGTAGTTTGTGAGTATCAGCAAGTAAAGCCCAGCCATCGTGATATTCTGGATTTTCATTGAGTACTTCTAACAACATAACTTTAGCTTTATGTGGTTCAGTAGCAATGAGTGTCTTTGCGTTATTAATCGCATCAATTGGGCTCATAATTGGCTCTTATAATTTTATGTAGTTAGGGTGTACTATACCCCTTCCGTAATAGATATTTGAAGTAAATGGTTACAGATACAGGTTTTATCCTTTCTAAAGAAGCGTTTGATAGCTCATCAGGGGTTAGTTTTGTGTTTTGGCTCTGGTGCGACAATGGCCCTTTAAAAGTACAGGTTGAACACCAAGAGGTGGTATTTTTCATTCCTGAAAACCAAGTAACTGCTGCAAAGCGACTATTACAAAATCAAAACATTCATGTTCGTTTTGCTGATGCCAAACTAAAAAATTTCCAAAATCAGTCGGTGGTATGCTGTTATTTTAAATCGTTAAAAGATTACTACAGCGCCATTAAGGTTTTAAAAAGTTCACAACTAGTTACTTTTGAAGATGATGTTAGGCCAATTGACAGATTTTTGATGGAGCGTTTCATTAAAGGCTCTGTATGGGTAAAAGGTGAAATTCAAATACGAAGCGGTTATCGACTGTTAAAGAACGCAAGATTAAAACCAAACAATGAATTTAGACCTTTTTTCAAACATGTTTCTATTGATATTGAGTGTAATGGCGAAGGCGTATTATTCTCTATTGGCTTAGTCGGAGATGGCATTGATAAAGTCTTAATGATAGGTCGCCCAGAGCCAACTACTCATCTAGATTATCAAATCAACTGGTGTGAAGATGAAATAGATCTTCTTACTCAGTTTGAAAATGAAATTCAGCGAATTGACCCTGATGTATTGATTGGTTGGAATGTTATTGAGTTTGACTTCAGTGTGCTTAACGCAAGAGCTGAGGCATTAGGTATTTCTCTAAAGCTTGGCCGCAATAAAGAAAAAATGCGCGTGCGCTCGGGAAACATTACTCGGATAACAATGCCTGGTCGCATCGTTGTTGATGGTATTGATACGCTAAAAAATGCCACCTATCATTACGACAGTTTTAGCCTTGCCAATGTAGCCAGTATTGAGCTTGGCGAAGAGAAGCTGATCAGCACAGATAATCGCCTTGAAGAAATTATTCGTCAGTTTAATGAAGACAAACTGTCTCTTGCTAATTACAACAGGCAAGACTGTATTTTAGTTTTGCGGATTTTTGAGAAATTAAAGTTACTCGATTTTGCAGTTGTAAGAAGCCAACTCACCGGACTTGAATTAGAACGAATGGGCGGCTCAGTAGCGGCCTTTACTAATCTATATTTACCTCTGCTGCATAGAAGTGGCTATATAGCCCCTAATTTAGGCGATCATGGGTTAAGTTTTGACAGCCCAGGTGGTTATGTCATGTCATCGCAGCCAGGTCTTTACAAGAATATCCTGGTGCTTGATTACAAAAGCCTCTATCCATCAATAATGCGTACATTTTGTATAGACCCTCTTGGTCTAGTTGAAGGGTTAAAAAAGCCAGATGACGCAATCGAAGGCTTTAACCAAGCACAGTTTTCACGTACTGAGCACCATCTGCCTGAGCTTATTCGTGAACTTGCAGCAACAAGACAAATGGCCAAAGATAAAAACCAACCTATGCTCTCGCAGGCAATTAAAATCATCATGAATAGCTTATATGGTGTACTTGGCTCTAAAGGTTGTCGCTTTTATGACCCGAGATTGTCGAGTTCAATTACTTTGCGTGGCCATGAAATAATGCAAACAACTAAGCAATGGATAGAAGAGTGGGGCTACAACGTCATTTATGGTGATACAGATTCGACCTTTGTTAAGCTTGATGATGATCTAAATTCACTAAACTGTAATGAAATCGGTACGAAACTGGCGGAGAAAATTAACAAACGCTGGCAGCAGGTTTTGCAGAAAGACTATAAAATAGACAGCTTTTTAGAAATTGAGTACGAAACTCACTATAGCCCATTTTTTATGCCCACTATTAGAGGCAAAACAATGGGTTCAAAAAAGCGTTATGTAGGAAAAGTCGAAAAAAATGGTGCTTCAAAATTAGTTTTTAAAGGTATGGAAACCGTAAGGAGTGATTGGACAGAACTTGCTCATGAGTTTCAAACAGAATTATTTGAGATATTATTTGCTGAAAATTATAGCCAAGAATTAATTTTTCAAGCCTTTGATAGGTATGTTAAAAAACTATATGCAGGTGAGTTTGACGCTAAGTTAATCTATCGCAAACGCCTGGGTCAGCATTTAACTGATTACCAAAAAAACATCCCTCCCCACGTTAAAGCAGCGAAACAGTACTTAGCTGACAATCCTCATCTTGCATTCCAGCGTGGACAAATAATTAAATATGTTTACACCGCTAACGGCGCTGAGTACTACACAGGTCACCATAATTACGATTATGGCATTTATGTTAACAAACAATTGTTGCCAATAGCTGAAATGATTGTTGTTGATTTGGGTACTAAAGTTTCGTCACTAAGTGACCGTCAGATACAGCTTTTTTAGAAAAATTAACATTTTTTTGACTCTTTGTTGCGATGAATGATCGGTAAGCTCAGTTTAAACGCTTATTTGTGTGTTTTTTGTCCACAAAACAAGAAAAAGTAAACTTTTTGCTGCTTCATTAAAAAATTGTAAATAAAGGGCTGGATATTTTGGTTTATTTGTTTATTATTTGTTTGTCGCAGTCCTGATGCGATACAAATAATAAACAAGCTTATGCTAAATATAGCCACAATATAGTGGTCCAGGGAGAATCAAATGTTAAATAATAAAGTTTCAAAAGCAGTTCGCTTAGCGCTTGCTTTTGGTACAGCTTCAACAGCTGCGTTTTCTGTAAACTCTTATGCTGCTGAAGAAGAAGCAGCAGAAAAAGTTGAACGTATTGAAGTTACAGGTTCACGTATCAAACGTACTGATATTGAAACTGCAAGCCCAGTTCAAGTTACAACAGCTGAAGAAATCGCTGTAGCTGGTTTTACACGTGTTGAAGACATGATGAATAGCTTGCCTCAACTTGAAGCTTCAAACACAGCGTTCCAATCAAATGGTGCTTCTGGTACAGCTACTCTTGATTTACGTGGTATGGGTTCACAGCGTACTCTAGTACTTATCAACGGTCGTCGTATGCAAGCGGGTGGTATCTACACTCAGTCGGCTGATATTAACCAAATCCCAGCTGCACTTATCAAGCGTGTTGACGTAATGACTGGTGGTGGTTCATCAACTTACGGTGCCGATGCGGTAGCGGGTGTTGTAAACTTTGTAATGAACGATGAGTTCGAAGGTTTTGAAGTAAGCCTAGGCTCAACTGCATATCAACACGACAATGATAATGAATACATCCAAGGTTTAATGGATGAGCGTGACTTCGACTACCCAGAAGGTAGCTCAGGTTTTGACGGTTCTTCTTTTGACTTCTCAGCTACATTAGGTGGCTCTTTCGATAGTGGTAAAGGCCATGCTGTTGGTTATTTCACTTACCAAAAGCAAAATGAATTACGCCAAGGTGCTCGTGACTATTCTTCATGTGCTCTAAATGCTGCAGGTACAGCGTGTGGTGGTTCTGGTAACGCTGTAATTCCTAACTTCTATATCTCAGCGCCTACAGACAGCGGTGCATTCGATTGGGATGATTACGATTATTGGACACTTGGTTCTGATAGTAGCTTCATTCCTTCAAGTGGTAACGTATATAACTATGCTCCAATTAACCACTTCATGCGTCCTAACGAGCGCCACACCTTAGGTTTATTCTCTAAGTACGAAATTAATGATCACTTCCAACCGTTCATGGAAGCGATGTACATGCGTGACCGTACTACAGCGCAAATCGCTGAGTCTGGTACGTTCTTTAACGAAAACTATGTTATCGATTACGATAGCCCGCTTCTTACAGATGCACAGCGTCAAAACCTAACTGATCGTTTTGGTTTAACTTCTGGTGATGAGTTTGCAACTTACATCGGTAAACGTAACGTTGAAGGTGGCCCACGTGCTGATAGCCTTGAGCATAACTCATTCCGCTTAGTACTAGGTAGTAGAGGTGAAATCAGTGACCTTTGGTCATACGAAGCATTCGTACAATACGGTTCTTCGTCTTCATCTTCAGCATACGAAAATGACTTCTTCGGTCCGCGTATCAGTACTGCACTTTCTGCAAATGGCGAAGACTGTTCAGCAACATCTGGTTGTATCCCTTACGAAGTATTCACGTATCAAGGTGTTACTCCTGAGTCAGCTGGTGCACTAACTGGTACTGCGATTCTTAATGGTGTTACAGAGCAGTTTATCGTGAATGGTTTCGTTACTGGTGAATTTGAATGGGGTCTTCCTTCTTCAGATTACCCAATCGCGGCAGTATTTGGTGCTGAATACCGTGAAGAAACTTTCAGCCGTACAGCGGATGAAGTTTACGCACAAGGCTTATTACTAGGTCAAGGTGGTACAACTAAGAGCTTAAACGGTGAATATGACGTAACTGAATTCTTCGGTGAGTTAAGCTTACCAATTGTTGAAGATGTAACAGGCTTCGAAAGCTTATTGGTTGAACTAGGTTATCGTTGGTCTGATTACAGCACATCAGGTTCAGAGCCTACTTATAAAGTAGCTGTAAACTGGGATGTTACTGAAAACTGGAAGATCCGTTCAAGCTATAACCGTGCAGTTCGTGCTGCGAACAACGGCGAGCTATTCGCACAACAAAGCACAGGTTTATGGGCCGGTACCGATCCTTGTGCGGGTGCAACACCATCTCTTAGCCAAGCAGAATGTGCTAATACAGGTGTTCCAGCATCTCAATACGGTAACGTAGGTAAGAGCCCTGCTGACCAATACAATGGTTTCTTCGGTGGTAACCCGAATCTTAGCCCTGAAATCGCTGATACAATCACTTTAGGTGTTGTTGGTAACCCGTTTGAAGACTTTAATTTCTCAATCGATTACTGGGATATTGAATTAGAAGATGCAATTGGTGCGATTGACGCAGAGCTCATTGTTGAGCAATGTGGTAAAACAGGCCAAGCAGTATTCTGTGATAACGTACAACGTACGCCTGGTAGTGCTAGCCTTTGGATTGGTTCTGGTCAAGTTGTAGCAACTAACACTAACTTAGGTAACATTCACTATGAAGGTGTTGATTTAAGTGCTAACTACGACATGGAAATCGGCGGTGGTACACTTTCTACAAGCCTTATCGGTACTTACATGATGACTAAGGAATTTGATAATATTCCTGGCGTAAGTGAAGTATATGACTGTGTTGACACGTTAAACGATGGTTGTTACCCACAACCAGTATGGCGTCATGTTCTTAGTGCAAGCTATGACACAGGCAGCTGGTGGAGAGCAACAGCTAAATGGCGTTACTTCGGTGCTGTAAGTGACTATGAGGGTAGTGATACTTTAGCTCAAGGCGGTATTAGTTCACAAAGCTATCTTGACCTTAAAGGTTCATTCACTGTAAATGATTACACTTCAGTACTTATTGGTGTGAATAACGTTCTAGACAAAGAGCCGCCAATGGTAGGTGGTTCACTATCTACAAATGGTAACGCGATTGCTGGTTTCTACGACACATTAGGTCGTTACTTCCACGCAAGCGTAACGTTAAAATTCTAATTTGAATTAATTAATGTATTATAAAGCGAGCTTCGGCTCGCTTTTTTTATGGGGAAACAATGACATCAGAACAACACGCGTTTACCCAAGCTGTTGCTTTACTTCAGCAAGGTAAAGTTAGCCAGGGGATAGAATTATTAAAACCGTTAACATATAACAGTGAATTAGCTGAAAAAGCGTTACAGATCCTTTTCAAAGTTGCTATGCAGCAACAAGACACTGAAACAGCCATTGCTTATTGCCAGCAACTGGTATCGATTGCTCCAACAAAATTTGATTACGTACTGACCCTAGTGCAAATAAGTTTAAGTTGTGGTGAGTTCGAAATTGCAAAAAACGCGCTATTACCTTTATATACAGCAAATCCGCAGCAAGCTGATATATGTTTTCAGCTAGGTACTATAGAACGAAAGCTTGATAACGCCGATGCAGCGATACGCTTCCTCGAGCAAGCTCTCACATTATCTGAGCAGTTTAAAGTACCCGCTTTAATAGAAATTGCTTATGTGCATAATGAACAGTTACATCAACCGAGTGTTGCAATACAGTATTTAGAACAAGCGATTAGGCATGATAATAAGAGTTTGCAAGCCAACTTCGCATTGGCAAATATTTACGAACAACTCGGTAATAAAGATAAAGCGAAAAAGGGCTTTCAACAGGTTTTAAAAATAGATGCATTTAACGCGATGGCACAAGCAAGGCTGGCTGACATCGAAACATTTTCTGAACAAGATGCGACTAACTACGAACAAGCATGCCTAGCTATATTACAACGAGAGTCAGATGATATTGCCTGTGCTGATCTTTATTATGCACTTGGTAAAGTGTTTAATGATTGCAAAAATTATCAGAAAGCTTGGCACTATTATGTAAAAGCAAATCAATACAATAAAAAGTATTTACCAGTTTATGATCGCCAGTCTATTGAAGCGGTAACTGACTACACCTTAGCGCGTAATATCACTCTTCAAGCAGCGAATACCTCTATTACGCCTATCATTATTTGCGGTATGTTTCGTTCTGGCTCAACACTGATTGAACAAATTATCAGCTCTAACGAGCAAATAGCAGCAGGTGGTGAGATTGCCTATTTACATTCATCGTTATTCAATTTAATTAGTGATGAAAAGGCGCTTGCAAATAAGGCTAAAGATCCTGAGTTTATAAATGGTTATAACGAGCAACTAACTCTTCGAGCCGAAGGTGCTATTTACGTTACAGATAAACGCCCAGAAAATTACCTTTATTTAGACGTTATTAAGCAGCTATATCCAAATGCGAAGATCATTTGGACTGAGCGAGATATCAAAGATAACAGCTTATCAGCTTATTTCCAACATTTAGGCCCGAGTTTAAACTACGCGGTGTCACTGAATGATACTTTGCATCACTATGAGCAGCAGCAACGCATTAAGTTACATTGGCAGTCGTGCTTTAGCGATGATATTTTTACGATAGATTATGATTTACTTGTTGAGTCACCTAAGCAGGTATTAGAACAATTGTTTAGTTTTTTAGGGCTAGAATACACTGATGAAGCACAGCGATTTCATAATAAATCTGGCACTGTAAGTACAGCGAGTGTATGGCAAGTTAGAAAGCCACTTTATAAGTCATCCTCAGGACGATTTGCAAATTACCTTGAACACATACAGGCCGATGAAGAATCCTATCTAGATGCAAAAGCGCTGTTAAATAAGTAATTGGTAATAAAAAAGACCATCATTTAGATGGTCTTTTTTATTATTTTAAGGGCATGATATCACATGGAATAGTTAGCCGAGGGCTAGTGCTTTTTAGTTGGTATGTACCATGCCAAATATAGCTTGGAAATATAATAATTTGACCTTCCTCAGGGCATATTTCACGAGCTATAGACTCACGCTCACCTAAGTTAAGACTGGTTTCTCCTAGCTTAAGCCAGCCATTTTTAGTTTCATCATCTTTACTCATCTCATTAGGAATAGAAATATAGCTCGGCGCTGATAACCAACCTTGAGGGTGGATATGATTAGCATGAAAACCACCTTCTTCTAGTTTTACCGACCAACTACCTCTGGCAACAAAGCGTTTATGATTACGCGCTAATAGAGGGTGGTTAGCATCCTCTGGTAGCTGCATCAGGTATTGATTAATGCATTCATTCATAGATGACTTAAATAAATCAATAAGTTGGTTTGAACGGTGTAACAAGTGACCTTGGGTTTGACTACCGCTGCGCACACTTTGATCTAATGGTTGTAGTTTATTTGTGTGAAGGCTGATCATTAGCTCCTGCAACTGCTTATTAAAATCAGCAAAGGTCTTAAAACCAGGCGGAGCAGGTAGCTCCATCACTTTAACGAATTTATCTAGGTCAGTTAACCAGTGATATTTATCATTATTTGATAGTCGCCAAGCAATACTTAAATATGCCCAAAGCTCTTGGTTGTGAGGATTCAATTTTACTGCGGTTTCTAAATGAGAGATCGCTGAGCTGTAATCGCCTTGTTGTATGTAAAAGTTTGCTAAATCAATACAGTAACGAGCATTTTGTGGGGCTGCTTTAACGAGCTGTTGAAGGAGTGAAAATGCTTTTTCTTCTTCACCTGTTCTATCTAGAATAATACTGTGGGCATGATGTAAATCTAAGTTTTGTGGATGGTTTTGGGTTGCGTTACTGCTTACTAATAATGCATCTTCTAGCTTATCTAGTTGCAGTAGTTGGCCAATTTGTGAATGGATCAGAACAGGGTTTGCATCATAGTTCTTGAAAGTTTGAGCATAAGAACTCATTAATTGGCTCTGCGAGTGTTCCCAGTAGAGCTTGTTAAGGCTTTCATGTGCTGGTACATAGTTAGGAGCAAGCTCTAAGCATGCCTTAAGATGAGCTTGTGCTTGTTCATACTGCTGTAAATCATAGTATGTACAACCAATTATGTAATGCAATTCGGCGCTTGGTTGCTGTTTTAAAAGCATTTGCAAAAGCGCTAACGCCTCGGGAAATTGACCTAGATTTCGATAATTACAGGCATGTTTATAAACGAAATGAAATTGCCCTTTTAATTGGTCTGGCAATTTTGTTTGAAAATAGTTTTCGATTTGTTGTAAGTCACCCAGTCGCTCGAAAAGTTCTAAAGTGAGCCAGTGGTAACGAACTAATGCGTTCAGCGAGGGCGATGTTTCGCTTAGTAATTGTTCAGCTTTTAATAATTCATCTTGATTAATTAGGCTTTCAATGTAATTGAGGCGTGGCTTTTCAAGTGACAAAGAAGCTGTGTTGTATTCACAAAACTGAATACAGTCTGCATACTTTTTTTGTTTACATAGTAGATTGGTGTAGTTGTCTAAAAGGCCGACATGATTACTAAACTGGCTTAAGCCTTGTAAGTAACACTGCTCAGCATCAGTTATTTTGTTTACAGCTGATAAACATAAGCTATTTAATGTATACCAATCAGCGGTTTTGTTTGTGTGTAAAGAAAGGAGTTGTAATGCCTGCACATATTGTTGCTGATTGAATGCGTGCAAAGCTCTTTGCAATGAATAATTCACTCGTACACCCTGTTTTTGCTTTATGTTAACAGGGTGTACTGTAAAGTAAAATATTACTATTGATTTACATCAAGGTTTCTGATTTCTTCGGTGTGCTTACTGTCTTTTACTTGTTGGTGAAGGGTTATAAACAGCCCTGAAAGTTAACTTAGTTTAGGTTAGCTTTGGTTTTTTTTTGTAAGGCCTGATCTGGTTGTGAAAAGCTGACTTAGCATTAAGATTTCTATTCGAAAAAAACCGCATGCCGCTGATTACTAACATGCGGTGCTTAGCGATTAATTGTTTGAATCTATATCTTTGATCTCAACAGTACCGCTATTGTCTTGGCGTTTTAAGTTAAGCTTTTTAATTTTTTCTAACATTTCAGGTGAGAAGCGACCAAAATCCATCGTTCGCATCATGATAGAGTCATTAATAAAGTTAACATTAACGGCACCCATGCCTGAGCTACTGCCATCTGCAGAGACTGGTATATCAGAATTACTCACTACAGCGTTTAACATAGCCGCAGGGTTAGTTGAGGCAGATGCACCAAAACTACGTTCTGTTCCAAATAAGTCGGTTATATTCCAATCTTCAATGTCAATTTTAAACCGTTTTGCGTATTTAACATCGCTTTTCATTTGACCTTCAGCGTAGTCCTCTAAATGTTCACGTAACTCAGTTTCGAAGTCAGTAAACAATGATTCAGTTTGCTCATAATACTTAGATACATAAAGGCGGTTTTTACGCTTAATTTGCATACCCCTATTCGAGTTTACAAACTCTTCACCGTTTTCAACTAGTTGATGGTATACTTTGCTGCCTTTATAAGCTTCATTACGCAGGTTTGGGCTACCAATATTACCTTGATAAAAGCCGTACATAACAATTGGTTTCTTTTTACCGAACTTTTCGAAAACGATTTTATGTTGGATATCATTCAATGAAAGCTTATAACCAGCAACGGTTAAAAATTCTTCATCTAAAATTGAATCATCATCAAAAAGAAGGTCTTCTGTATCGCGAACAGGGTAGTGCTCAATTAACTTTTCAATCATCGCTGTATTGTAAAGGTTAAGCCAGTAGGCCAATTGCTCATCAAGGCTAAGTTCGTTCAGAGAAATTTCGTCAGGTACTTTTTCTAAGCTAACACGAATTTTGTGAAAGCCATCTTTTATTTCTGATTTGGTTACTGCCTCAAATAAAAAACGATTAGCCTCCAAAGCTGTATCATTATTTTTGTGGGATTTCATTCTTGTGCCAATTGATGACTTCGATTTACGTGAGCTTCTATCTGACCTACCCATATCAAGAACTGTTATTTCAAGTAAGTTATCAAGATCCTCATATGAAATTTTTATATCTCGATTAAGGCTAAAGTCGGAGAATTCTTCTGGTAGTTCATTTATTTTTGCGTACGAAGAAAGTGAGCAAAAAGTAAATGCAATTAGTAATAATTGTTTAAGCATGATTTTTCCTTGTTGTTTTAACAATCTAACTATTGCCGATTGTTACATTTTTTTCAAGTTGATATGTACCGAATACATTACTACTTGGCATGGTTATCCTAGTAAATTAGGAGGGTTAAGGTTTTTTATTGAGTCGGTTGATTGGGGTTGGTTAATAGAATGTTCATTCTATTAACTTTTGCATTGTTAATCTGGTAATTTCTATTTAACTATCATTTTATCTAGGTAATTTGTGGTTTCGTCTTTATCTCGTGGGTTTAAGTTTTCAAATTTTAAATTTAAGTGATAAAAAAATCTAAAATACAAACCGGTCTTTTGTTGCGTTTATTGCAAGTATGTTGTGTTATATTGATGCGTACCCTTATTGATACTAAATAGTGGGATTCTTCTTATCCTTTGTAATTCATTGTGAATGGTGCTCTACCCTTTATGGTTTAAGGGTTTTTCGTGTGTTAAATTTGTTTTTAACTCTGTGGTGTTTTTATATTTATTGTTAAAAGTTGAACTTTTGCGTTACTGAAGTGTTGACCTTTGAGAGTGGCGAGTATTATTATCAAAGCTCGAAATGTCTGCGTAATATGCATTTATTTTGAATAACTATAAATATTCCATGAATAACATGGTCCAGGGAGAATCAAATGTTAAATAATAAAGTTTCAAAAGCTGTTCGCTTAGCGGTTGCTTTTGGTGCAGCTTCTACAGCTGCATTTTCTGCTAGTACATTTGCAGCAGATGAAGAAAATGCAGGAAAAGTTGAACGCATCGAAGTAACAGGTTCACGTATCAAGCAAGTTGATATGGAAACTGCCTCACCAGTGACAGTTATTACTGCAGCTGATATCCAGTTATCTGGTGAAGCGACAGTTGCAGATGTATTAAATAACTCGTCTGTAAACAGTTTCGGCTCTTGGCGTGGTATGTCAGGTTATGGTTCAGGTGCCGCCGCAACTTCAAACGTTAATATGCGTGGTCTTGGTGCAAACTACACACTAGTTCTATTAGACGGCCGTCGTATGCCTGGTACTAGCTCTTCTTCAGGTGCAGCTGCTGATACGTCACGTATTCCAATGGCAATCGTTGAGCGTATTGAAATTCTTCGTGAAGGTGCATCTGCGGTATACGGTTCTGATGCGGTTGCTGGTGTAATTAACATCATCACTAAAAAAGATTTTAATGGTTTAAACTTCACATATGACACAGAGTTACCTTCAGTAGAAGGTGGCGATACTAATCGTTTCTCTGTGACTGGTGGTTATGCATCTGATAAAGGTAATATCACATTAACTTACGAACACTATAAAGCAGATGCAGTTTATGACCGTGATATCTGGGAATTAGATTCTGAATTATACGGTGCATTCTCGTCTTACAGCTCTGTTCCAAACGGTCAAGGCAAAGATTCTAAAAACTGGTACTCAGCAGACTCATGTGATGCTGCAGATAATACGGTACCAAGTAGTGATGGCCGTTGTTTATACAGTTATGGTGCTGTAACTAAGCTTTTCGCTGATGCAGAACAAGATTCAATTCTTTCAAACTTTAAGTACGAGTTAACTGACGACTTATATTTCCGTGGTCGTGCAAGCGCTTCAATGTCTAAGACTGATGCTCGTTATGCTGGTACACCTGTATCAACTACAAAACCGACTATGTATGCTGATAACCCTATGAACCCTTATGGTGAAGATATTTCACTAAGCATGCGTTCTGCTAACTTGGGTAATCGTGATACACGCGTTGAAATTGCTAACATCGATTTTGTTGGTGGCTTAGTAGGTTATACTGATATTGGTAACGGATTTGACTGGGAAATCAATGCTCAGCGTAGCCGCTCTACGACTGAATCATTCAACCGTAACCTAATTAATGACCCACTTGTACAATCTCTAATTGATACAGGTGAGTACGATATCTTTAATACTACAGGTATGGACTTTGCGTCATGGGATGCACAAATGGCAGAGCTTTATGCTGGTGCAGCTCACATGGGTACCTATAAAGCAGAGTTCGAAAGTACTCAATTTGACGGTTTAGTTTCTACAACGCTTGTTGATAATGAATCATTTACTTTAGCAGGTGTAGTAGGTGCTGAATTTGAAACTATCGACTTTACTCAGTATTCAGATCCTCTATCTGCTTCAGGTAATGTGTCAGGTGGTTCAGGCGGTGATGATGTATTTGCAACACGTGACCGTACTTCTAGCTACTTAGAGCTTCAAGCTGCTTTCCCATTCGGTTTAGATTTAAATGCGGCGGTTCGTTACGATAAATATGAGCAAGAAGGTGACGTAGGTGCATCTGTTGTTGCAGGTGAATTCGATAACGTAACTAGTCAACTAGGTGCTGCTTGGCGTATCACTGATGACTTATTAGTACGTGCAAGCTGGGGTGAGTCTTTCCGTGCTCCAAACATGGGTGAGATGTTCTCTAGTCAATCTTTAAGCTTCGAAACTAACTACGATACACTTTGGTGTGATAACCAAGGTAACGCTGCAAGCGATACTGTTTACTGTGCGCCAAGTGGTTCACAACACAAAACTTGGTTTGGTGGTAACCCAGATTTAGAGCCAGAAGAAGGTGAGTCTCTAACTGTTGGTACAGTTTGGAATGTGACAGATACACTTTCAATGGAAGTTTCATACTACAAAGTAAAAATTGATAACCGTATAGCTGCAATCAGTACAGATCGTTTACTGTCTGATGAAATTGAAAATGGTTCTAACCCAGCTGTTGTGCGTGATGCAGAAGGTAAAATTGACGTAATGTACAGCTTTGACCAAAACATGGCTTCTTTAGAGACGTCTGGTTTTGACTTTAAAGCGAACTACACTCATGAAACTAACATCGGTGATTTCTCATTACGCGGTGAAGCAAGCTATGTTGAAGAGTTTGTAGAAATCACAGAAGCAGGCGCAGATCCTTTCGATTACTCTGGTCTTCAAGACTACCCAGAGTGGCGTGCAAATATGACGCTTGATTGGAAATATGACAACTTTGGTGCTGCTTGGTCTACTTACTACATTGGTAAACAAGAATCAGGTGCTGAAGAGTTCAATTATGATGCATTGGCACCAGTACCAAGCTACTTCAAGCATAATGCGCAAGTATCTTACATGCATGATTGGAATGGTAAAGTAACATTTGGTGTTAATAACATCTTTGACCGTGAAGCACCTAAGTGGTATGACGGTTTCTATGACTACCGTGATGCTTCTACAGCACTATACGATGTGCTTGGTAGAACAATTTTCTTAAAAGTAGAACAAACGTTCTAACTTTAAAGAATGCATAAGCTTTAAAAACCTCGCCTCATAATAGCGAGGTTTTTTTTTATAAAATAAAAAGCAATTAGCTCTAGGGATAAAACGAATTACACCATTGCAACATGTAGATAATATTAAAGCGCCAATAATGATAGTGTAAAGTGCGAAAAACCCGCGTGTAGATAAGCAATATGTGACCGATTTACGCGATGAATAGGCAAAAAAGGAGTAATTTTGTCTGATAGTGAATAAATCATGAAAGAAAATGAAGGTCACGGTTTTCAAAAGCAAGAAAATAAAATTGAGTTTTATACAAAAATGGAAAAGTTTTTGGCTAGATATTTGAAACAATCAATTACCAATAAAGTATGAGGTGCTCAGAAATTAAGGTTAGAACCTTGTTCTGATTTTTTTATTGTTTTGAATATATAAATTAATGTGAAATATATGTAATGAAATTTTTCTTTAATTAAATATTTACCTGAAACTTAAAATTTACATTTAAAAACAATGGTTAAAAAGCTGTTGACCAAATGTTGTCCCTAATATTAGTATTTAATCCCCTTATGAGGTACTAGTTCCTTTTTTGGGGTTAAAATAAATTAATAAAGTCATAACATGGATATGACCAGGGAGAATCAAATGTTAAATAATAAAGTTTCAAAAGCAGTTCGCTTAGCGATTGCTTTTGGTGCAGCGTCAACTGCTGCATTCTCAGCAACGAGCTATGCTGCTGATGACAAAAGTGTAGAAGAAGTTGAACGTATCGCTGTAACCGGTTCACGTATTAAACGTACAGACTTAGAAGGCTCAATTCCAGTAACCGTTATTGACCGTGCAGCAATCGACTTTTCAGGCCAAACGTCAGTTTCTGATTTAATTCGTAATACTAGCTTTAACTCTGCGGGTTCATTCCGCCCTCAATCTGGTAGTTCAGCTCAAGGTGTCTCGCAAGTTAACTTACGTGGTTTAGGAGCATCACGCTCTTTAATCCTAGTAGATGGTCGCCGTCTTCCTAAATCACCTTCGACAGGTAACTCACAAGACTTAAACTCAATCCCAATGGCTGCAGTAGAGCGTATCGAGATTTTATCTGATGGCGCTTCAGCTGTTTATGGTTCTGATGCGATTGCAGGTGTAATCAACATCATTACACGTAAAAACTTTAATGGCGTTGAGGTACGTCTAGGTGCGGGCGATGTAAGCCTTCCTGAAGAGGGTGGTGATCGTGAAGAAGGCTCAGTAGTTTTTGGTGCATCGAGCGATAATGCATCAGTGATTGGTGGTATTTCTTGGAATAACCGCGATATTATTTATGAACATGATTACCCTTGGGTTCAACCTGGTGCATCTAGCTTTGGTGTTAACGCTTTAAAAGAAGCTGGTTACAGATCGATCATTTCTCAAGAAGAATGTGACAGCTTAGAAAACTTCATGTATGGCTCAACGGGTGCCTGTGGTTATAACTTCAACGCAACCAATGCTAATGAAGCGTCAACAGGTAACCAATCTGCTTTCCTAAAAGCAGAATATGAGATTAATGACGATTGGAAAATCTTTTCGCATACGCTTGTTTCTAAAACAAAATCATTTGGTCGATATGCACCTTCTTTGAATGATGCAGGTGATGCAGCCTTCTTATCAGATGATAGCCCTAACAACCCTATTAACCCAAATAGCCCTTTTTACGATGCAGAATTTGCGAGCTACATGGCTGATAAGCGAGCTGGTGAAATTGCCAATGGCGATGATCCAAGTTTAGTTCAAATCCGTCACCGCTTTGCTGCACTAGGTAACCGTGATAACAACGTAGATAACTGGTCTACAGATTTCTTATTCGGTGCTGAAGGTTCAATTGGTGATGTTTTTGTTGATTTTGGTGCACGCAAAACTAAAACTAAAACATACGAAATCGGTCGTAACTACTTAATGGGTAGTAATGCGCGTGCTGCAATGGATAGCGGCGCTTATATGTTAAATGACCCATTTGGTTCTCGTTTTACAACGGATACTGAAAAGAGCGATTATCAAGAGCTTTTAAGCGGCCTTAAAGTAACCACTTCTCGTATTGGTGAATTCAATCAAGAAGAGCTATTCGCTTCAGCATCGTTTGATGTAATGGAAATTGGCGGTGGTATGATCCAAGCAGTAGTTGGTGCTGAATACCGTAAAGAAGAGTATCAAGATACGTATGATTCGCTTTCTGAAGCTGGTCAAGTTGGTGGTTCATCAGGCAACAGTGCGGGTGGTTCTCGTGATGTTAAAGGTGCTTATTTCGAGGCATTATTCCCGTTAATGGAAGATCTTGAGATGACTCTTGCTGGCCGTTATGATGAATATTCTGATTACGGTAGTGATTTCTCGCCTAAAATCTCATTTAAATATGACGTAATGGAAGGTTTAGTACTTCGCGCGTCATACGGTGAAGGTTTCCGTGCGCCAACACTTGATATCACGACTGCTAAGCCAGCTCCTGATAACCCAAATGTTAGCGATGATCCTTCATGCTTAAACTTTGGTCTTGAAGCCGGCTGTGATGTTCAAGTTAACGCAGTTACTCTTGCCAACCCAGAAATTGGTTCTGAAACATCTAAACAAACGTCATTAGGTTTAGCATATCAGCCAACAGATTGGTTAAACTTCTCTGCTGATTATTATGATATTGAAATATCAAATATGATCCGTTTCTTTGGTGCAACAACGATTCTTAACCGTGAGCAAACAGGCGATCCAATTCCTGCGGGCTTAGGTGTTGAGCGCTTAAGCAATGGTGGTATTGATCTAATCACTCAAGGCTACGCAAATGAAGGTAGCTGGTCTATCAATGGTTTAGACTTAAACTTAAATACTACCTTTGATTTTGGTGATGCGGGCACATTCAAGCAAACTCTACAATGGAGTCACCAGTTTGAAAGCGTAGTAGATGGCGGTCGTAATACACTGAAAGATCCAGGTGAGCCTCAAGATCGTGCAGTTCTAAACAATACTTATACTTGGAGTGATTTTGACTTTGTATGGAATATCAATCTAATTGGTAAGCAATATGAAGACGTTACTCAAAATGATGATGGTTCTTTAGATAAGACAGGTAATATTGCAACTTGGGTAACACATGATTTGCAAGTTACATATAACATGTCAACGGGTACGCAGATTTCTCTAGGTATGCAAAATGCCTTTGAGAAAGAGCCGCAATTAAGCCCATTTGGCGGTCGTAACTATAACTTCGATTTATATGACGCATACGGACGTATTACATACCTTCGTTTCCGTCAATCATTCTAAATAAATCAATATGAAGGGTGGGCTTAAGCCCACCTTTTTTTCGGGAGTAAGTGTGAAACATTGGGATTCATATTGGTTATCTACTGAGACTTTAAGTAGTTTTGCCCAAAGTAATCATAAAGATGGTTATCAAGGCGATGTTTTATATTTTTGGAATGCTATTTTTAAAGAATTTCAAAATTCAGCGAATCTTTTAGATATAGGTTGCGGAAACGGTGCATTGGCCGTCTTGGCTGAGCAATACCCAAATGAATTTAAGATCACGGCAATTGATGCTGCAAAGATAGATCCTATCAAACATTTTAACAACAATGAGAAAGTCTCTATTTCATTGAATAAAATAAAATTTATAAGCCAAGTGCACTGTGAAAACCTAAGCTTTGACGATTCATCCTTTGACTATCTCATTAGCCAGTTTGGCATTGAATATTCAGACATAAAACTATCTCTTCCTGAAGCTAATCGAGTTCTTAAAAGTGGTGGTGAAGTGATTGCACTAGTTCATCATAGAAACTCTTTCATAACTCAAGATTGTCAGCAAGGAATTAAAGTTCTCTCACAATTCATTAGTAAAGGCGGGCTCGCGTATAAAGTTAAAAATTTTATTGAGTTCAGCATTCATTATCGTCGACTAGAAAAGCCAACGACACAAGAACAAAATGAATTCTTAGCAAATAACGAAAACTTATTACAAGACTTCAAAAAAGTGCAAATTAATTTAAGTTCTGAAGTTGAACAGGATTGGTTTGGACAGCTCGCACAAAATTTTATTCCGATGATAGTAAATTGGAGAGAAGTTTCAGTGCATCAAATTGACAGTCTAATAACGGAACTTATTAACTATCAATTAAGAATAAATGAGCAAATCAAAGCTTCTTGGAATGAAGATGATAAAAAGGCAATTAGTTCTAATCTGAGCTCAGATTGGAAAACAATTGATATCACACCTAAAGAGATTGATGGAGAGTTGTTCTGTTGGGTTTTAAGAGCTAAAAAGCGATAGTGGAACTATTACCTATTACTAGCAATTATTATTAGTTTTTTAAGCTTTACTTATCCAGTCATTTGATATTGTGAGAGTTTAGTTAAATAAAAAGCAACTTTAAGCAATAAACAAAAATTGAGAATTTAAATTACACTGCTAGAATGTATTTAGTTTTAGATTTTTTAATGGCCTGGCTCTGATAAGACTACTTCTATTTTACTTTTCTGTTATCACGCTTTTATTTTCTAGTGAAGCTTTAGCCACACAACTTAAAGCGGGTATCGTTAATTATAACTTTTTTCCTTACCATACTCGGGATGCTGACGGGCAGTTTTCGGGCGTTATTGTTGGCTACAGTAATGAAATTGCTCGCTTGGCAGAAGCCGATCTTGAATACCGTGTCTATGACAGCTTAGATGAGTTGTTAGATGCACTGAAAGTGGGTGATATCGACTTTGCCGTTGGCCTAAATAAAACCTCACAGCGTAAAAAGCATTTCTTATTTTCAACACCATTTATGGAAGCGCCTAGGGGGATAGTTGCGAATAAGTCCATCGCGAATGACGCATTAAAAAATTTGGCGAGCCTTCGCTGGGTGTGTATTACGGGTAGCTCACATTGTGAATATTTAGTTGAAAATGGCGCGCTATTTATTAATCGTTTTATAAAACCAGAAGACGCCTTTAAAAAAGTAGCAGATGGCTCGTTTGATGCGTTTATGGGTGATTACTCAGTTTTATCTCACCAACTAAAAAATCGTTCTCAAGAAAACCTGAAAGTTGTGAGCCCAATTTGGTTATCGAGCGAAACCTTGCATGTAATGTTTAATAAAAACAAAACTGCATTACGCAACCAAGTTAACTCGGTTTTAGCCGCTATTTCGCCAACCACGAAACAACTGTGGGAAAGTTCTGCTAGTGAAGAATATTTAGCCGCTAAAGCGTATAGTCAATTTAAGCGTGATTTTAATCGCATTGAAAAGAAAGAAGAAAATAATTACTTACTGACATTTTCTTTTGTCGATGGTTTATATCCAATTCATGCAACAAGTAACTTAGGGGAAGCTGATGGCTACTTAAATGATACCCTTGAGCTTTTAGCGCAGCGCAGTGGCTTTCAATTTAAGTATATACCTGCAGCTAATTCGAAAGAGTTGGAACGACTATTTTTAGCCAATAAAGTTGACTTAATTCCGACCATGAACCCCACAAAAATTGATGAGGGGGTGTTGATAGCACTGCCTGCTCACTACGGTTTAGAGATGGTGTTAATTTCTAAACGAGCAAGCCAAACTAAACGGATTGGTTATTTAGAAGTGTTTGCTGATCCTAAGCAAAAGCTTGTAACGAATGAACTCGTTGAAACGGTATCATTTGACTCAATTAAAATGCTATTTTATGCACTGAGAAATGACAACATTGATGCTGTGATATTGCCGCAAAGTATTGCGGCATACCAATTAAACCAGTTCTATATTGGTGAGTTTTATATAAATCCAAAATACCGTTATACCCAGCCTATTTATTTTTTAGTGAATAAGCACTTTTCAGAGTTTGCTACTTTGCTTGATAGCCTGTTTAAAACATTGACCAGCAACGATTTTAGCCATGTTGTCAATCGTCATGGCATTTTTAGTATTGAACGTGGCTACGACCGTAAAACAGTGAATACCACGGCAATTCTTATTTTAATTTTAATCGCTGTATCGGTGATTTATTTTATTAGCTGGCGGTTAACTATTAATCGCGAAATTGCAAAGCGTAAAGAAGCTGAAGAAGTGGCATTGATTAAGCTCAACTTTACTCAAAAACTCATAGATGACTTACCCACTATGGTGGTGATACAAGATCAGCATCAAAAACGTGTTATGTGGAATAAAGCCTACAAAGAAAATTTTGCTCACCTGTGGGATGAAAATAACCAATATCTGCGCGGCGATATTAAAGTCGTCAAAAAACTGATTTCACAAAATGAACAAAGTATAAATTCAGGCAAAGTCATTAATCAGCATATTAATTACACTAACAAAGCAGGCAAAGAATTGGAGCTGCTTTACACTAAAAAGCCGTATTTGGGATTAGATGGTGAACTAGCAGGCATCATGACAGTACTTACTGATGTTACCGAGCACCGCCATTTGCAGCGTGAGAATCAGTCAGTTCAACAGCTTCTGCAAACAATCACAGATACCATACCCGGCGGCGTATTCCAGTATGAGTATTATGACAATGGTGAGGGGTGTTATACCTATATAAGTAAGGGCGCGCAAAGTTTATTAGGGGTTACTTCACGCATGATTAACCAGCGCGGTATGACGGGATGTATTTCCCCCTTTATTGTTGATGAAGATCGCGTGCAAATCGCCAAGAGTTTTAAAGCCGCGACAAAATTTAACAAACTGATTGATATTGAGTTTCGGATAAATAATCTCGGCCAGCAAATTTGGTGTCGTTATATAGCTAATGCTGAAATTAATAAACGAGATGATAAGCAAGGTGTGCGTTGGAATGGGATCTTACTCGACATCAGCTTGCTTAAACGTCAACAAGCAGACTTGAGTAAAGCCACTCAACTCGCACATCAAGCTGATCTAGCAAAAAGCCGCTTTATTGCCACTATGAGTCATGAATTAAGAACGCCAATGTCTGGGGTAAATGGCTTTATAGAGTTGTTAAAATCATCAACGCTTGATGAAGAACAGCATTACCTTGTTGAGCACATCGACAACTCTGTAACTAAGCTTCGCACATTAGTGGATGATATTTTATATTTTGCCAACACCACGACAGGCAACATTGAAGTTGAATTACGAGAGGTCGACTTAGAAGCACACTTATGCCGTGTTATGCGTGCCCATGAATACCTTGCTAAGCAAAAAGGGCTTGGGTTTAACGTGATATGGCGCACAGCTGCTTATAGCCTGGCTTCAGTTGATATAAGCCACTTGATGCAGGTTCTCTCTAATGTTTTAAATAACGCTGTGAAGTTTACTGAAAAAGGCTCAATAAGCTGCGATGTTTTATTTGAAAAGCAGTCTTTAAAAATTGAAATATCAGACACAGGCAAAGGCATGACGGCTGAGCAATTGGCGCATACATTTACCCCGTTCGAGCAAGCTGATAACTCAATTCAACGACGTCATGGAGGTACAGGTTTAGGTTTGAGCTTGGCAAAGCAACTTGTTGAAGCCATGCAAGGTGAAATATCCATTTCAAGTACTTTTGGTAAAGGCACCCATGTTTATATTGCTGTGCCACTTAAAAAAGTCAGCAAACAAAAACTGCAGGCTGTATCAGTAAATTGGGCTGTGTGTACTCAAGACCATCAGTTATTAAATAATCTAGCTAATATGGGTGTAAAGCATCATCAATTAAGTTGGCCAATAGATAAAGACGCATTTACGCAAGAAGATAATATTCTTATTGATGAAAGCTATATTAAAACGCTATGGGGCGCTAATTGGCTGCAATCAATCAGTACAGCAAACAATAATTACATTTTAGTTGCAAGCGCAAAGAAAGTGCATAGGTCGGCTAATTGTAGCTGTCATATTCTCCCCGTAGAGCCATTATATCCAGATACCTTACGCGAGCTTATAAACAGCATACATACCAACAAGGATGAGGGTTTGGCTGCGCAAAATGCTCAGTTACATGGGCAAATATTAATTGCAGAAGATAATAAAACAAATCAATTATTACTCGAAAAACAATGCCAAAAACTCGGTATCAAAGCGGTGATGGTTGATGATGGTATTGCTGCACTCAGAGCACTTGAAACAGGACAGTTTGATTTATTATTAACCGACTGTCATATGCCCGATTTAGATGGGTTTAAATTAACAGAGCAATTGCGCAATCAAGAAAAGTTTAAACATTTGCCAATTATTGGCTTTACTGCAGATGATTCAAAAGAATGTTTTAACAAAGCATTAAAATCAGGAATGAATAGCGTTTTATTTAAGCCTTATAAACTTAATGAATTATATAATCGTCTGGCTGAATTCATAGATTTGAGTTCTAACGACTTACCAAAAAGTAATGGAAATAATGATATAAGCTTGCAAGGAATAAAAGATAAACAACATTGGTTAACTGTTTTTGGTAATGAGAGTGATGCGAAAATGCTTGCCGACGTATTTATTAACAGTTTGCAAAGTGATTTAAACACTCTGCAAGAACACTTGGAAGCTCAAGATTTAGAAAAGGTTTCAGCTGCAATACACAAACTTAAAGGCGCTATTGTCATGCTACAATATCCGCCTTTATCAGAACTTATTGTGACAACTGAAAGTACCTTTAATCAACAGCAAGATACATTAATTGTGGAACAATTAATTACTGAGTTAAGGGATGTAATAGATAAAATTAAGCTATGGTTATAATGAAAAAATAGGATAAATAAAAAACATAGAATAGATTATTTCATTAAATCCACATATACTAGCTCTTGTTGAACATTTAACTTTACTTTTAATTTTTAAGAGAGCTCTCAATGAAAGAAATCCGATCTTTTGTAAAATCTGCGTCATTATCTGAATTAGAAAAAGCAAAACAGCTAATTGACACAGCAATCGAGAAATATACTCAACAGCAAGAAGCTAAAAAAGAAGTACTCGATTTACTAAAAGAAAAAGGACTTACATTAGAAGATCTACAGGATGTAGCAACAACAGATAAACGTACTAAGGTTAAACCAAAGTACCGCATCGAATTCAATGGCGAAATTGTTGAATGGACAGGCCGTGGCAAACGTCCTAAAGCATTCCAAGGTGTCGATTTAACAAAACACCTCGCTTAATTTTTGCTTTAAAGAATATCAAGGGAAGCGTATGCTTCCCTTTTTTATGTCGATTATAGTCAGATAACATGAAGTACGTACTCAGACCCTACCAACAAGAGGCCGTAGCACGCACGGTTGCTCACTTTCGACAAACTGACGACGCTGCGCTGATTGTTTTACCAACAGGGGCAGGAAAAAGCCTTGTTATTGCTGAACTTGCACGTATTGCCAAACAAAAAATTCTGGTGCTTGCACATGTTAAAGAATTGGTAGAGCAAAACGCCGAGAAATATATGAGCTTTGGTTTTAAGGCGAGTATCTTTTCTGCAGGGTTAAAACAAAAGTCTTTAACAGAGCAAGTCACTTTTGCGAGTGTGCAATCACTGGCACGCAATACAGAAAAGCTCACCGATGCTTATTCTTTGTTGATCATTGATGAATGCCACCGTGTAAGTGGTGATGAACAGAGCCAATACGGGCAGGTGATAGCAAGCCTTCAAAAACAAAACCCCAATCTTAAAGTACTTGGCTTAACCGCAACACCATTTCGTATGGGGATGGGCTGGGTTTATCATCATCACTATCATGGTTTTGTTAGAGGTGATAAAGATGCACCGTTTAAGAAGTGTATTTTTGAGTTACCACTGCGCTATATGATTAAGAACGGCTATTTAACGCCGCCCCATGAAGTCGATGCTGCCATTAGCCATTATGACTTTTCATCATTACCGAGTGATTCATTTGGTCGGTATAGCATTGAGAATATGAATGCATTATTGAAAGATAATACACGCGCAACAAAAGCCATTATCAATCAAGTTATAGAATACAGTGAACAGCGTCATGGCGTGATGATCTTCGCAGCAACCGTTATGCATGCCAAAGAAATTACCAGTTACTTACCTGAAGATAGTACGGCACTTATCACCGGTGATACTGATAATAACGAACGTGATCGGATTATTAATCAATTTAAAGCAAAAAAAATAAAGTATTTAGTTAATGTATCTGTACTCACGACGGGTTTTGATGCACCTCACGTTGATTACATTGCGATTTTACGGCCCACCGAGTCGCTCAGTTTATACCAACAGATTGTCGGTCGAGGCCTTCGTTTAAGCGAAGGGAAAAAAGACTGCTTAGTTATTGATTATGCTGGTAACGGCTTTGATTTGTTCTACCCAGAGGTCGGCAGTAAAAAAGCGCAAAGTGATAATGAGCCTGTTCAAGTGCTGTGTCCAGGCTGTGGATTTGCGAATATTTTTTGGGGTAAAACAGACAGCGAGGGCAAAGTGATTGAGCATTTTGGCAGACGTTGCCAAGGTTTGCTGGACGATGGTGAAGAACAAGTACAGTGCGATTATCGTTTTCGGTTTAAAGAATGTGAGCAGTGTGGTGAACAAAATGATATTGCTGCAAGGCAGTGTCAGTCCTGTGGTGCCATGATGGCAGACCCTGATGATAAACTACGAGAAGCACTAAATTTAAAAGATGCCTTGGTATTAAGGTGTAGTGGTTTGTCAGCTCAGGTGCTCGCAAAAGGTTTACTTAAAATTAGCTATTATGATGAAGATGGAGCCAGTTGTGATGAGGTATTTAACTTAGCAAATGATACAGGGAGATTTATTTTTAATAAGCAGTTTGGTAAGCGAGCAGCACCTGGTTTTACCCCAATGGATTGGCAAAGCGCGGAACAGGTTGTCAATTTACAACAGCAACTACTTGCACCCGATTTTGTGATTGCGCGTAAAAATAAGAAATACGGTTGGAAAGTGGCAGAAAAGCTATTTGATTATCAGGGCAATTTTCGTAAGGCGAATCAACTAAATTGATTCCCCTTACGATGTTGTGGGAATGGTTTATTCTTCTTCAGCCATCAACCCCCAGCCATCGCCATAACCATTATGGCCATTAGCAATGCTTTCTAAGTATTGTTCAGTTTGGCTAAGTAAGGTGTGATCAGGCACCATCTTCACACGAGTAATTACTTCCCACACCCCTGTATCTGGGCATTTAGTTAACTCTGTTGAAGGGGCAAGTTCATCACTTGTAATCGCTTCAGCAAATTTTTCTGCTTCAGGCTTTTGTTCAAAAAGAATATAGAAATCGATAGTTTGCATACTGGTTAAATCGACACCAGCGTCAGCAATTTCAGCTAATAATTGACCGTTTTCGTCATCAGGGAAGTGCATTTAGTCGCTCATTCATTATAAATCTAGGTATTATCCGCTATTGTAGCGAAAATAAGTGTTTAACGCGTACTAATTTTAACATTTCAATTATGTCAGTGGCTATGGCACTGTGCTAGTATCTTTTTGTACTCATTTTTGATTGTGACTCTTCCAAAAAAGTAAGGATATTTTTTGTATACTCGGCATTTCTTTTTTGTCTTTTTGCTTATCTGCTTTTCATACAGCCAGCACGCGATTAGCGCCTCAACTGTTATCAAAGATTATAAAATTCAAGGGATCAGTGATGAGCTCGAAAAAAACGTAGAGCTTTACATTAAGCAACTGGTCGATGAAAAAACTTCCAAGGCGTTAAGGCGTCACGCAAAAAGCCAGGTTGAAATGAGTTTAAAAGCGCTTGGTTATTATAAGCCGACAATCAAAATTAGTTTCGATAATGCACAACAGCTTTTAATTGTCGATGTTGAACGTGGTCCTGTTACCCGAATTGCAGATATAAACGTCACTATCACAGGCGACGGTAAAGATGACGCTGAATTCATGTCTGCCGTTAACAGTATCAAAATCAAACAAGGTGACTTTTTAAATCACGGTAAATATGAGGCCGCAAGAAAACGTATTGAAAGCCAACTATTAGACTTAGGTTATTTTGATGCAAAATGGCATGAGCATAAATTGGCAGTTTCGCTAAAAAATAATAGCGCAAAAGTCATTTTTAATGTCGATACTGGACCCCGTTATCAGTTTGGTGACATCACCATTGGTAGTGAGACCCCAGCCGAAAAATACATTCGTTCGCTGGCTGAATTTAAACAAGGTCAGCCTTATAAAGCGACCGAGATTTCTGATTACAACTTAGCACTGTCGAGTACCCCTTACTTTGCCAGTGTTCGTGTGTATGCAGATATTGCAAAACGTAAGAATAACCAAGTGCCTGTGAATGTTGATGTGTTACATAAGCCTGCCAATAGTTATGAAGTGGGTGGCGGTTATAGCACTGACCTTGGACCAAAAGTCCGTTTTAAATG
The DNA here is from genome assembly GCF_019134595.1 of Pseudoalteromonas shioyasakiensis. Lineage (NCBI taxonomy): Bacteria > Pseudomonadati > Pseudomonadota > Gammaproteobacteria > Alteromonadales > Pseudoalteromonadaceae > Pseudoalteromonas > Pseudoalteromonas shioyasakiensis. The sequence goes on along the minus strand of NZ_CP077770.1, from coordinate 2,385,118 downwards.
GACGAAGCCTTGGATCACCGAAGATGGCCACTATTTAGAAAGTAACCTCAATGTGTCTGAGCGCCAGCAAGATATTTCACTTGGCTACACGGTACCAGTTGACGACCCTAATGATGATCTTTGGCGCTTTTCTGTAGGTTACAAACTCGAAGATGAATTAACCAATGATTTATACAGCCGTATATTCACGGGGCAGCTTCAGCGGCAGTGGCTCACTGATGACGATTGGGTACGTACTGCTTTTTTAAGACGTGATTACGAGACCTATCGAATAGGGGATGAAGAACAAAGCGCAAAAATGCTGATGCCTGGTATTAGTTATGCCAAAAAAGACACCGAGGGGGGTACAACGCCTTATGAAGGCTATCAATGGATGATGTCAGTAGAGTTTGGTTTAAAAGATATGATGTCTTCAACCAATATTTTGCGCTTACAACTGCAAAATGCCTGGTTAACTACTTTTGCAGATCGCCATATGCTTTTCTTAAGAGCCAACCTAGGTGCCATGCTCGTCGATAATATAAATGATGTGCCGTTATCACTGCGTTTTTATGCCGGTGGTGATCAGAGCGTGCGTGGTTTTGCCTATGAATCTATTTCGCCTGAAGATGATGAAGGGCGCTTAATTGGTGGTAAATATTTAATGAGTGGCACCGTTGAATATAACTATCAATTTGCTGAGCATTGGCGCGCAGCTTTATTTGTCGATAGTGGTACTGCGACTAATGATTTTAGTGATCGCGTCGAAGTCGGTGCCGGTTTTGGTTTTCGGTATTTAACGCCGGTTGGCCCGGTGCGTATCGACCATGCTTGGGGTTTAACAAAAGAAAGTAAAAGTACCCGATTAAGTATTACCATAGGGCCTGAAATCTAATGAAGATGTTAAAAAAGATAACCAAGGTTCTATCAATCACGTTGGCAAGTTTGCTAGTTATTGTGTTTTGCTTGCTATTCACCGCACCCGGTAATCATTTTATTGCATACACAGCGAATAAGTTAGTTGATGGCTTAAAAATCAACCTACCATCTGGGCGTTTTTTATATAACGATGCGTTTGATGTTCACTTTGAAAATCAAGGCATCAAGCTTGATGCAAAGCAGCTAAAAATTGATTTATTCTGGTGGCGTTGTGATGGTATTTGCTTGGATAATTTAAGCGCCCAGTCGATTGATCTAAGCATTAAAAGCCAAGCTGTATCAACTGAGCAGAGCACTGAAGCAGAGCCTGAAGTTGAACAAGCTGGTCAAATCAGCTTACCTATGAAAGTTGCAGTTAAGCGTGTTGCAATTAATCGCTTTAATCTTGTGCATCCGAGTGCCGATGTAACAGTCAACAAATTAAATTTAAGTGGTCGCGGCGAAGCATCGGATATTACAGTGGATACACTAACCATTGCTGATGTTGTTGTGATGCTGCACGAAGCAAAAGAGCAGCCTAAATCAACGCCATTAACAGAGCTGCCAGCATTACCATCACTCGATATTACACTACCGATTAATGTTGAGTTAAAGCAATTTCAAATCAGTAAAGTTGCCGTTACCCCTTATGGTGCTGAAGAGGCTCAGCTTGTAGAAAATATCGAATTAGTTGCGTCTGCAAAGGGGAGCGATATTAATCTTGAAAAGCTTGCTGCAAGTTATCAGCAATGGCAATTGCACTCTAATTTAATGGCAGAGCTTTCTGGTGAAAATACAATTGAGGGAGCAGTGTATGTAAAAAGCACTAAGCATCAAGCTAAGTTATCGCTTTCAGGCCCGCTTGAGGATTTAAAGTTAGATTTAGTAACGCAAGGAACATACCCAGCAGAGTTAAAAGGGGCTGTGAACCTACAACAAACAAATTACCCATTTGATTTAATGGGCCAGATAGCAAAGTGGCAAATAGCGACAGATACACAACAGCTGCAATTATCGGACTTTGATTTAATAGCGAAAGGCCATGCCGATGCTTATGCTGTCGATTTGAGCCTTGTCACGCAGTTAGACGCATTACCTGCAATGACTGTGAAATCGCAATTACAAGGTAGTTTAACAAACGCAAAACTTGAACAGTTAAGCCTCAATGCAAATGACAGTAAAGCAGACATTAACGCATCAGTTGATTGGTCGAATGGGGTAAAAAGCGAATTTGAAGGAGTTTTAAGCCACTTAAAAGCCCAATACTTAACGGATGCACTAAGCAGTGATTTATCTGGTGAATTTAATGGTTCATTTAACTTACGCGCAGGTGAGTGGCAGCTTGCCTTAGATAACACACAATTAAATGGTTCAGTTAATGAAGTGCCAGTGACCTTGTTGTCGGATTTTGAACTTGATAGCAGCCTGCATGCGAGTTTTAAAAAACTTGAAGTGAAAAGCGGTAAAAATGAAATTGCGCTATCGGGACAGGTTGATGATGTATGGCGTGTCGACGGTAAATTGCGCTTAGATGCAAGTGGTCAAGATATCTTGCCTATGCAAGGCAAGGGCTTTGCAGATTTGAGCTTACGTGGTGAGCGTCTTGCGCCAACGGTTGATTTAAATCTAGTTCTTAATACATTGAGCTATCAAGATATTCAGGTTGATGGTTTAACATTAAAAGGGCAATTTGATTACGCTGCAGACTGGCAAACGGATGTGTCATTGGTGCTTGATTCTGCATCTATTAGCGAACACAAAATTAATCAAATAGAGTTAGACGCCAGTGGCGATAAAACAGATCACCATTTAACTTTTTTACTCGATGCAGCTCAAGGCAAGGCATCATTTGATGTAGACGGTAAATTTAATAAAGAAACCTGGCAAGGTGCGCTGAGCCAAATTCTTGTTACCGATAATCAGGTGCGCTTTGGCACTAATAAACCGGTAAATATTCAACTAAATACCAAAACCTTTGACTTTAATGTAGGCGCGCACTGCTGGCAAAGTGATAACTCAAAACTATGCTTTGAGACCTTGCAGCAAACTAAGCAACTAGGCCAGTTAAATGCACAGCTTGCAGCGCTATCTATTGCTGAATTTAAACACTTCTTACCCGATAACTTGAAAGTAACAGGCGATGCAAACGGAGAGTTTGTTGCTAATTGGAATAATGGTGCACTAAAAACCATTCGTGCCAATATCAAAACTCAGCAGCTTGAAGCATCTTTAATTGATGACGCAAATGTTTATAAATTACCGATAGAGGTTTTAGATATCTCGGCAATGAGTGATGAGCAAACGGGTAAACTTAATGCCACAGTTGATTCATCTGTATTAGGTAAAGTGACGTCAGAGCTCCACATTGATGATATTCAAAATCAACAAACCTTAGCGGGCGATTTGGTTATTGAGAAAATTGAGTTAACAAACCTACGCCCCTTTATTGCTTCACTTGAGCAATTAACAGGCGACATAAAAGGCCGGTTAGCAATCGCAGGTACTTTAAAAGAGCCATTACTTAATGGGGATTTTGATGTCGAAAAAATCAATCTAGAAGGGGCAACCTTGCCGGTATCGCTGCAAAATTCTTATGTGAACATTGCCTTTAATAACCAGAGTGCAAAGCTCACTGGCGAGCTCAAAGATACCGAAGGGGGCGCGCTTAATTTATCTGGCGGTGTTGATTGGCAGCAAGATTTACCTGACGTTAACGTGAAGTTAAATGGTAAAGAGTTCTTTGTGCGTGCCCAGCAAGATGTCACCTTTAAAGTGTCGCCAGATTTAACTATGTCGTTAAAAAATAATGCGTTTAATCTTGATGGCCAAGTTGTAGTGCCATGGGGACGTATTGCCATTGAAGAGCTACCAGAAGGTGCTGTGCAAGTCAGCGATGATGAAGTGATTGTTGATATTGAGCAGCAACAGTCAGAAAAAGTCCCTTTTGACTATGCCATAAATCTAAAGGTGTTGGTTGAGAATGATGTGCGCGTTGATTCGTTTGGCTTACAATCGAAAGTTGAAGGCGACATAAACATCAGCATGGACCAAGTTACACCTATGATAGCAACGGGTGAATTGAACCTTGTTCAAGGTACCTATCGTGCCTTTGGGCAAGACTTGCAAATTCGCACCGGTCAGGTGGGCTTTAGTGGCTCTATTGATAAACCGTACTTGAACATTAAGGCAATTCGTAATCCGGATAATACATCTAATGGCGTGATTGCAGGTATTACGTTAACGGGTAATGTTGAACAACCTTCATTAAAAGTATTCTCAGAGCCTGCGATGGACCAAGCCCAAGCATTGGCTTATTTATTAAACGGGCAACCTCTTGATGAAGGAGATAGTTCAACCGATGCGATGCTCACCCAATTACTACTTGCCCAAGGTGTAAATCGCAGTGAAGGTGTGGTATCTAAAATCGGTGAAAGCTTTGGTTTGTCTGATGTCAGCTTAAGTTCAAGCGGCAGCGGGGATGACACTAAAGTTGAAATATCTGGCTACGTTACACCGGGTATTCAAGTAAAATACAGTGTTGGTATTTTTGATTCATTAAGTGAAGTGGCAGTTCGTTATCAATTGTTGTCGCAATTGTACATCGAGGTCACCAGCGGCCTTTATCAAAATGTTGATATTCTTTATAAATTTGATTGGGACTAATACCTGTACTTGTGATCAAGCATCGCTTTTACTTGCTTATTAGGGCATAAGTTAATAGGCTGAATTGTCAATTACTTAAAAGATAATAACAATGAAATTAAGTCTATTAACTCTGTGCTTTGGCGTAGCATTAGCTGCACCAATTGCTGCAAAAGAAACAAGCCAAAAACGTTCTGCTGGTGAAATCATTAAAACCGCAAGTAGCAGTGAGTGGCGAGCAGTCAGTGCCGAGAACGTCATTAAATTAACCTTACCTACGGGTGCTGCTTATATTGAACTAAACGATAAACTAGCGCCCATTCATGCAAATAACATGCGACAGCTTGCCAAAGAAGGGTTTTATCAAGGCCTCAGTGTGTATCGTTTTGTTGAAGGGTTTGTCGCGCAGGGCGGGGATGCCAGCGAAAGTAAGCCCGTTAAAAATGCCAAAAAAGGGTTACCTGCTGAGTTTTATCTAAGCACTGAGACTCCTTTAACGATTACAGAGCTTAAAGGGCCTGATGGCTATGCCACTAAAACGGGCTTTTTAAATGGCTTTGCTGTGGCACAAAACCAAAGCCAAACCGAAACATGGCAAGTTCATTGCCCAGGAATTTTTGCCATGGCACGCGGGAATGATATCAATTCCGGTGGTACCGAATTTTATGTCACCATCGGCAATAGCCAGCGCTATTTAGATCGTAACATCACCGTGTTTGGTCGTGTTTTAGAAGGCATGGAGCATTTTAATCTATTGCAGCGTAAAGCCACTGAAGGTCAGGTATTTAATCCCATCACAGATATGCAAGTTTTAGCTGATATTAAAGACACTGATAATAGTGAGTTTCGGGTGATGAAAACAGACTCAAATGCGTTTAAAGACCTCATCGAAGCGCGTAAAAATCGAGTGGAGGCGTGGTTTGTCGAAAGCCCTGATCACATCGATGTTTGTGCAATGCCAATTCCAACTGAACGGATTATGCCAACTCGCAATAATACTTAATCATTTTGAGGGATTAAATCTGTCGCTAACTGCGTTAAAAATCTCTCATTTAGAACAACTAAATAACGAAATTTTTGCCTTGTTAGCAACGAGATTTTATTGCCTCAAAACTGTTCACTTAATTAAGCGAATTGGCATAAATAAAGCCATGACCACCTGATAGATTATTTGATACAATATCAGTCTATTGGTTAAGAAATATAAGGGTATCGGGTGGTTAACCTAGGTCCGCTGTTCGGCGAATTAAAAACGTGTTTACGCAAAGATCAATTCATCTTCAAAAAACGCCTTCATGGCATTAAAAAAATCAACGATGAGACTAAGCAAGCAAACATAGCGCAAAAAATCGCAGAAGATATTAGTCGTTCGCAGCAATTGCGCGAGCAACGTTTGGCTGCATTGCCTAAAGTGACCTACCCAGAGCAACTTCCTGTTAGCCAAAAGAAAGATGACATTAAACAGGCGATTGCCAATAACCAAGTGGTGATCATCGCCGGTGAAACTGGCTCTGGTAAAACGACGCAGATCCCTAAAATGTGTTTAGAGCTTGGCCGCGGTGTTGATGGATACATTGGCCACACCCAGCCTCGTCGACTCGCGGCTCGAAGTGTCGCGAATCGTATTGCAGAAGAAATGCAATGCGAGCTAGGTCAACAAGTGGGTTTTAAAATTCGCTTTAGTGATCAAGTTTCTGACAATAGCTACATTAAATTGATGACAGACGGTATTCTGCTGGCTGAAATTCAACAAGACAGATACCTAAATCAGTACGATACTATCATCATCGATGAAGCCCACGAACGTAGCCTGAATATCGATTTCATCTTAGGCTATTTAAAAAATTTACTGCCAAAACGTCCTGACTTAAAAGTTATTATTACCTCAGCGACGATTGACCCAGAGCGTTTTTCTAAACATTTTGATGATGCACCCATCATCGAAGTATCCGGTCGAACTTTCCCAGTAGAGCTTCGATATAGACCAACCACTGAAATCAACAAAGACGAGATGGAAGCGGATGGTGACCAATTGCAGGGGATATTTGATGCCGTTGATGAGCTTTGCGATGAAGGCCCCGGCGATATTCTGATTTTTATGAACGGTGAACGAGAAATTCGCGATACCGCTGATGCGTTATCAAAGCGAAACCTCAAAGGCACTGATGTTTTACCGCTCTATTCGCGTTTATCAAACGCAGAACAAAACCGAATTTTTGCGCCGCACAGCCGCCGTCATATTATTTTAGCCACCAACGTGGCTGAAACATCACTAACGGTGCCGGGTATTCGCTATGTTATCGATCCTGGTACCGCGCGCATCAGCCGTTATAGCTATCGTACCAAGGTACAACGATTACCGATTGAGCCAATTTCACAAGCCAGTGCCAATCAGCGAAAAGGCCGCTGTGGTCGTATTGAAGCGGGTATCTGTATTCGTTTATATAGCGAAGAAGACTTTAACTCGCGCCCAGAGTTTACCGACCCTGAAATATTACGTACCAACTTAGCTTCTGTTATTTTGCAAATGCTTGGTTTAGGGCTTGGCGACATGCAGCAGTTCCCGTTCGTGCAAGCGCCGGATAGCCGAAATATCAACGATGGTTTAACGCTACTTGAAGAACTCGAAGCAATTAAGCCAGCTAAACGTCACAAAAAGACTGAGCTTACTAAATCAGGCAGAAGCTTAAGTCGTTTACCGGTTGATCCACGGTTAGCTAAAATGGTGCTGACTGCCGATGGCTTAGGTGCACTACGTGAAGTGATTATTATAGTTGCGGCATTGTCGATTCAAGACCCAAGAGAGCGACCACAAGAAAAACGCGGTGCAGCGGATGAAAAGCATGGCCGTTTTGATGACCCTGATTCAGACTTTATCGCCTTTTTAAATCTGTGGAATTACCTTGAAGAGCAGCAATCTGAATTGAGCAATAGCCAATTTAGAAAGTTATGCCAAAAGGACTTTTTGGCCTATATGCGGATCCGCGAATGGCAAGATATTGTTTATCAGCTATCAACGGTATGTAATGAAATGGGCATGAAGGCTACTACCAATGTTGCTGATAGCGAGCGAATTCATCAATCTTTATTAAGCGGTATGTTAAGTCATATTGGTTTTAAAGATGAAAAACAAATTTATAAAGGCGCACGCAACAGCCAGTTCCATATTTTCCCAGGCTCAGGATTATTTAAAAAGAGCCCAAAATGGATCATGTCGGCAGAGCTTGTTGAGACCAGTAAGCTTTATGCTCGCATCAACGCGCGCATAGACCTAAAATGGGTTGAAGGCTTTGCACAGCATTTAGTAAAGCGTAGCTACAGCGAACCGCACTGGGAGAAAAAGCCGGGTGCAGTTATCGCGTTTGAACAGCAAACCTTGTATGGCCTATTAATTGTTAATAAGCGCCGCTGTGTTTATAGCAATATTGATCCGAAAGTAAGTCGCGAGTTATTTATTCGCACCGCCTTGGTAGAGCAAGAGCTGGGTCAAAATGAAGGATTTTTACAATATAACCAAGAGTTAATAGAAGATATTCAAGTTCTTGAAAATAAATCTCGTCGCCGAGATATCTTGGTTGATGAACAAACCTTATTTGAATTCTACGACAAGAAAATTCCGCAAGATGTAAATAATCGTGCCGCGTTTAATAAGTGGTGGAAAGGGCAAAAACAAAAAGATAAGCGCTTTTTGCATATGTCTCGAGAAGAGTTAATGCAGCATGGTGCCGATCATGTTACCGAGTTCGATTACCCAGATACATGGCAGCAAGAAAACTTGCTATTACCACTGGCATATCACTTTGATCCAGGGCAAGCCGTTGATGGTGTTGCGGTACAAATTCCAGTAGCGCTGTTAAACCAAGTACAAGAAACCGGTTTTGATTGGCATATTCCTGCATTTAGGCATGAGTTAATTTGTGCGCTTATCAAGTCGCTACCAAAAACAATTCGTCGCAACTTTGTGCCTGCGCCAAACTACGCCGATGCGGTACTCGCTGCAATTGAGCCGATGCAAGGTAACCTAATTGATGCAATTAGCACGCGTTTATTGCGCATGACAGGAGTGCGTGTTGAGCCTGATGCATGGGATTTATCAACTCTTGCACCGCATTTACGCTTACAGTTTGAAGTACGCGATGAACACGATAAGTTACTCGCTCGTGGTTTAAATCTATCTAAGTTAAAAGCCCAGTTACAAGGCAAGGTAACGGATACCTTATCGAAAGTAGCCGACAAAGGCATAGAAAAAGCTGATTTGACCGAGTGGAGTTTTGGTGAACTACCAAGTTCTTACGTGAAAAAACAAGGCCAATATGAGATTAAGGCGTTTCCAGCGCTGGTGGATAAAAAAGACTCAGCCGCGGTTGAGTTATTTGATAATGAACACAAAGCACAGCAGGCTCACCAACAAGGTTTACGCCGCTTAGTGTTATTAAACGTGCCATCACCGATTAAGTATTTACAACAAAACTTACCGAACAAATCTAAATTAGGTTTGTACTTTAATCCGTTTGGTAAGGTCAATGACTTAATTGATGACTGTATTGCTGCTGCCGTCGATAGCTTATTAATTAAATATGGCAATATTCGCACTGCAGATGCGTTTGAAAAAGCGAAAGAGCAAATTCGCGGTGAGCTTGGTGATACGGTTGTTGAGATCGCTACCCAAGTAGAACAAGTGTTGAGTATTGCTCATGGGTTAAATAAACGTATGAAAGGACGCGTTGATTTAACCATGATAACAGCGCACGGTGATATTAAATCACAGTTACAAAGCTTAGTGTTCAAAGGCTTTGTTAGCCAGCACGGCGCAGCAAAAATGACAGATTTAATTCGTTACTTAAAAGCCATTGAGCGCCGCTTAGAAAAGCTCCCTGTTGATCCTAACCGTGATAGGTTGTGTGTGCTTGAGCTTGAAAAAGTAGCTGAGCAATATCAAAAATTAGCGAATAAAATTCCTAAGGGTATGCCAACTCCTGAAGAGATCAGTGCGATATTTTGGATGCAACAGGAGTTACGTGTTTCTTTATTTGCACAAACACTAGGGACGCCTTATCCTGTATCTGCTAAACGTGTTTTAAACGCAATTAAAGAATGTGAGTTATAATACTAAGGAATGAGCAATGAGGTTTACGCCTCCTTGCTGTAAGTTACAAACACTGGTGCTAAAAGGAGATTATGTGGGCATTGAAAAGGAAAGACCTATCTCAGTTTCTGAGCGTACGGTAAATCGACCGCGACCAACTATTTTGGTCGTCGATGATGAATATTTTAATTTTGAAATGCTCAAAGCAAGCCTTGGAGATGAGTTTTCATTAAGTTATGCAAACTCAGGCGCATCGTGTTTAACTTCAGCCATTGCAGAGCCGCCAGATGCTATACTACTAGATGTTTGTATGCCGGGCTTAGATGGTTATGATACGTGCCGCTTACTAAAAAACACTCCAGAAACAGCGCAAATTCCTGTTGTCATGGTGTCTGGGCTTGAAACCGAGCTTGAACAAAAAGCAGGGTTTGATGCCGGGTGTGACGCCTATGTAGTGAAGCCTTTTTCTGTTAAAACATTAATAGAGAAAATAAAAACACTGGTATAGGAGGCCATATGTTTCATGAGGAGAAACGCGACTTTCGCCGCATGCAAATTCATACCCCTGCAAAACTAATCCCATTAGATGTTGTTAATGGCGAAGAAATTCAGGCAATGTGCACTGATTTAAGTGCAACAGGGCTGGCAATTCACCTTGATGAAGTTTTAGAAATAGGCAGTCTTTATCGGGTGTTAATTGCTTCGACTAGCACGGCGATTACTTCATTTGATGCAACAGCCCGTGTTATACGAGCAACCAAGGAGCAAGATGGCTCCTTGAGTGCCGGTTTAGAAATTGTAAATTTTAATTAGTAAACTTTACAGATCAGGCCTTTAAGATAAAAGCCTTCTGGGTAGCTGCCAGCAATTGGGTGGTCGGCAGCTTGGTTTAGTCGCTCCATAATTAATAAGTCTTTACCTGCATCAAGGGCAGCATCCGCTACCACTTTTTGAAATAAATTTTGTTCCATTAATCCAGAGCACGAGAAGGTAAGTAAGGTTCCACCTGGTTTTAAGATTTGCATCGCAATCATATTAATATCTTTATAACCACGGCATGCACCCGTTAACTGCGCTTTGTTGTCAGCAAATTTTGGTGGGTCCATAACAATAGTATCAAATTGCACACCTTCATCACGGTATTGGCGCAACAACTTAAAAACGTCTTGTTTCACGAAATCAATTTTAGATAAATCAAGGTTGTTATGCTCAACGTTACGCTTTGCAGTTTCGAGCGCTGGCTGTGATACATCGACGTTAGTAACGTGTTTACAACCACCACGCAAAGCATAAAGCGAGAAAGTACCTGTGTAGCTAAAGCAGTTTAATACGGTTTTGTCTTTAACAAAGCGCTCAAGGGCTGCACGGCTATCACGTTGGTCTAAGTAAAAGCCTGTTTTGTGGCCTTCAAGAATGTCTACTTCGAGTTTTAAGCCATTTTCTTTAATGATGACTGGCGCTGTTGGCTCCTTCCCCCAAAGTAGGCCCTTGATTGGCTCAAGGCCTTCTTTGGTACGAACATCAACATCTGATCGCTCATAAATATCGCAGCCTGGGAAAATAGTCATAAGTGCGCCAACAATTTCACCTTTATGACGCTCTGCACCGGCACTTAGTAGTTGGCACACCAGTACATTATCAAATTTATCGATAGTGATGCCTGGCAAGTAGTCAGACTCAGCAGCGCTTAAACGAAAACCCGTTAAACCGCCTTCGCTGATCACCTGTTCGCGCGCATCATAGGCACGGCGTAGACGTTTTACAAAAAATGCCTGGTCAATGATTTCGTTTTGATCGAAGCTCCATACGCGAGCGCGAATTTGCGACTGCGGGCTGTAAGCTGCAATCGCTAAAAACTTGCCGTCATTGTCATAGATAGTGACAGTATCACCTAGGCCTGGCTTACCTTTTACTTTTTTAATGGCTTTTGAGAACACCCAAGGATGTTTTCTTTTTAATGATTTTTCTCGTCCAGCTTGCAGGTAAATAGCAGATGACATAGGGATTCTCGCGTCAAACAAAAGGGGGCATAGTTTAATGAAGCAGTGGCAAACATACAATGAATGTTTTGAACAAATCCAGCAACCACGCTAAAGTAAGCATAATTTCAATCAGTTAATGGTGATAGCTAGTATATGCAGCCAGAAATAGACTTTGCAGCGTTAGAAACTCAGTGTCGAGACTTTATTTTGTCTTTACTCCATGCCGATGTCGCACACGATATTAGTCATATTGAGCGAGTCGTGAGGGTTGCAAAACAATTATGTATTGCCGAGCAGGCAGAAATGGCTGTGGTGTTACCCGCAGCTTGGTTACATGATTGTGTTGCGGTTGCTAAAAACCACCCCGATCGGGCAAAAGCATCAACCATGGCTGCAGACAAGGCGTTAAGCTTTTTAGCTTCAATTAATTATCCTGAGCAGTATTTTAGCGCTATTCATCATGCTATTGCGGCACATAGCTTTAGTGCCAATATCAAAGTAGAAAGTGTTGAAGCGCAAATAGTGCAAGATGCAGATCGAATGGATGCATTAGGTGCAATTGGTGTGAGTCGCTGCATGAAAGTAGGGGGCTCAATTGGTCGCTATCTGTATCATAAAGACGATCCATTTTGTTTAAACCGCGAACCTGACGATACAAAATACACCCTTGATCATTTTTTCATTAAGTTATTACACATTAGCGAGAGTATGAACACGCCATCAGCGAAAGATGAAGCCAAACGACGCACAGCTTACATGCTTGAATTTTTAGAGCAGTTAAAAACCGAAATTGGTGAGTAATATGGCTATTCCATCTTTATGTGGTGTTGATCATTGCCACTTAAATGTTGATGATTTATCGACTGCGCTAAAGTGGTATCAACAAGTGCTCGGTTTTAGTGTAGTACCAGAGCTTGCTTTTTGGGATGAAGGAAAAGGGCCTTTAACTTTAGAAGACCAAGCAAAAACAATTCGTTTAGCATTGTTTGAAGCTGAGGGTAGAAGCAAAGGTATTGCCTTTGGCGCAAATGCAGCACAGTTTTTAGCGTGGCTTGAGCATCTAGCTCAATTTGATATTAAAACAATTGTTGCCGATCACGGTGTTACTTATTCAATGTATTTTAAAGATTGTGCAGGTAATAGCCATGAAATAACTTCTCATGATTATGATGCAATTAAAAAAGGCCTCAAATGAGACCTTTAATTCGTCATTAGCTAGTATAAGTGTTTTTGATTTCTATAATGCTATCTATTTGGCCAATAAATAAATCAACTAATTGCGGATCAAAATGCTTACCTGCCTCATCTTTTAATAAGTCGAGGGCTTCTTCAACCGACCACGCTTTTTTATAAGGGCGTTTTGATGTTAATGCATCAAACACGTCAGCAATTGTGACAATACGCCCTTCAATACTGATCTCTTCGCATTTCAGGCCATACGGATAACCCGTACCATCCCACTTTTCATGGTGTTCAAGGGCAAGCTTATGAGCAAGCTGTAATAGCGGCGAAGTTGAGTTCTCTAAAATTTTCGCACCGATTAAGGCATGCTGTTTCATGTGCTCGTATTCGTTTTCGTTTAAGCGACCAGGCTTTAATAGTACTGAATCAGGAATGCCTATCTTACCAACGTCATGCATCGGCGCTGCCTGTTTAAGCTGCTCTGCCTCGTACTCGCTCATGCCATAGGCAAGGGCGAGTACTTTACTGTAGCGGCTCATTCTTGCAATGTGCTCACCGGTGTCGGTGTCTTTGTATTCTGCAGCGCGGCCTAAACGTTGGATCAAATCAATATGGGCTAATTGCAGTTGCTCAGCTTGCACTAAAGATAAATGATTTTTAACCCGCGCCCTGACAATCGCAGGGCTAATTGGTTTGGTAATATAATCGACTGCACCTAGAGCAAAGCCTTCAGACTCATCCTGCTCATGGGAAAGTGCGGTAACAAAGATAACAGGAATATGAGCGGTTTTAGGATTTGCTTTCAATACTTTACAAACTTCAAAGCCGCTCATATCTGGCATCATAATATCGAGCAAAATCAATTTAGGAGGTTCGTTCTCAATAAGCTGAAGAGCAAGCTCGCCAGATTTTGCAAATGATAAGCGATAATCATTAGCGAGTACTTCACGGATCACTTTTAAATTGGCTGGTTCATCATCGACGACCAAAATTCTTGCACGTTCTGAGATTTGCGTCATACGTGTTCCTTAGCAGCTTGGAGAGTATGCTTTAAAGCTGATAAAGCAGTGCTTGCTGCATCAAAGTCAAAGTTTTCAAAATGCGCACAAATTTCAACAACCTGATCTTGGTAGGTTGCCGGTGCTTGGGATTGCACCAGGCTTAATAAATCATCGTCTATTTCTGCATGCTCAGCTTGCGCTTGCAGTGCCTCTATTTGGTTAATAAATGCGCCCAACGACGTTTCGAGTATAGGTTGCTGATTTGAACTAGGTTGTTGCTGCTCTGCAAGCAATGCAATCAGCGTTTGCCATTCCTGTTCGCACTCGGCAATGAGTGTAGGGAAGCTTTCCTTTTCACGTTCTTTCTCAGCGTTTGATAACAAATATAATAATTTTGCCAGGGCTAAATTACCTGCGACTCCTTTTAGAGTATGCAAAATTGCTTTTTGTTCTTGTTCGCTGAGTTTCTGATCCTTCAGTTGTAGAATACTCTGCTGATGATTGCTTAGGAATAAGCCAATTTCCGTATTTAACTTTTCTTTGCTTCCCCACATCAAAACGCCTTTGTCGTAGTTGATGTGTTTTTTCTCATCAGCGCTTTTATTACTAGTGACTTTATTTACTTCTAAACCAAGCACTTTCGCGATTTCATGGTTCAGCTGGTTAATATCAACGGGTTTATTTGCAAAGCCATTCATACCAGCTTGTTTTGTGGTAATTTTATCTTGTTGTAAAACACTCGCCGTCAACGCGATGATAGGTGTAATTTTTAAGCATCTGGCTTTTTCAATTTCACGGATTTCTTTACAGGCCGTAATGCCGTCACATTCCGGCATATGAATATCCATTAAAATCACATCAAAGCTTTGCTGCTCGAATGCTGCAATGGCTTCAAGGCCATTTTGAGCGGTAATGATGGTGTGTCCAGCTTGCGATAATAAAATGTTCAATAGCTCAACATTTTGTTCAATGTCATCAACCACTAATATGCGAAGTTTTGGTAAGTTTAATTGGTTGCAAGTTAAGGTATCGACTTGGCTGATATCACCTTCTTGTAATGGTAGGGTAAAGTAGAAGCAGCTGCCTTTGCCTTCTTCACTGATAGCACCAATTGAACCACCCATTAATTCAACAAGCTGCTTACTAATAGTTGTGCCAAGACCTGTGCCACCAAATCGGCGTGTCATGGTACCATCGGCTTGTTCAAAAGGCTGAAAAATAGCATCTAAGCGGTGCTTGGCTATACCAATACCACTGTCTTGCACTTCGAAAAACAATTGCTTGTTTTGAGTTTGGCTCACAGTGATAGTCACAGAGCCTTGCTCTGTAAACTTAATCGCATTACCGATGAGGTTATTCATTACTTGGCGAATACGAGACTCGTCACCAATATAAATAGGCGCAATATTTTCAGAGATGATCAAATCAAGCAGGATATCTTTTCGCTTCGCCTCAAGCCAAAAGGTCGATACGATGTTGTCTAGTAGTGCTTGTAAGTTAAAGTGCTCTGCATGAATATCGAGTTTGCCTTTTTCTAATTTTGCAGAGTCAAGCACTTCATTGAGTAAATGCAGCAATGAGCGAGCCGATTTATTTACGGTAATAATATGTTTTTGTTGCTCTTTACTGAGTGGGCTATCCATTAATATATCGCTAAAGCCGATTATGGCATTCATTGGTGTGCGAATTTCATGACTCATATTTGCCATAAATGATTGTTTTGCTTGTGCTGCGGCTTCCGCTTCTTGTTTTGCCTTTTTTAGGGATTCTTCATATTCGTGACGAGCAGTGATATCAACGAGTACACCATCAATCCACTTTTGTTGAGTATCACTATTTTCGTTAATTGTTCCTTGGTCTAAAACCCAGACAACTTTCCCAGTTCTGTGGCGAATACGGTACTCAACAGCATATTGGTTTTTTTCTGCTATGGCTTTTTCAATAACTTCATCAATATGCGCTACATCATCATTATTGATGATTTGGGCAAATGTAACGGTGCCATCGGTAAACTCTTGAGGGCTATATCCTGTTAAATCAGCAACACTCGGGCTTATAAATTTCATTGTCCAGTGCTCGTCTAATAAGCAACGGAATACAGCGCCGGGAGTATTGTTCATTAAGGTACGGTATTGTTGTTCTTTTTCTTCAAGACTTTGCTGCAGTGCACGTTGCTCAGTTAAATCAGTTATAAAGCCTACAAAAAGTGTCTCTGCGTTAGGTTGTTTAACTTCACCAAGGCCTAACCGAATCGGGAATAAGTGACCATCTTTATGTTTTGCAAATACATTACGGTTAACGCCTATAACTTTTTTGACTTCGTGCCTGCTACTATCTGCTAAGTAACCATCGTGTTGTGCGGCAATATCGTCGTTCATCAATAGTTTTACGTTTTTGCCAAGCACTTCGTCTTGGCGCCAACCAAAAATAGTTTCTGCGGATTTATTAAAGCTTAGAATAATTCCATGAATATTAATCGTTACGATGCCATCTATTGCAGTGCCTAAAATGGCATCTAGGCGCGACTCTTCAGCTGATTTTTCTGCTAGTAATAAACGAAAACGCACCATGCCATTAATAATGCCAACCAGAGCAGTCAACAACACGGTGGCAAATGAAACGCTTATAGCTATAAAAGTGAGTTGCGACGTTTGAACGTTTTCAGATAATAAAGGAGAGGTTGCAACAAAGCGTGTTGCGGCCATTCCCATGTAGTGCATACCTGCCACAGCAAAGCCAAAGATAATGGCGCAGGTGACGCGGGTTTGTAACACTGTGAGCTTTTTAAAATGCTCACCTAAGTGAAAGCGCGTATATAAACCGACAAAAGATAATGCAACAGCCACCAAAATTGATGCTGCAAACCAAGCCGGGTCGTAACGAAGAAGAGGGCTCATTTGCATGGCTGCCATGCCTGAATAGTGCATCGCACCAATGCCAGAGCCAAGTAATACAGAGCCAATTAGTAGCTTTATTGTTTTTGGTATTTGCTTTAGATCTTTTCGTTTAAAAAATGAAAAAGTGGTATAGCAGGCTAAAAATGCAGGAATAAACGAAAAAAATGTCAGCGCTGGGTCGTACTCTATGGTGGTGCATAAAGAAAAAGCCAGCATGCCGATAAAGTGCATACTCCAAATGCCGCCAGACATCACTAAGGCACCTGTCGCACAGCCTAATTTACGGTATGAATCGAATTGTGTTCTGTTTGCTAAATCAATGATATGAAGCGAAAAATAAGCAGCAAAAATAGCCGTAGCAATAGAAAGAGCAACTAAACTTGGATCATAAACGCCACTCACAATTAAGCTTGGGTCTTGATCGGTGATAAAAAATTTCGCGAGCATAATATTTTTTTGAAACGGCTTGTAATAGCAGTCTAATACAAATTGTGGTGAATTTAGAGAAAAACCTATCACTTAAGTACGTAGGATTCAAAACCTTGGCTATATTTAATTATAAAGGAGTAGTTTGAGGTGGGTAGATGAGAAGAACCGAGCAGACTTTAGTTGAGCAAATGCAGATTAATGATGTAGAAATCCAACACAGAATGAGCTTATTAGGGCTGACTTCAAATAGTCTGTCATCTCTTTTGAACTATAAACCTATAATCGAATCAGCCATCGAAAATATGGTCAATGAGTTTTACAAAAAGCAAACTGAAGTGGATGAAATTTCGTTATTAATTGGTGATGCAGATACCTTAACGCGGCTAAGAGATGCGCAAAGGCAGTATATCATCGACTTATTTTGTGGGCGCTACGAGCATGAATATGTTAATAACCGCTTACGGATTGGTATGGTGCATAAGCGTATAGGTGTTGAGCCAAAACTCTACCTATCGGCAGTGTGTACCTTAAAAGAGCTTATTTTTAATGTACTTCGCACCACTATAAGCGATCAAGATGAGTTAAATCATACCCTTAATATCATTGATAAATTGATTTACTTTGATACGACCTTGGTCTTTGATACTTATATTGATAGCTTAGTGGGTGAAATTGAAAATGCGAAGCGTCGTACCGAAGTCTACGCGAAAGGCCTTGAAGAAAAAGTTGCTCAGCGTACTCAAGAACTTGAGAAGCTCGCTAAGCTCGACCCTCTCACTAACCTCTACAATCGCCGTGTAATGCAAGAGTTATTACAACGCGACCTTGCCAGAGCCAGACGTCACAAATCGCCATTAACGGTTGTTTATTTTGATTTAGATGACTTTAAGTCGGTGAATGATACGCAAGGCCACTTAAAAGGCGATGAAGTACTTAAGTATATAGGTCAATACTTAATTGAAAATATTCGTGAGATTGATATTCCGTGTCGTTATGGAGGGGATGAATTCTGTATCATTTTACCTGACTGCGAATTAGATAGCGCCTTTAGTATTTGTGAAAAACTCATAGCTGCATTCGAACAACAATATCCCGAACTTCATCTAAGTTTTGGTCTTATCGCAGCGCCTCTTGATAGCACAGTTGATGCTGAAGAATTAATTAATCGTGCAGATAAAAAAATGTATCAGGCGAAAGAGCACATAGGTTCATACATTATGCGTTAGCGAGTCATACGCTTTACAAAAACAACAACGAATAAAGCAAGCGAGAAGCTTCCACAAAATGCTTCTATTGCTGCGATTAACCTCGAAAAACCAATTGGCGTAATATCACCATAGCCAAGCGTGGTAAAAGTCACCACGCTGAAGTAAAAACTATTCAGTAATGCTGATAAATTGCTTTGAAATGAGTTTTCAAAACTCAGTTGCATCACAGAATCTTGATAACTAACCCCAAATAAGAAATAACAAAAGGCACAGCAAATAATCAGTGATAAGCTAAAGCGAATGACGTTTTCGGGCTTTTCGCCATAACCACATAGCATATCTATAAAGCTGGAAGTAATTTGCTTGGTTGAGCCTCTAGGGTATTGTGCATGGCGCATTCTTAATTCTTTGTAGGTGAAGTTACCTGCGAGCTCAAATAATCCTTGATGTTCAGAGGCTTTTCTTAAGTTGCGGTATATTTCTTCAGATTGCTCAAATAAGTCTCGTGCTTCATCATGCTGCTTATTTTTACGTGCTTTAAATGCAGCCGCTTCTTGTAATAATTGGTCACCCAATTCGATGTTATCAATTCGGCTGTCATTGAGTTTTATACCCAGTAAATTGGTATTTCTTAAGTCACAGTAATGCAAGCTTGCACTATGTAAATTGGCTTTCATCAATGAGGCATTCGAGATTTTGTTATTAAATAAGTGAGCGCCCGTTAAATTTGCGCGATAAAAATTACAATATGAGAGATCATAGCCATCTTCATCGTCCTGCTTAATTAAGTTCAGCCCTGAGAGGTTCGCTCTTTTCAGTTGTAAGCCTTCTAACAAGCCACCTTTTTTTGCATACCGCTCTAATTTTTGGGTTAGATCTAGCCCTGATTTATCAAATTTACTATCATGCCAAAAGCAAAATCCAGAGCCCATATCTGTTTCTTGGCACTTGTTACCTGTTGGCGAGGTATAACTACAACATGGTTTGTCAGGCATAAGGATGAAAACTTATTTGTGAGTCATCTTTATAGATTAGCAGCTATTTAGCAGGGTAAAATGGAATCTCTCATTTTTATTAATTGAATTGGCTAACTTTTGTTGGATTACACCTTAAAGCGTAGTAAACGCAGAACAACCGTGGCAATTAAAGTTGCCGAGCAAAAACTTACCGTTTATGCGCCGTTTTATGTTCCACAAACTGAAATAGATGCCTGGCTTAAGACCAAGCAAGATTGGGTGGCTGAACAAATAGCCAAACAATCCATTCATGCTGAGCGCCGTCAACTACCACTAGTAAACGCCACTATTAAGTTGTTTGGGCAAAATGTGCCGATAGTATTTGCAAAAAGCCCGAAAAGCACGTGGCGACAAGATGAACACGCTCAGCTTACCTTATCAATATCATCACGCGTCAAACATCAAGAAGCTAACTACCTAGCTTTGCTGGAGCAGTTTTTACATGAAAAGCTTGAGAGCTATATCGAAATGCGTGTGCATGATTATTGTTTGCAGATGTCAGAAACATTACCGACAAAGCTTAAAATTCAACATTATAAACGTCGTTGGGGCAGTTGTAATAAGCGCCGTGAGTTGACCTTTAATCTACATCTAGCAAGTGCGCCAACCTGGGTGATTGATTATGTGGTTGTACATGAGCTTGCACATCTTTTACATATGAACCACAGCGCTAAGTTTTGGCAACGTGTGAGCCAGTTTTATCCAGATTATAAAAAAGCAGAGCAGTGGTTAAAAGCAAATGGTAGTAGTTTGAGTTGGTAGCTTAAGTTAGCGAGAGTAAAGCTAGAAAGAGTAAAGCTAGAAAGAGTAAAGCTAGAAAGAGTAAAGCTAGAAAGAGTAAAGCTAGAAAGAGTAAAGCTAGAAAGAGTAAAGCTAGAAAGAGTAAAGCTAGAAAGAATAAAGAGTGGTGGAGGGAGCTGGATTCGAACCAGCGAAGGCTGAGCCGTCAGATTTACAGTCTGATCCCTTTGGCCGCTCGGGAACCCCTCCACACAAATTTTTACTATTGCATTTGGCCCCACTTTTCTAAAAAGGAAAGTGGTGGAGGGAGCTGGATTCGAACCAGCGAAGGCTGAGCCGTCAGATTTACAGTCTGATCCCTTTGGCCGCTCGGGAACCCCTCCAATGCAACGGCGCTGATAATAGCAAACTTATTATTTAAGTAAAGAAAAAAACTAAAGAAAAATGCATAAATGCCGATAACTGGTTAATCAAGAAACTATTTGGCTAAAGACTATGCAAATTGATGGTTTGTTGCTCACAGAGAGTCAACTCGATAATCGTCTAAATAAAAGTGTTCACGAGCACCGCTCTGGAGAGTTTGCTTTATTACTAGCAATGCTGTCTCATGATGCGCTCGATTTTAGCCAGTTTCACCTGCCAAAAACTGAATTAAGCAATCCTGAAGTATCTGAATCTGCTTTGCGCACCGAATTAGGCGCAGGCCCTACACAACCATTAGCACCCGAACAGTTTGATATGCTGATTGGCCAAGATAATGCTTTTAGATTACTGCAAGGTGGTTTATCAGATATCAGATTACGTCATTGCTTAAACCCAGAGCCACTGAATGTTCGTGATGATAAGCAGCATGTGCCGCTAGAGGTGATTGATAACTGTGAGCCTGCAGTTAGAAAACGCTTTTATGAAAAAAACAAACCTGTTGAGCGCCCACAAATCGACGCTGCCGCTTTTTATGACAGCCTTACCGACGAGGCGATACATCAACCTCTGCACTTAGCTACAGCTTAGGTATAAGTGGCATAATAGAAATGTCACAGACTAAGAATAAACTTATATTTAAGTAAAACTGCAAAAAGTACAGCTAAATTAAGATGTGCTTGTTATAATAGCAGTCTATGGCTTAATGCCATTGTCATTGAACCAAGTTACTAGGACTATAATGAAGAAAACATTCACGCTAAACCACGAGAAAATTAAATACCCTCGTATGGTTGATGCAGCCAAGCACGAAGTAAAAAAATACTTAAAACGTGAGCGTAATAAAACACTCCCGGCAGGCGCCGACTATTGGGCGTTTGACTGTAAGTTTGGTGAATCAGCGGATGAGGCCAATGTCGTTCACGTGGCAGAGATCAATAAATGTATTAGCGATATCGAAGCAAAACAGCTTACATCGTTTTACGTTGAGATCTTAGCGCGTCCTGCACAGCGTCAAGATCAAGAGTTTGACGAAGAGTAGTACTGATATCAATTTTCAGTAATACTCTAAAACTAAAAAAGGGCCATCAGGCCCTTTTTTAGTTTTTGTAACATTAACGCGCAAATGGATCGGCATTAATTTTTTCTATGTACCACTTGCCTTTTTTACGCATCATTTTCACACTGCGCATATCATCAATTTTCTTACCATTAAAATAACCCGTAAAAATTAAATTGATATTGGCTTTATCGCCATACTGTTCGCGTAGGCTCATGTTAGTCATATCGACTTCAATCACCACTTCATCATATTGCATGTTAACCAAGTTACGAGCGAACTGCCCAGCGGTACCATAAGATTTCATAATTCGCGCCATTTTAGGCGTGGCATATTCCATCGCAAGATTTAAATCGTTTTGGTTGTATAAAGCATCAAAATAGAGAGTCGCTACATTACCTGGGGTGTTTTTTTCGCCCTTTGGTGCGTCTTCAGAACCGCAACCGAAAAGAATGCTGCTACTTAGAAGGATAAAAGTTAAAAGTATATTTTTCATTGTTGTAGTTTTTCGAGTGAACTTAAAATTAAGTGTGTGACTAAATGAGCATGATGTAAAGTTAACTCGGTAAAATTATTGGTTTTATTTATTTTAGGTAATAAAAAAGGACGCATGTCTGCATCCTTTTTTAACAACTAAGAGATTCTTAGTGGTTACTGAACTAGCTCTTTATCGCTGAACTCTTCAGCAAATAATGGGCTAGATAAGTAACGCTCAGTCGCGCTTGGTAAAATTACCACAATGTTCTTGTCTGCGTTCTCAGGTTTTTCAGCAAGGCGTTTTGCCGCAACTACTGCTGCACCAGAAGAAATACCCACTAAAATACCTTCGTTTTTCATCAGTTCATGAGCCATAGCAATCGCATCTTCATTTGATACTTGCTCTGCAGCGTCTACAACTTCTAAATCAAGGTTGCCAGGAATGAAGCCTGCACCGATACCTTGGATTTTATGAGGGCCTGGTTTAACTTCTTCACCAGCTAAAGTTTGGCTAATAACTGGAGAGTTAGTTGGTTCAACAGCAACCGATTGTACATTTAAACCTTTTTCTAGCTTAAGGTAACGGCTAACACCCGTAATAGTACCACCAGTACCAACACCTGCTACGAAGATATCGATTTTACCGTCCATTGCTTCATAGATTTCAGGGCCCGTTGTTTCAAAGTGAATTTTCGGGTTAGCTGGGTTTTCGAACTGTTGTAAAAGAATGTATTTTTCAGGCTCACTCGCTTGAATTTCTTTTGCTTTTTCAATCGCGCCATTCATACCCTTAGCGCCATCAGTCAATACTAGGTTAGCACCTAAGGCTTTTAATAATTTACGACGCTCTAAGCTCATTGTGTTAGGCATAGTCAGGGTTAGCTTATAGCCACGAGAAGCAGCTACAAAAGCAAGTGCGATACCTGTGTTACCTGAAGTCGGCTCGATTAACTCTTTTTCTTTGGTTAATACACCTGACTTTTCTGCTTCCCAGATCATTGAAGCGCCAATACGGCATTTAACACTGAAGCTTGGGTTACGTGATTCAACTTTAGCAAAAACATTACCTGAGGTTACGCGGTTAAGCTTTACAATTGGTGTATTACCAATCGTTAATGAATTATCTTCAAAAATGTTAGACATAGTGTTCCCTTGGAAGCAATTTATTCAATCGTTGATCAACTAGCTAAGGCTAGTGATCTGTAATAGTCACACTTTACTGTGGTGAAATAAAAACGAAAGTAAAGTTTGGCTATAACATATAGCGAATAGGCTTATAGCATTTAGTAATAAGGTGGGAAAAGAAGGGCGCGCACCAAAAGGTGCGCTAATAGGGTCTTAAAGTAACCAAGCGTAGCTAAATTTAGCAAATAACGTACGCTGCTCTTTAGTAATTGATGATAGCTCATCATCTTGATAGCCATTATCTGAGTAACCTGCAAAGAAAACCGTTTGCGGGTTCAGCTTGTAAGAATACAACAGCTGAGTGGCTAGGTTTTTATATTGGCTATCTACATCATCAATGTAATTAGCCTGATTGCGTTCTAAATCGGTATAAATGACTGCAAGGCGTAAAAAGCTATTCACGTTGAATTGGTAAGTTAAACGCACATCACTTAGGTTGGCGGTAAATACTTCACTGCCATCGGCTTCAAGCTGCTCATAAGTATGGCGTAAACGCACTTCAAAATGCTTACCAAGGTTCATATTCAGCACAGGGCGTATATGGAACTTATCACCAACGCGGTTGTTCGCTAAATCAACGGCATTACCTGTATACATATATAAAGAAGCAAATACCCCAGCTTTTGGTTTAAAGTCACTGTAAAAGCCAACGCCATTTTCGCTAAACAAGTCAGTGTTGCCGTCGATATCTAAACGTGATTTATCGTGGCGAAGGCCGGTGCGGTTACGGTGTTCAACAGAGACTTCAAAAAAGCTCTGTAACGGGCCGCTGACTGAAAAACTAGTTTGTGCTTCTTTTTCAAGAAGTTCGTTATTTTCGTTGTGGGTAATATCCCAATCGGCGTAAAGGTTAGCGCGATTCCACCAATTGCCTTTATCGCCATACCAGCGGTATTCCCCACCAGTTGTAAACTTTTTAAAATCAACTTGTGAGATAAAGCCCAAGTCAGCTCTTAAATCAGCATCGCGATAATTATAATCAGCGAAGGCACGCCAGTACTTCTCGTCGTGTTGATACTTTAGGTAGTAGCCAGTACCTGATTGCTGTTCTCTACTTAAAACACGAAGTACGCCTTCGTTATAGTCGCAGTCACTATTTAATTCACAAATTACTTGCTCGGGCTGTAAGCAGTTATCACCATCACATAACTCATCGATAAAATCTTGGCTGTATTGCGTTTGTGACTTTAATACTTGTACTAAGAAAACATCGTTCACTGTTGGTTTGTATTTACTATCAATACTGTAAACCGTGTTTTTATAATCATCACTTTGTCTGTGTGTTGCCGTTGAACCGAGTGATAATCCTGATTCAAAATCGTATCGATAACGCAGGGCACCGTTTTCACTTTTCTCGTCAAGGGCAACAAGAGATGAGCCTAAATTGCCCGGGATTAACACATTGGTTTGTGTATCATTGGCAATGAAGCCGGCAAATGTATGGCCATTTTTACTTCCGGTGATTTTCGTGCCGTAATCTGGCTGGGCAATATTACGGGTATGAATAAGGTTAAGTGTTGAGGCAAAGTAGTCAGCGTTATCTAAAAAGAAGGCACGCTTTTCTGGGAAGAATAAACTGAAATTATTGTTCACACTCAATTGTGCTACATCCGCTTCAACCTGAGAAAAATCAGGATTAATCGTCGCATTTAAGGTGATATCTGGGGTGATCCCCCATTTAACATCGAGGCTGGCTTCAGTGTTGTTCTCTGACTCCCAGTCATCAACTTGTGCGCCATCAATATCACGTGTCTCATTTTTGCCAAGCACCACAGATGGAATAATCGCCACGTTGTTGCCTTGCTTTGCTTGTTCAAAACCTTGGTAACTTGGCATTTGGCAAATCCAACAGTTGTTACCATGGTCAATTTGCATATTTGAGATACGTAACCGTTCACTGCGCGGTAAAAAGCGTAAAAACTCCATCGCCATAGTCTTACTTGCTACGCTGTCGTCAAAATTCAATACGCGTAATGGAATGGCAACTTCAACTGTGTAGCCTTTATCATGAATAACACCGACGCTATCCCAAATACCGTCCCATGATGAGCTTTCATGTTTGGTCAGTTCGTTTTCTATTGAATCTTGTTGTACGCCAAGTGGGTTAATAAAAAATTGATAAGCTAATTGAGAATTATTGTATGAATCAATTTTTAGCCCGACTAAGTCATCATCCCAGGCTGCGTCACGGTCACGGTAAAAAGCACGAATAAGTTCTGGATTTGGGTCATTTGCTTCAAAGCCAATAAAAAGTGTTTCGCCATTTTCATAAACATAAGCGTAGGTGGTGACTGGGCTTTTACTGTTTTCGTAAGGCCAAGTAACGTTGTCTATGGTAATTTTTTTGGCACGTTGCCAACTTGGCTCATTGAGCTGGCCGTCAATTGTTGCCTGCTCTGCAATAAAAGGAAGGGTGACAGGTTGGCTGGTGGCCAAGCTGGTAAAAGGCACGCTTAATAGAGCGGCACTTAACATTGATTTATACATAAGCACTATACGGGTATTCAAAACTGCGAGCATGTTATTAATTTGCAACTTTGTTAACAAATGCAACGCGACAGGGCGCATATATTTACGTTCAAATTAGATTCTAACAAGCTGTGGTGGTAATTTGCGCAGTTAAACGTTAATTTGGCTGTTTTATAACAAAAGTAAACTAAAACGTGGTAAAAGATTACCACCTAAAAATTGAAGTGATCGTTATGAATTTAATTCTAAAATTAATTGCTGGTATTGTTGCCGGTATTTTAGTGGGCTTATATGTGCCACTAACAGGTGTTGAACTCCTTTACACAGTAAAAGAAATAATAGGTCAGTTGATCACCTTTACCATCCCGTTAA
The DNA here is from genome assembly GCF_019134595.1 of Pseudoalteromonas shioyasakiensis. Lineage (NCBI taxonomy): Bacteria > Pseudomonadati > Pseudomonadota > Gammaproteobacteria > Alteromonadales > Pseudoalteromonadaceae > Pseudoalteromonas > Pseudoalteromonas shioyasakiensis. Next base: position 2,359,054 of record NZ_CP077770.1, on the reverse strand, counting down.
TTATTTTATTTTTTATCGCATCAGGTATTGCTGGTTTACCAAAAGGGTCAGGCCACTTGTTAGGAAAAACAGTTGGCTTTGCATATGGTTCAACCGTTATTGCTGGAACCTTAGCGTTTTTACTTGTCAGCGCTATGATCCCATTGTTTGATGGCGGTTTAACGTTTGAAGCAGAAGTTGCTACAGAAGTGGGGAGCTTTATTGATTTAGAAATTCCACCACTTATGAGTGTAATGACAGCTCTTGCTGCGGCATTCATTTTTGGTATTGGTATGAGCCAATTACAGCTTGATACTTTAAAGAAAGTATCAGATCAGGGCCGTGATGTGATTGATGGCTTACTAGCAAAAGTAATTATTCCTGCGTTACCTTTCTACATTGCCGGTGTATTCGCGGAAATGACAGTTGCTGGCACCGTGGTTGATACACTACAAACCTTTGGCATTGTTTTACTGGCTGCATTAATTATGCATTGGCTATGGCTGACTGTTTTATATGTATCTACAGGCCTTTTACTAAAGCGTAACCCATTAGAGCTTGTAAAAAATATGCTACCCGCTTATTTTACTGCTTTAGGTACAATGTCGAGTGCAGCAACCATTCCAGTTTCACTTCGCTCAAGCAAAGCAAATAACGTAAAAGAAGATGTTGCTAACTTTACAGTGCCTTTATGTGCAACTATCCATTTATCGGGCTCAACAATTACGATTGTGACATGTGCAATGGCTGTGATGTTCTTATCACCGAATATGGATGTACCATCGTTATTTGGTATGTTGCCATTTATCATGATGTTAGGTGTTGTAATGATTGCTGCGCCTGGCGCACCAGGTGGGGCAGTTATGTCGGCATTGGGTCTTTTAACAAGTATGCTTGGTTTTAATGAAGGTGCGGTTGCATTAATGATTGCACTTTATTTAGCACAAGATAGCTTTGGTACTGCCTGTAATGTTACAGGTGATGGTATCATTGCCCTATGGGTTGATCGTTTCAGCGAGAAAGCATCAGCTTAAAATTAATTAGTGAAACGATATTTTGATTTATCGTTTCACTTTTTCTGTGCTAATGTGGCACATTAAATTGTGCGAAAGCAGCTATTTGGGTTATTTGAGGATGTTCCATTGATTAATGTACTTTTAGTTGATGACCATGAACTTGTACGGACAGGGATCAGACGTATACTTGATGATGTTCGTGGTTTTAAAGTGGTGGGTGAAGCTAAAACCGGTGAAGAAGCGGTGCAATTTTGCCGTCAACATTCACCTGATATCGTGTTGATGGACATGAATATGCCTGGTATTGGTGGTTTAGAAGCGACCAAGAAAATTTGTCGTTATTGCCCAGATGTAAAAATTATTGTGCTTACTGTGCATTGTGAAGATCCATTCCCAAGTAAAGTAATGCAAATCGGTGCTCATGGTTATCTGACAAAAGGTGCCGGCTCTGATGAAATGGTTAACGCCATTCGTGCGGTTAATGCAGGGCAACGTTATATTGCACCTGAAATTGCACAGCAAATTGCCCTTGCCCAGGTAAGCGGTCGCACAGATGAAAACCCATTCCAGAGTTTGTCTGAGCGTGAGCTGCAAATCATGCTGATGATCACTAAAGGTGAGAAAGCGCAAGATATTGCGGATCGTTTGAACCTGAGTTCAAAAACAGTGAATAGCTATCGCTATCGCATGTTTGAAAAGCTAAATGTAGGGGGTGATGTTGAACTTACCCATTTAGCAATTCGTCATAAAATGATCGACATTGATAGCTCGCATTAATTTGCTCAATGTCTGATTTCGAACCAGCCCGTTTTCTAAAAACACTATCAAGTGAGCCCGGTGTCTACCGAATGCTTGATAGTGAGGGGCAAGTTATCTATGTTGGTAAGGCTAAAAATCTAAAAAAGCGCGTAAGTAGTTACTTCCGTAGTAATGTCACTGATAGTAAAACGCGTGTATTAGTAAGTAATATTTGCGGTATTGAAGTCACCCTGACCAACACTGAAACCGAAGCCTTATTACTCGAAAACAACCTAATTAAAAAATATCAGCCTCGTTACAATATTTTGCTGCGAGATGATAAGTCATATCCGTATATTCTGTTAACTGATCATAAGCACCCGCGACTCGCTTTTCATCGTGGTAGCCGAAAAATTAAAGGCGAATACTTTGGTCCATTCCCAAGTGCAGGAGCGGTATCTGAAAGTTTGCGTTTAATGCAAAAAATTTTTCCGGTTCGCCAATGTGAAGATGCTTATTACCGAGCTAGAAGCCGTCCATGTTTACAATATCAGTTAAAACGCTGCTCAGCGCCGTGTGTAAATAAAATATCCGATGAAGAATATCAACAAGAAGTTGATTTTGTTCGCAAGTTTTTGCTGGGCAAATCTCATGAAGTTATTGCTGATTTAGTTACTAAAATGGAGCAGGCAAGTAAAGAGCTTAAATTTGAGCTTGCGGCCAAAGTGCGAGACCAAATCATGTTGCTTCGAAAAATGCAGGAGCAACAATCTATTTCAGGTAACCATGCCGAAATGGATGTAGTGGGTTTTGCGCATTTAAATGGTTTAAATGCGGTTCACTTATTAATGATCCGCGACCATAAAGTGCTTGGCAGTAAAACCTATTTCCCTAAAGTACCAAAAGATTCAGGTGAAGAAGAGATTCTAACCTCTTTTTTAGGTCAATATTACTTAGCACCTGGGGCAACGGGGCGTATTGCCAAAGAAATTATATTACCGTTTAGTATTGAAGAAAGTGAGCCATTAAGCGAAGCCCTTACGGCAATCTCTGAACGTAAAGTGAGTTTAAAAGTTGCTAATCGCGGTGAGCGGGCACGGTATTTAAAGCTTGCTAATAAAAATGCACTCAACAGCATTAGTGTTAAGCAAAGCACGCAGGACTCAATCAACAAACGCTACGCACAATTAAAAGAAACATTACGTCTAGATGATATTAATCGTATGGAATGTTTTGATATCAGTCATACAATGGGTGAAAACACGGTAGCAAGTTGTGTGGTGTTTGATTCGCAAGGGCCTAATAATAAAGAATATCGCCGATTCAATGTTACTGGCATCACCGGTGGTGATGATTATGCTGCGATGGAATTTGCACTTAATAAACGCTACAACAAAGTAGTCGATGAAGAAAAAATTCCAGATGTCATCTTCATCGATGGTGGTAAAGGTCAATTATCTCGTGCTGAGCAATATTTTGAAAACTGGCCGCATAATAAAATGCCATTGCTGGTGGGTGTTGCAAAAGGTACTAGTCGGAAACCAGGTTTAGAAACGCTATTAATTGATGGCGGACGTAAAACAATACCACTTGATTCAGATGCACCAGCGCTGCATTTAATTCAGCATATTCGTGATGAGTCGCACCGTTTTGCCATTGCAGGGCATCGTAATAAACGACAAAAACAACGCACACAATCATTGTTAGAAGAAATTACCGGCGTAGGACAAAAGCGCCGACAAGCAATATTAAAATATTTAGGGGGCATGCAAGGGGTAAAAGCTGCTAATATAGATCAATTAAAACAAGTTCCTGGGATCAGCCCTGAAATGGCTGAAAAGATATTTAATCATTTGCATGACAAGGCGTAGCCTTCGTGCGAATATAGTAAAAAAAGACATCTCCAAGTAGTTATGTGGAATATTCCAAACACACTCACAACCTTTAGACTTTTTCTTATCCCCATTTTTTTGGTGATATTTTATTTGCCTTTCTCATGGGCGTTTTTCGCAGCTGCGTTTGTTTTCTGGCTTGCGTCAATTACAGATATCCTTGATGGCTATCTAGCGCGTCGTTTAAATCAGTCAACGCCTTTTGGTGCGTTCTTAGATCCTGTTGCCGATAAAGTAATGGTGTGTGCTGCACTGGTTGCTTTATCAAGCCACTACCAAAGTTTGTATATGACTATTCCTGCATTAGTTATTATTAGCCGTGAAATTGTTATCTCTGCATTACGCGAATGGATGGCAGAGCAGGGTAAACGTGACAATGTAGCTGTATCAAACATGGGTAAGTTTAAAACTGCAGCACAAATGCTAGCCATTATTGGTTTGATCTGGCAGTTTGATACATGGATGATCTATTTAAGTTATGGGCTTTTATATGTGGCAACATTCTTAACGCTTAGTTCTATGTTGCAGTATTTAATAGCAGCATGGTCAGAATTGACCAAAAATTGATCCTAAACGTTTAATTACACACCGTTTTAGATAAAAAATAAGCAAACAGTTCAAAACTAGCATTTTTTATATTGACGCGTTTAATAATCTCTGTAGAATGCGTCCGTGTTGAGAGGGCATAGCCCCCAAGATAAAGAAAGCGGCACTAGCTCAGTTGGTAGAGCGCAACCTTGCCAAGGTTGAGGTCACGAGTTCGAGCCTCGTGTGCCGCTCCAATTATCTATCTTGGCGGAATGGCAGAGTGGCCATGCAGCGGATTGCAAATCCGTCCACCTCGGTTCGACTCCGGGTTCCGCCTCCATTCAACACTCCACACGCTCTTTGAGCAGCCCGATGCCCGGGTGGTGGAATTGGTAGACACAAGGGATTTAAAATCCCTCGCTGGTAACAGCGTGCCGGTTCAAGTCCGGCCCCGGGCACCATTTTGTGGTTAACTACAATACCAAATGTAGTTATAAAAATGATATTAGAGTTAATATGATGCGGCACTAGCTCAGTTGGTAGAGCGCAACCTTGCCAAGGTTGAGGTCACGAGTTCGAGCCTCGTGTGCCGCTCCATATTAGCTTTATCCACTTGCTTTAAATAGCAAACCCGATGCCCGGGTGGTGGAATTGGTAGACACAAGGGATTTAAAATCCCTCGCTGGTAACAGCGTGCCGGTTCAAGTCCGGCCCCGGGCACCATTTTTAGTGGTAACTAATCAAAAATTGCGGCACTAGCTTAGTTGCCAGAGCGTTGTCATCGCAACCCCAAGGTTGTGCACCAACGGACAAAACACTGACAGTAACAAATTTGCGGCACTAGCTCAGTTGGTAGAGCGCAACCTTGCCAAGGTTGAGGTCACGAGTTCGAGCCTCGTGTGCCGCTCCAATTATTTGGAAGCGATAAGGCGGAATGGCAGAGTGGCCATGCAGCGGATTGCAAATCCGTCTACCTCGGTTCGACTCCGGGTTCCGCCTCCATATAATACTCCACATGCTCTACGAGCGACCCGATGCCCGGGTGGTGGAATTGGTAGACACAAGGGATTTAAAATCCCTCGCTGGTAACAGCGTGCCGGTTCAAGTCCGGCCCCGGGCACCATTTATATAAAATACCTCTTCTCTATTTCATTTATATTTCTTTTTATAATCTCATCAAATTATTTTTTAATTGCCAAAATAGTTCTATAGTTTCCTTAGTCTTTTTAAATCAGCTAACGCGTTTCAAGTTTTCAGCACTACTGAATTCACTAAATAGGATCAAGGAAAGATAATGGAGCAATTTAAACGTGGCTTAAATCAGTTTTGGGTAGGCGCGGTATTTGGGCTTTGTCTAGCGATCTCGTTAGTACTCATTCCCATTGCGATTATTATGTCGAACATTAACGACGTACTGAAAATTCATGAGGTGAGCGTGCTTGTTGGTAAAGTATCGACCGTCTTCGATAAATCAGAACAAGCCATTAGTAATGCCAAAGCAGCGCTAACCGATTTTGATAATGACGTGGTGATGGATATGCTCACTGCTGTGCAATCTTATCACCAACAATCGCAGCCATTATTAACCGCAGAGCAAAAACAAGCATTGAAAGCGCAAATTAAAGAGCAGCTTGTTACCCAGCTTGAGTCCAAACTTAACGAACAGCAGATCACATTTATATTGTCTGCTTTTGAAAAGTTAGCAAATACAAAAAAGGGAGCACAAACGCTCCCTAATTAAGAATTTACTTTACTAGCTTATTTTCGCCATGCACCTTTAGGAATGGTTTGATCTAGCTTTTTGTTTTGCGAAGGATCAAAAGTAGGTAATTTACCTGCTTTACGTTGTGTGTTGTAATCCTTCGCGAGCCAAATAACGACACCCGATAACATAAATAAAGCGATGACGTTAACAATAGCCATTAAACCCATCGAAACATCGGCAAGGGTCCATACTAGTGGCAATTCACCAAGCGCACCAAACATCACCATACCAAGTACCAGTAATCGGAAGATCAGCATACCCGAAGCATGGTTATGCTCTAAGAACAATAAATTAGTTTCGGCGTAAGAATAATTTGCAACAATCGAGGTAAATGCAAAAAACAAAATTGCAATCGCAACAAAGGTTGCACCCCAACTACCAACGTGTTCTTCAAGGGCTGCTTGTGTCAATGCAATCCCTGTCACACCTGAATCAGGAATAAGTTGCTGTGATAATAAAATAAGGGCTGCAGTTGCAGTACAAATAATAATTGTATCTACAAATACGCCGAGCATTTGTACATAACCTTGTGAGGCAGGGTGCGGTGGGTTAGGTGTTGCCGTTGCAGCAGCATTTGCAGCGCTACCCATACCCGCTTCATTAGAGAATAGGCCACGTTTAATACCCTGGATCATG